>NZ_JBIAYX010000023.1:0-136711 GCF_042898365.1 Streptosporangium sp. NPDC000509 | reverse complement strand
GCACCTCCTGTTCGTGATGGCTGGGGCTGGTCAATACGGGCTCAAGGCACCAGGCGGCACCTCAAGCCCCCTCCTTCAGGAGGGGGTCGTTGACGGTAGGTCCCATCTGCGGGTCGGCGCCTGTCTGAGGGGTGGACGCTATCGGGAAAGGACGATGCGGCGCCGTCGGTTGCCCCCGTCTCGTACGAGACCGACGACGGTTCGATCGAGTTCGCCCTCCTCTGAACATCCGGCACCTGACCGGGAGGTCTCCGTTGTGAGCCGACAGTTCCCCGCCACGGACCGGTACCGTCCCTCGGCGAAACCGATCGACCCCCCAAGTTTGATCACGTTAGCGTGGCCGCATGCTCGAACCGCGCACCGACCGTCTCCTGCTCCGCCAGTGGCGAGACTCCGATCTGGCCCCCTGGGCCGCGATGAACGCCGACCCCGAGGTCAGGGAACACTTCCCGGACCTGCTGACACATGAGCAGAGCGCCGCCTTCCTCGCCCGCATCCAGGAAGAAATCGGTAGGCGGGGCTACGGGTGGTGGGCGGTGGAGGTCGTGGCGACCGGTGAGTTCATCGGCTTCACCGGCCTGAATCCGGTCGAGGGCATGCCGTTCACCGGCGTGGAGATCGGCTGGCGGCTGGCGCGCTCGGCATGGGGCCACGGCTACGCCACCGAGGCCGCCCTGGCCTGCCTGACCTTCGGTTTCGAGACCCTCGAACTGCCGGAGATCGCCGCAATGGCGACCACCACCAACCTGCGGTCCCACGCGGTGATGCGCCGGATCGGCATGACCCGCGACCCCGACGCCGACTTCGACCACCCGGACGTACCCGACGGGCCGCTGCGCCGGCATGTGCTGTACCGGATCCGCCGATGAGGCGCCGGCGATCGGCCATCTGGCGAGGTTAGCGCCGCTCACCGCGCGAAGTGCCGTGTCCAGCGCGCTCACCACCACGTCAGTGTGGGTCGCCCTCGACGCCTCACACGATTGCTCGGACTCCTTGTCCCGGCTCGTCCCGAGACCGTTACTGGACGCACAGAACCCCCGACCGGTGACCGATCGGGGGTTGCCGTAGCGAAAAGGTCGAAATCCTCCTCGCCATTAAGGGATAACCAAGAACGGTTCAATCCCGACAATCAACTCAGACGGTCGAAGTCTCCCGCCTTGATGCCGTGAACGAAGGACCGCCACCCAGTGGTGGTGAAGAGCAGGTGGGGGCCGTGCGGGTCCTTGCTGTCACGGACCGCGACCGCGCCAGGCAGGTTGGCGGCGACCTCGACACACTGAGCACCGTTGTCGCCAGAGAGCGACGACTTCCGCCATGCCGCGACACTCAGATCCATTGCTGTCTCCTTCCTGCGAGCGATTCCCATACCTCCGGAGCGATCAGGCCAGGCGGTCGAACTTCCCAGACTTGATGCCGCCGATGAAAGCTCGCCACTCGCCGGGGGTGAAGAGCAGGTTGGGGCCGTCGGGGTCCTTACTGTCGCGAACCGCGACCGCGCCAGGCAGATTGGCGGCCACCTCGACACACTGGCCACCGTTCGACCCAGAACGGGACGACTTCCGCCACACGGCCGTGCTCAGATCCATTCCCGTCTCACTTCCTCGATCATTTTGAGGGACATGTGGTCAGGATAAGCCCATCGTCGTATCGCTTCATAGCGACTCCATATCGAGGAGACAACTTTAGGATCAGCCGAAATTTGCCCCTCTGTGGGGGAATCGATATGGATAGTGTCAGGCTGACCATTTGGGAGCTCTGCGATCATGAAAGCGCCCAGCAAGCCCATCAAACAGCGCTGATCAACAAGCTGGATGGAGATGTTGGGGCGCTGAGTGACCTCCAACAGGTAATCAAGCTGTTCGCGCATTACCTCTGCGGAACCCACCGGGCGGCGTAGCACTCCCATATCTATGAGAGACAGGAACATAGGGGAGTCATCCTCGTCGAGAAGCTGTCGACGCTGCATGCGCGCTTGGACACGCTCGTCCACTTGCTGAGGGGTCATCCGTGGTTCTTGGCTAAGCACCTGGTGCGCGTATGACTCGGTCTGCAGGAGGCCGGGGATGAGCAGCGGATCCCATGAGCGCATGACGAGAGCGAACGGCTCGATCTCCTTGGTCCAGCTCATGAACCAGACCGGGCCGCCGTGGCGGGCGACGATGTGTTGGCGCATGTCCACGAAGTACGTGCTGCCGTCTGTGCCGAAGAGGACGTCCAGGCGCTCGGCGTCGGACTTGGACGGGGTGCGGGCGGCGCTCTCCAGGCGGCTTATCTGGGTCTGGGTGCAGCCGAGCCGTCTGCCCACGGCGGCCTGGGAGAGCTGGGCGGCCTCGCGCAGGCGGCGCATCTCGGCGCCGAAGCGCGCGCGGGGGGAGCCCGGGTCCGGGGGGATCTCGTCGCTCATCGCATTCCTCCTGAAATAGAGAAAAACGGATTTTTAGTTATAGCGGCGATTCCAGGCCCTGGTATGCGGAAACCCCTGCCAGACATTCCAGAGCATCCACCGGGGTGTCAATCCAGCCATGAATCCACCTGCCACGCGGGCAATCTAATCACACGTCCTCTCGGTTCGACAGGACGAAAAAGAAAGCATCCTCATACTTTTAATCAGGGGCGAGAACGAGTGATGAATGATCAGAACGGCGACCTTTCACGCCTCGGTCGTGTTCGCCGTACGCATCCGGAGGACAGGAGCGTCACGGCGGTCGAGCGACGCGCGCGATTCATTCATCTGACCCGGCTCAGCTGGGATCTGCACGGCCTCGGGGTGTGCACCTCTCTGGTTCTTCCGGTGGCCGGGCAGCCGATTCTGGAGATCCGGACGGGCACGGCACTGGTCAGGGTCACCGTCGTCCGGCGCCACTGCGGCTGGGCGTTCGTCTGGCGGCCCTGGTGGGCGCGGCTGTGGCAGCGCGGCGAATGGGTCTGGGCGGAGGCCGACAACGCGGCCGACATGATCATGTCAGCGGTGACCGCATGAGGTCCGAGCCGGAGGCGCCGGGGGAAGAGAGCGACCGTGCCGGGCATCGCGGTGACGGGACTTCAACGATGTCATGCCGGGAAGCCGGACGTCACGACACGATGCCGTGGGCGGGTGGGCCGTACAGCGCGTGGCGACAGGTCTTTCCCGGCCGAGTGGCATCCGTGCCGGAGGTTCGGGCCTGGGCTCGGGACCTGCTCGCCGGACGCGTCGCGGCCCCGGTGCTCGACGACGTGCTGCTCCTGCTGAGCGAGCTGGCCACGAACGCGGTGGCCCACTCCGACTCCGGACGCACCACGGACGGCCGCCTCACCGTCTATCTGGCCCGTACCACCACGCTGGTCCACGTGGAGGTCACCGACGACGGTTCTGCCACGAGCGCGCCCGCCGTACGCGTACCGGAGGCCGACGACGACGGCGGGCGGGGGTTGTGGCTCGTTGACCTGCTCGCCACCGAGTGGGGATCCCACCACGACGGCGCGGGCAGGTCGGTCTGGTACCAGGTCACGGGATAGTTCCCAGGGTCGCGGAGGTCAAGTCGGCACGTCGAACGGGTTGACGACGGACACTCCCGTGCCGGATAAGTCGCTGTTTTCCGAATGTCCAGAGTTCAGTGGAAATCGACTTCCCGGGGAAGGTCCTGATTTCGCGGGAAGTCCACGTCGTCGTCCCAGTCGGAGTCAGCGAGAAGAAAACGACTGAAGTCCGGAGCGCCCCCTTTGGGGTAGCGGCATTCGGCGATGTCGATGACGTCGGCTACCTGCTCTCCGTGCCGAGTGACCCTCTGAGGACCTTCGCTCACCGCACGACCTTTCTGAAGCGTTGTTTCGCCTCCTGAATCCGCCATCCGCTCATTTGTATCTCCTGTCGAGCCCGTCCGGACGCAGAGTAGTCACAGCATGAGGTCATGCGGGTGACCTTCGTAATCTTCCAACCGTCCGGTTCCAGGAGGTGGCTTCCTGGAACCGGAGGGGGCGGTTCGAGCAGGTGGTCAGTTGTCCCAGGTGGCGTTTTTCAGGATGGTGGCGAGGCCGGGGGTGGCCCACTGGTCGATGATGAGGATCTTCGACTGGGGCAGATACCACTCGCGCTGTTTGAACGTCGACTTCTGCTCGCCGCCGCTGTAGGTCACGCACCGGCCCGGCCAGACCCGGTAGTGCGCCTTGTGTGCCACCCCGATGTTGCGGTAGCCGACCACGATCGCCTTGCCGATGACCTGGCCGTATTTGGGGTTGGTCGCGCAGGGCACCACGTCGGCGGCCGGGTAGTACGGGCCCTGCGTGGGGTCGTAGCGCCGGAAGCCCTCTCCTCCGGACTTGAGGGCCTTCGGCCCCATCACCCAGAAGCTTTCACATTTTGGCTGGAAGTAGCCGCCCTTGGGCCGCGCGCAGGCACCGGTCACCACCCGGAGCTGGTCCGCGGTCCCGGACACCCACCAGGAGTCGGGGATCCTCAGCGTCAGACCGCCGCGCAGCCGAAGCTCCGCGGTGGAGGAACTCGCGGACGCGGGGAGCTGGGCCGCCAGCAGGGCGGCTCCGGCGACGGCGGCCAGCGTGATCGTTCTCTTCATCATGGTGGCGATGCTATTGATCCAGACTTGCGGGGGATTTGCATATCTCTTGTGATGGGAATCTCGCGGCAGGGGGGCGGTGAGGCAGCAGCGGCTGCTCGCCACCGTCCCGCTCCCGGTCGGCGAGGACGACACCGCCGGGATCCTGCACCGTTCCCTCACCCTCGGCTGAGGGAACGGTGTGCGGGCGGCGGTCAAAAGGTGGGTACGCCGCAGGTTCGGACGCTCCGCGACCCGAGAGAACAGGTGCTCACGCGGGCTCCTTGCCGTCAGGTGGGGATGAGCAGGGTGCTCAGCAAGTCGTCCAGGCTGATCAGGCCGGCCAGGGCGCCGTCGGGGGTACGGACAAGCGCCAACTGTCTGTGGGCGACGCGCAGTGTGGTCACGGCCTCGGAAACCGAGACGGTGGAGGGCAGTTCGGGCAGGCGGTAGGCGAGATCGCCCGCGTGAGAGGTGGCCCCGCGACGGCGGGCCAGGTAGGCGTCGCGCACGTGTACGACGCCCACCGCCTCACCGGCGTCGTCCCGGACGATCAGGCGGGTGCGGCCGGTGCGGGCGCAGGTGTCGATCACCTCCTGGCAGGAGTCGTCGGCCGCGACCGCGATAATGCCGTCCGCAGGGGTGACCAGCGGGGCGATCTCGACGACCGGAGCGCGTAGCGCCTGGGTGAGCATGGCGTGGTCGGTGGTCTCGATGAGACCCAGGCGCTGTGATTCCTCCACCAGGCGTTGCAACTGAGCGGGGGTGCGCGGGTTGGAGATCTCATCACGCGGCTCGACCCGGAACAGGCGCAGCAGGTGGTTGCTGACACCGTTGAGCATGGTCAGGATCGGCCGTACCGCAACGGTGAAGCCGCGAAACGGCAGCGCCAGGATGGTGGCCGAGTGCTCGGGGTGGGCGATGGCCCATGATTTGGGAGCCATCTCGCCGATGACCATGTGCAGGAACGTCACGATCGCCAGCGCGATCACGAAGGCGACCACGTGCGCGGCAGCCTCGGGCAGGCCCAGGTCGTGAAACAGCGGGGTCAGACTTCCTGCGATCAGCGGTTCGGAGACCACGCCAAGGCCCAGCGAGCACAACGTGATGCCCAGCTGCGCTCCGGCGAGCATCAGCGACAGCTCGCGGATGCCCTTGACCGCCGCCGCCGCGGCCTTGCTGCCATGCGCGGCGGCTTTCTCCAGCCGGTGCCGTTTCGCGGCGACCAGTGCGAACTCGGAGGCGACGAAGAAGCCGTTGCCGATCAGCAGAGCGACGGTGAGGGCCAGGCCCAGGGGCAGGTTCACCTTTCCTCGCTCTCGTCGGACTGAAGCTGTTCGTGGGCCTGCTCACCTGCGGGGCCGGGGCGGCGCAGGGGGTGTAGCCGTACCCGTTCGGGAACGTGCCGGTCCAAGGTCAACACCTCGATCTCGACGTGGGTGGGCGCGTTATCGGTCATGGAAGGCACCGACTCCACGGTGACCACGTCGCCGGGGACGGCGAAACGGCCCAGGCGATCCAGCACCAGACCGCCGACGGTGTCGTAGTCGTCCTCGTCGGGCAGCTCCAGCCCGGTCTTCAGGGCCACCTCGTCGATGCGCAACTCCGCCTCGATCTCCCAGTCCTCGCCGACCTGGAGCACGGCGGGAACGTCGAGGTCGTTTTCGTCGGCGATCTCCCCGACCAGCTCTTCCGCGACGTCCTCCCAGGTGACGAGCCCGCTCAGGCCGCCGTGCTCGTCCAGGACGCAGGCGACCTCCTGCCCGCGGGCGTGCATCTGCGCCACCAGGTCCGGCAGCGAGGTCGAGAACGGCACCACCAGCACGTCGCGGGCGATGTCGGCGACGTGCGTGCCCGCGGCCCGCTGCGGTGACAGCGCGGCCAGCTCGCGCAGGCTCACCATGCCGACCAGGTCGTCCACGCCGTCACCGCCGAGCACCGGGTAGTGGGTGTGTCCGTGACGGGCGATGATCTCGTCCAGCTCAGGGACCAGCGCCGAGCCGCTGACGGCGATGACGTTCGCACGCGCGACCATGACCTCCTCCGCGGTGTGGTCGGAGAAGGCCAGCGCCCGCTCCAGTAGGTCGGCCTGCTCGCCGGGCAGGTGCCCGTGCGCCTCGGACTCGCCGATGATGTGCCCGAGCTCCTCCAGAGTGGCACCGTGGTGCAGTTCCTCAACCGGTTCGATGCCGACCGCCCGCAACAACCTGTTGGCGGTCGAGTCGAACAGTTTGATGATCGGCCCGGCGACCATCAGGTAGACGAGGGTGGAGGAGGCCAGCGCGCGGGCCAGCGGCTCGGGCCTGGCCAGCGCGAGGTTCTTGGGCGCGAGCTCACCCAGCACCATCTGAATGATCGTGGCGATGACAAAACCGATCACCAGGGCGATGGCGTCGACCGCGCCGCCCAGGCCTGCGGCCACCAGCGCGGGGGCGACCAACTCGGCCAGCGCGGGTTTGGCGATGAAACCGACGACCAGCGCGGTGACGGTGATGCCGAGCTGAGCACCCGAGAGCATGAACGACAGCCGCTCCATGACCTTGATGGCCTTGGCTGCCTTCTTGTCGCCGGCGGCCGCCTGCTGGGACAGGGCCAGCCTGTCGGCGGTGACGTAGGCGAATTCCTGGGCGACGAAGTACCCGGTCGCCAGGGTCAACACAAACACGGCCAGGAGGCCGAGGGCGATACTCACCGCGAACCCCTGCCCCGTGATCGACAATCTTCGTGGTGTCCTGCTCTATGGCATGAGTCCGACGACACGGACATCATCACCTGGCTCTCTCCTCGGTTCCAGTGAACCGTTTCGGCTGGTCCGGACACCGTCGGCCCAGGTGGTCTCACCATGCTGCGGACCCCTGCGGGGCAAAACGACGGCGACATGTTCGCCCAGGCCAACGTCTCACCTGCCAGCCGAGTGCCCGGTTGTGAGGCAGGTCATACCTCGATCGTCTCGCCGATCCCTGCTCGCACGTGTTTACGATCATCGTTGTCGCAGTCTCGCCCCCAGCAGGAGCTGACCACTTGCCAGAACGAGAACGGGTGCGTTCTTTCCTCGAAAACCCCCTGCTCGAACGGTTCATCATCGCCGTCATCGTCTTCAACGCCATCACGATCGGCGCCGAGACCTCCCCCTTCCTCATCGAGCGGATCGGTGGCCTGCTGCACGTCGTCGACCGGATCGTGGTCGCGATCTTCGTCGTCGAACTCGCCGCCCGCCTGTACGCCTACCGCGGCGCGTTCTTCAAGGATCCCTGGAACTGGTTCGACACCGTCATCGTGGCCATCGCGCTGGTGCCCGCCTCCGGCCCGGCCTCGGTCCTGCGGGCGCTGCGCATCCTGCGCGCGCTGCGGCTGGTCGCGGCCGTTCCCAGCATGCGCAAGGTCGTCAACGCCCTGCTCGCCGCCACCCCCGGCATGGCCTCCATCGTCGGACTGCTCGCCCTGGTGATGTACGTCTTCGCCGTCCTCGCCACCCAGCTGTTCGGCGAGGTGGCCCCCGACTACTTCGACGAACTGCCCACCTCGCTGTTCAGCCTGTTCCAGATCATGACGGGCGAGGCCTGGCCCGACATCGCCGATCAGGTGATGGACGAAATCCCCTGGGCCTGGACTTTCTTCGTCATCTACATCCTGATGACGACCTTCGTGGTGCTCAACCTTTTCATCGCCGTAGTGGTCAACGCGATGGACGACTACAACACCTCCGCCGAGGAGCAGCGGACCGAGGACAAGCTCAACACCGTGCTGAAGGAACTCTCCCGGCTGAACGCCGCGGTCGAGGCGATGCGGGCCCCCGGCACAACGAACACGGCGAACACTGCGAACGCGGTGGACGTGGTGGACGTGGTGGACGTGGCGAACGCAGTGGACACAACGGACATGACAGCCACACCTCGGCAGGAATCGTGCACCTGTGACCTCCGCGCCAGGTGAGACACGTTTTTCTTACCTGCCGATCCGGCATGGGACATCGGGAACCCGGGCCACGGAGTGATCGTTTCCATCTCGACCGTCACACCAGACAGAGAGAGGAAACCGTGATCTTCAAACGGATGCTTGGGGCCTTCGGGGTTGGAGCTCCCTCGGTTGACACCGTGCTGGCCGCGCCGAGGGTGCGGCCCGGCGAGTTGCTGAGCGGCGAGGTGCGTGTCAAGGGCGGCGACTTCGACGCCGACATCGAGTACATCGCCCTCGGCCTGGTCACCAGGATGGAGTCTGAGCACGGCGAGGGTGAGCAGACGGGCCTGGTGGAGTTCTTCCGTACGCAGGTCAGCGGGCCGTTCCGGCTGCGCAGCGGCGAGGACAAGGTGGTGCCGTTCCAGCTGCCGGTGCCGTGGGAGGCTCCCGTCACCGAGGTGATGGGCCAGCGCCTGCACGGCATGGTCATGGGGGTGCGCACCGAGCTCGCGATCGCCGCGGCCGTCGACAAGGGCGACATGGACCCGGTCGAGATCGCACCGCTCGTCTCCCAGCAGGCCGTGCTCGACGCGTTCGTGCGGCTCGGCTTCCACTTCAAGAGCGCCGACATCGAGCACGGTCACCTCTACGGTGTCAGCCAGCAGCTGCCGTTCTACCAGGAGATCGAGTTCTACCCGCCGCCCGCCTACGCCGGGCAGATCAACGAGGTCGAGCTCACCTTCGTCGCCAGTCCCGTGGGCCTGGACGTCATCGTGGAGGCCGACAAGCGCTCCGGCGGCTACAGCTCCGGTGGGGACGCCTTCGGTCGCTGGCAGACCAGCCACGACGAGGCCCCGCACCGTGACTGGGCCGCCGAGATCAACGGCTGGCTCGCCGCTCTGTCCCAGCACGGGCACGGCGGCTTCCACTCCGGCGGCCACGACCCCTACGGTGGTCACGGCGGCGGACCCTACGGTGGTCACCACGACCCGTACGCCCATCAGGGCGGCCACTACGGCGGTCACCATGGCGGCCATCACGGTGGCCACAGCAGCGGGCCTGGCTGGGGCGGCGTCGCCGCGGCCGGGGCGGCCGGTGTGGTCGGCGGCTTCGTCGCGGCCGAGATCGTCGACGAGATCTTCGAGGACGACGAGGGCGAAGACGAGTAGTGAGACCTCGGTGAGATCGACCCGTTGATCTCACCGAGGTCTCACCGGAGAGGCCACACCGCCGACGGCCCGTCTCGCCAGCGCAGCGGGACGGGCCCGGCGCGGCTCCCCTCGGCTCAGGCGCCGACGATCGTGGCTGTGAGCGGGTCGGGCGAGGACGGACCCGCCGCGGTTCCTCTCGGTGCCTCTCGGCGCCCAGATGCCCAAGCGCTCGGGCGCTCAAGGGCTCAGGTACTCAAGGGCTCGGGTCGAGTGCCCAAGCACTCAGATGCTCGGGTGCTCAAGCGCTCAGATGTTCAGGCGTCCTGAGTACCGTGGACCGGCCTTCAACGGCAGGCCGGTCCGGATCGTTCAGTGAGAGATCAGCGGATCTGGCGCTTGTCGTAGGCCTTCACCGCGAGCACCACACCACCGGCGGCGACCGCGATCTGGATGACCAGCTCGATCCAGTCGATCCCACGGGTGTCGGCCACTCCCAGCACCGTCGCGATCGCGGTGCCGATGAACGCGGAGATGATGCCGATCACGATGGTGAGCCAGATCGGGATGGACTGACGTCCCGGGACCACCAGCCGGCCAAGCGCTCCGATCACGATACCGATGATGAGAGCGGAGATGATGCCTGTCACTTCCATGCTGCACGCTCCTGCGAGGCGGCCGTCGACTCGCGTCGGCCGAAGGCTGTGAGTCGATCACTTCGCTCAACGATCCCGTGCCCGCCGTGGTTCCCTCAGCGCCTGCCGCAGGCGTATCGGCAGGCACCGCCGGTCACGACACCGGCACCGGCACCGGCACCGGATGGTTGTGGGTCGTCTTCTACTCCGATCCGAGGTCGTTCGATCCGGCGTCCGGGACCCTCGCGGGGTCCGTGCGGAGCAGGTCGATCAGGGCCGAGAGGTCGTCGCCGCCCCTGCCTGCGGCGACCCCCCGGTTGAGCAGCGCCCCCATGGGCTCCAGCAACTCGGTGCCGACGCCCTGGTCCCTGCCGGTCTCCAGCAGGTTGACGAAGCCCGTCGCCTGCATCTCCAGGTTCGAGACGGTGGCCGAGTGGTCGTTCGCGTCGTACGCCTTCGCCATCTCGGGCAGGCCGGCGATCATGGCGTTGAGCCAGGAGACCACCATCGGCGTGAACTCCGTCGCCGGGACCTTCTCCGAGCCGGCCAGGGCGACGGCCTGGAGGAAGCCGCCGAACATCCCGTACATCGCGCTGAGCAGGGCGATGTCGTAGAGGGCCGCCCGGCCCGCGTCCTCGCCCAGGTAGCTGACGGTGCCCGTCGCCGACAAGGTCTCCTCGTGGGCGGTGAAGGCCCGGGGCGATCCGCTGCAGAGGATGAGCGATCCCGGACGCCCGATCATCGGGGGCACCGCCATGATGCCGCCGTCGAGGTAGTCGGCGCCTTGGGCGGAGGCCCAGCGGGCCAGCTCGCGCGCCTGGCGGGGAGTGCCGTTGGTGAGGTTCACCAGGGTCCGGCCCGCCAGGGCTTCGGACGCGGCGCCGGGGCTGCCGGTGGTTCCGGGAGCGTTCGCGAGGTCGGGCGGGCCTGGGGCGTGCGGAATGTCCGTGATATCGGACGCGCCAGGCGCGGCCGGTGCGCCGAGGGTGGCGCGTACGGCGGCGTCGTCCAGCACGCAGACCACGACGAGCGGGCTCGCGGCGATCGCCTCGGCGACGGTGGCCGCCTCGGTCGCGCCCCGCTCCACGAGTTCCCCGCCTTTTCCGGCCGTACGGTTCCAGACGGTCGTGGGATGGCCGTTGTCCAGGAAGGCTCCGGCGAGCGCCTTTCCCATCGCCCCCAGGCCGATGACTGTCACCGGCGGACGGCCGTCGATATTCATTTATCCCCCTGTTTCATACGGTGTCGGCATGCGAAGGTCCCAGGCCCGGATTTCGTTGTGACTTCGGGGGCTGGGACGTTTCGATGCTGTCGCGCCGCTGAAACTTCCTCAAGTACCTACTATTTTGTCAGGTACTTACCTTTTTGTAAGGATAGGGAGCCGGATGAAGAAGCAGACCTATTCGTGCGGGCTCGACGCCGCCATCGACGTCGTGGGCGGCAAGTGGAAGGCACTGATCCTGTGGGCCCTCCACTACGACACGCTCCGGTTCGGAGAGCTGAGGCGGAGCGTGTCGGGCATCAGCGAGAAGATGCTGATCCAGCAGCTGCGGGAGATGGAGTCGTACGGCCTGGTGCACCGTGAGGTATACCACCAGGTTCCACCGAAGGTGGAGTACTCGCTCACCGAGTTCGGCCACTCGCTGAACGCCGCGCTCATCCCGCTCGGCGACTGGGGCGAGTCGCACATGGAGACCATCGAGGCCCTCCCCCGCCCCTGACCGTTTCCGCCGTTCCGTCTCGTCGGCACGCTCGCCGGGGAGAGCCCCGACCCGCACGGGACGGGAGCTCACCGGAAGACACGGAAGCCCACCGGGAGAGCCCGTACGGGACGAGGGCTCACCGCAGGAGCCGGGACCCGCACGGGCGAGAACTCACCGGGAGACTCCCGCCACGGCCGGGACGGGACGCTCGGCGTGCACCAGCAGGTCGCTGAGGACCTCGCCGAGGATCTCCACGCCGTTCCTGGTGAGCACCGACGCGGGGTGGAACTGCACCGAGACGAAGCCGGGGCCGCGCAACGCGTGGACCTCGTCGCTCGACGCCTCCCTGAACACCTCCACCGTGCCCTCGCGCTCCAGGCAGGGGAACCGGTCGGCGGAGCTGCGGGCCGCGAAGGTGTTGTAGAAGCCCACCAGCTCCGTCCGTCCCATGAATTCGATCTTCCGCTGCACCCCCTGGTTGGGGAACGGGTTCCGCCTGATCTCCAGCCCGAGCAGCGTGCTGAGAACCTGGTGGCCGAGGCAGACCGACATGAAGGGGATGCCCAGCTCAAGGAGGCGCAGCGTCGTCTCCCTGAGATGAGCGATCTTGGGATCGGCGTAGTCCCTGGGGTCCCCCGGACCGGGGCCGACGATGACCAGATCGTGCTCCTGAAGCCGGTAGTCCTCGTCGAACCGGCGCACGCTGACCTCGCACCCCAGCGCGGCGAGCTGGTGCCTCGCCATCGCGGTGAAGGTGTCCTCGGCGTCGATCACCAGCACCCTGCGGCCGACCAGTCTCGGCACCAGGTGCCTCCTGCTGTCCGGTCCCTCGAACCAGAACCCGGCGAGCGGCGCGTTCCGCTCGATCAGCGCCCGCCGTACCTTCGGGTGGACGCTCATGTCCGTCACCGGGGCGGAGGCGCCGATGCCGCCGCCCGGCGCGTGGCGCAGCGCCTCCAGCAGACCGGCCGCCTTCGTCCGGGTCTCCTCCGCCTCGGAGGCCGGGTCGGAGTCGCGGACCAGCGTGGCTCCGACGGAGATCCGCATCCGGCCCGACGCGTCGATGTCGGCGGTGCGGATGACGATCGCGGAGTCCAGCGCCCGCGCGCCGGTCTCGTCCCGGCCGATCAGCGCGACCATGCCCGCGTAGTAGTCCCGGCCCTCCGGCTCGTAGCGGCTGATCACCCGGCAGGCGCTCTCCAGCGGGCCGCCCGTGACCGTGGGCGCGAACATGGTCTCGCGCAGGATGTCCCGCACGTCCAGCGAGCTGCGCCCCTCGATCAGATACTCGGTGTGCGCCAGGCGCGCCATCTGCTTGAGGTACGGACCCACCGTGCGGCCGCCGAGGTCGCACACCCGGCCCATCATCTTCAGCTCCTCGTCGAGCACCATGTAGAGCTCGTTCGCCTCCTTGCTGTCGGACAGGAAGCCGAGCACCCCGCACACCTCGGGGCCGTCCGCCGGATAGCGGTAGGTGCCGCTGATCGGATTCATCACCACGGTGCCCGCGTCGAGGGTGATGTGCCGCTCCGGCGAGGCGCCCACGAAGGTACGCCCGCCGGTGTGGATCACGAAGGTCCAGTGGCAGCCGGGGTCCCTGCCGACCAGCCGCCGGAAGAACGCGAGCGCCGTGCGGGTCGACCAGTTGGTGATCTCGGCGGAGAACGACCGCTTGATGACGAAGTTCGCGCCGGTCCCCCGGCCGATCTCCTCCGACAGCACCCGGCGCACGGTGGCCGCGTACTCCTCGTCGTCGGAGTCGAAGTCTCCCTCGCCCAGCTCGATCGGCCCGTCGGGGAGCCGGTCGAGGATCTCGCTCATCGGCAGTACGGCCTGGTCGACGACGGTCATCGCGAGCAGCGGGGCCTCGTCGTCGGGGAACGCGTACCCGCGCTCGCCGATCTGCCGGTACGGGAGCATCGCGAGCACCTCGTGCCGGGCACCGGCGCCCCGGGCGTCGTCGTCGGAGGGAAGCGGGATGTCCGCGATGCGGCTCACCTCGGTGGTCTCCCCGACGAGCAGGTCGAGCCGGTCCGCGCCGGTCGAGCCGGGACGGTGCAGCAGGGCGAACGGGGGTGCGTCCGGACCGAGGATCCGGTCGAGCAGGGTCGTCTCGTTCCTCGCGTCGGCTGTTGTTCCGGTCCCCGTGCCGGTCGCCGGCCCGGTCACCGTCCCGCTCCTTCCAGTGCCGCCTCGTGCAACGCCACCTCGTTCAACGCCACCTTGTCCGCGACCGCCTCGTCCAGCATCGCCAGCGCGGACCGGGTGGACAGCGTCACCGAGCATCGCGACGCCGCGTAGTCCAGCGCCTGCCGGTGGTACTCCCGCGAGAAGTCGGCCACCGCGTCCGCCACCACGAAGGTCTGGATGTCCTGGGAGAAGCCCTCGTGGGCGGTCATCAGGATTCCGACGTGGGCGTACACCCCGCAGATGACCAACTGGTCGCGACCCCGCTCGCGCAACAGGTCGAGCAGGCCGGTGCGGCAGAACGCGCTGGGCCGCCACTTGGTGAACACGACGTCGGGTCCGGCGGGGGCCACCCTGTCCAGGATCATCCGGTGCTCGGGGTCGGCGCTCATTCCCGAGCCCCAGAAGTCCTTGAGCAGGCCGCGCTGCTCGTCGGTCATCCCTCCCGGCTGCGCGGTGTAGACGACCGGCGCGCCGAGCGCGGCGAAGCGCGTCCGCAGGGCCACGACGTTCTCCACCAGGTCGGTCGTGGGGGCCTGGCCGCGCGGGAACGGGCTCAGGAAGTAGTTCTGCATGTCGTGGACGAGCAGCACCGCGCGATCGGGATCGACGGTCCAGCGCGCGATGTTCTCAGGCAGTTCGTCCTCGGTCGGCATGGGATAGGAGTCGATCGCCGGGATCGCCATGGTGTGCCTCCGTTCTTCGTGAAGTACCGGGTTCCGGCCTCGGCGGGCCGGGGTCGTGCTCATCGGATCCGCCTCGGCGAACCGGGGTCGTACTGACCGGGGTCGCCCGAGCGGGCCGGGGTCGTTCCCACCGGGTTCCGGCCTCGGCGGGTCGGGGCGTGCTCAGTTGCCGAGGGCGGCGCCGCCGTCGACCGTGAGGTCCTGCAGGGTGATGTGCGCGGCGCGGTCGGAGAGCAGGAAGAGCACCGCGTCGGCGACGTCGGCGGGTCGCGCCAGCCGTCCCATCGGGATGCCGACCCGGAAGGTCTCCGGCGCGCCCTCGATGGAGATCCGCAGCGCGTCGTCTCCGTTCCACAGCGAGGTCAGCATCGGCGTGTCGGTGGAGCCGGGGGCGACGACGTTGCACCGGATCCCGTGTTTGGCGAGTTCCAGCCCCAGGCACTTGGTGAAGCTGCTCGCCGCCGCCTTGGACGCCGCGTAGGCGGCCATGTTCCAGCGCGGGGTCCTCGCCGCGTTGGAGGCCAGCGTGACGATCGCCCCGGAACCCCGGGGGATCATCCGGTTCGCCACCGCCCTGCTGACGTGGAACACGCCGGTCGCGTTGACCGCGAACGTGGTGTCCCAGTCGTCGTCGCTGAGCGAGGCCCCCGCGCCGACGCGCAGTACCCCGGCCGCGTTGACCAGGTAGTCGATCGGTCCCAGGTCGAGTTCCGCCCGCTCCACCATGGCGTCCACCTCGGCGCTGGAGGCGACGTCCGCGACGAAGCCCTGGACGCGGTGCCCGGCCTCGGCGAGTTCCTTGACGAGCGTGTTCAGTGCCTCGGCGTTCGCGTCCACCGCCGCGACGGCGATGCCCTCGGCGGCCAGCGCCCGCACCACCGCCTCGCCGATACCGCCTGCCGCCCCGGTGACCAGAGCTGTTTTATCGCGCATCGGTCGTGCCTCCTCATCTTCGTGCCGCACGGGTGAGCGTGGCGACCAGGTCGGGATCGACACCGAGACAGCGCACAGAGAAGGTTCCGAGCGCCTCAAGGTAGTCGGCTTCGAGTTCGTCCTCATCGAGGCCGGTGGCCCTGCCGCCCTCCACCAGGGTCCGGCCCGCGACGATCACGGTGTCCACGTCCGCCGAGCCGCCGAGGGCGAGGAAGCTCTCCAGCGGGCGTGGGTTGAGCAGGTAGCGCCAGTCGTCGGCGGGGACGAGCAGCAGGTCGGCCTGCTTGCCGACCTCCACGCTGCCGATCTCCCCCGCCCAGTCCAGCCCTTGGGCCGGGAGCCGGGTGGCCATCGCCAGCGCGTCGGTCGGAAGCACCTCGGTCGGGTCGGCGTACATCTCGTTGTAGATCTGCCAGGTGACCCGCATCGCCTCGGCCATGCCGCCGATCGGCAGCGCGGCACCGTCGGTGGAGAGCGAGACGTCCAGCCCGGCGCGCCGGAACTCCGGGATCACCCGGGTCTCGGTGAGCGAGGACTCCCCGGCGGGGCCGTACTTCGCCGGCGAGTGGCTGATGTGCGCGTTCGCCGCGACGAGCATCTTGCGCTCGTCCTCGTCGGCGAACGCGCAGTGCACCGCCATGAACCGGTCGGAGAGCAGGCCGAGGTCGGCGAACCTGCGTACCGGGGTCGTGCCGTAGTAGCTCCGCATCACCTCGGCCTCGTTGCGCAGCGCGCCGACGTGCGTCGCGAACGGCACGTCGTACCTGGCGACGAGTTCGGCGAGACCGGCGCCGAGCTCGTCGGTCATGGTGACCCCGTAGACCGAGGTCGGCCTCGCCCGTACCAGCCCGCTCGTGTCCTGCTCGCAGGCGCGCAGCAGGTCCTCGATCCGCCGCAGCACCACGTCGGCGTCGCGGGTCCTGCGGAACCGCGACTCGCCGGGGGCGCACACCGCGTCGCTCGCCCAGGTGCTGACCGAGCACCGCATGCCGAGGTGGCGGGCGGCCGAGGCGAGTGCCTCCGGCCGGTTGAACGAGCCCACGTCCCCGAGGGTGGTCGCGCCGGAGCGCAGCTGGGTCCACATCGAGTAGCGGGCGATCGCCTCGGCCTCCTCGGGGGTGAGCCGGTCGATCTGGTCGTGGAAGGAGTCGAAGACCATCGAGATCTGCCGGAGGTCGCCGCCCAGCGCCATGAACACGGGCTTGTCGTCGCGGTCGGCGGCGGGTCGCAGCGCGCCCTTGAAGGGGAACCGCATCGCGAACAGGTCGTGCCAGTGCGCGTTGACGAAGCCGGGCAGGATCATCTTCCCCCTGGCGTCGATCGTGCGCAGGTTCTCGCGGTGCCGGGGCTCCAGCGCGGCCTCGACCTCCTCGGTCGTCCCCGCGGCGACGATCCGCTCGCCCTCGACGAGCACGGAGCCGTCGGGGACGACGCTCGCCTCGGCGTCGGCCGGGTAGAGGCAGCCGCCCCGGATCAGCAGCGCGCTCATCGGGCGGCCTCTTTCGTCTTCACCTGCCCGGCCTCCCAGGCCGCGCGCAGGTGCCTCTGCCAGGCGTCGACGGTCGGCTCGGCGGCGAGCTCGCCGAACTCCACGGCGATGCCCTGCCGGCGCCACCGGGTGACGAGCCGCATCATCTCCAGGGATCCCAGTCCGAGGTAGACGAGATTGGCGTCGCCGGTGATCTCGCCGGGTTCGGTCCCGACGATCGTCGCGATGGCCCGCCGCAGGTCGTCGGTCGTGGGCGGTGCCGAGATATCGCGTTGCATGTCTGGTTCACCTTTCCTGACGTGCGAGCGGGCGCACGAGGGTCTTCTCGTGGTCGGGGATTTCCCGGGGGTCGGGGGTGGACGGCGCGGGCGCCCAGTCGCGGGACAGGGCCGGGTCCTTCGCCGCGGCGGCGAGCACCTTCTTGTCGATCTTGCCGAGCGGGGTGAGCGGGAAGTCCTCGACGAACTCCACGCGGTCCGGCAGCTTGAACTCGGCCAGCCCGCGCTCGTGCAGCGCCCGCTTCAGCTCGGCCAGCGCCGGCTTCTCGCCCCGGTGGACGACGAACGCGTAGATCCGCTCGCCGAGGAACTCGTCGGGCACCGGTACGACCGCCGCCCTCGCGACCGAGGGGTGGGTGAGCAGATGACCCTCCACCTCTCCGGCCGAGATCTTGTCTCCGCCGCGGATCACGACGTCCTTCAGCCGTCCCTCGATGACCAGGTTCCCCTCGGGGGTGAGGCTGGCCAGGTCGCCGGTGCGGTAGAAGCCGTCCTCGGTGAAGGCCCGCCGGTTGTGCTCCTCGGCGCGGTAGTAGCCGCGCAGGGTGTACGGGCCGCGGGTGAGCAGTTCACCGGTGACGCCCGGGGGCACCTCGGCGTCGTGCTCGTCGACGATCCGCACCTCGTCGGCCGGTGAGATCGGCCGCCCCTGGGTCTGTACGACGGACTCGGGGTCGTCACCCTTCCTGGACATGGAGAGCAGTCCCTCGGCCATGCCGAACACCTGCTGGAGACGGCAGCCCAGCTCGGGCTCGATCCGCGCGGCCAGTTCCGGCTGGAGCCTCGCCCCGCCGATCTGCAGCACACGCAGGCTGGACAGGTCCGCCTCACCCCACGCCGCCTCCTCCAGCCAGAGCTGCGCCACGGTGGGGACGACCGAGGTGACGGTGACCCGCTCCCGCTCGATCGCGCGGAAGCAGTCCTCGGCGACCGGGGTCTCGACGAGCACGACCGTGCCGCCTTGGCCGAGCGTGCCGACGACCCCCGGGCAGCCCCAGGTGAAGTTGAACTCCACCGGCAGCGCCGCCAGGTAGACGTCGTCCGCGCCGAGCTCGCAGACTTCGGCCACCGCTCCTGTCTGGTACGCGTAGTCGTCGTGCGTACGCGGGATCAGCTTGGGCAGCGCGGTCGTCCCGCCGGAGAGCAGGAAGAACGCCACGTCCGAGGGGTCGCTGTCGGGAAGCGGGACCGGGTCGGCGTCCACCCGCGCGAGCGGGATCACCGTCGCACCGGCCGTGCCGGTCTCGGCGCCGTTTCCCGCGTCGCTCTCCTCGCCGCTTTCCGCGTTCAGGACGAAGATCTGGCGCAGGCTCGCCACCTCGTCGGCCATCCGCAGGGCGAGCGCGGTGTGGTCGAACCCGCGATAGACGCCGGGGACGACGTATCCGGACGCGCCGGACAGCTCGCACAGGTGCCTGATCTCGTTCGCCCGGTGCGACGCGAGGGAGAAGACGGGTTTGGCGCCCGCCCTGAAGAGCGCGAAGGCCACGATGACGAACTCGGGCACGTTGGGCAGTTGCAGGACGATCCGGTCGCCGGGCTCGACCCCGAGGCGGTGGAATCCCGCCGCCATCCGGTCGATCCGGTTCTCCAGGTCCCGGTAGGACAGGCGCAGATCTCCGGCGACCAGTGCCGTACGGTCTCCGAACGTGCGGGCCCAGGTCCGCGGGAGGTCGCCGAGGCGCTCTCCGCGCCAGAGGCCCTCACTCCGGTAAAGGGCGGCGAACTCCTCGGGCCACGGTGTGCATCCGTCAAGCATCTACCGGCCTCCGTTCTCCGGCTCGCGGTTCTCGGGCCCGTGGTCGCCATCTCGTGGCTCGTGCCCCGGGCGTCTGTGGTCGTCGTTCTGGATCTCCTGGTCCTCGGGCTCGTGGTCGTCGTTCTGGAGCTCGTGGCTCTCGGCTCCACGGCTCGCTGCCTCGTTGCTCTCGGGCCCGTGGCTCGCTGCCTCGTGGTCGCCGGGCTCGTACGGGGCGATGATCTCCAGGACCACGCATCCGGCCTCCATGCCGGGGGCGCTGCCGATGAGCAGCACGTGGTCTCCGGGGACGACCTGCCCGCTCGTCCACAGATGCTCCAGGCCGATGAACGGGTCGGCGGCGCCGGCGTGCCCGATCCTCCGGGTGAAGTCCCACAGGCCCCGGTCCGCGTCGATCTCCAGGGGGTCGAGGAACATCGCCTCCAGGGAGTTCCGCGCGAAGGCGGTGTGGCAGACGCGGGTGACCTTCTCCATGGAGATCCCGGCCTCCTCGAGCGCCCGGTCGGCCGCCTCGGCGACGCACTCGCCGAAGTGCCCCATGGGGGGTGCGATGCCCGCCGCCCACTGCCTGCGCCAGTAGTCGCTGCGCTCCTCGAAGTTCAGCGAGCGGCCGATCGTGACGCCGGGCGGGAAGATGACCTCTCCGCCCCGGTGCAGTTCCTCCATCCCGGGGTTGGAGACCGTCCCGAAGGCGAGCACCCGGGCGAAGCCCCCGCGCCGCGAGACCACCGCGGCGGCGCCGCCGTCCGCGAGCAGGAACATCCTGGAGGCCCGCCACCGGTCCACTCCCGGAGCCGAGAAGTTGTCGCCCGCGGTCAGCAGCACCGCGTCCCTGCCACGGTCGGCGATGAGCCGGTGCGCGGCCATCTCAAGGCTCGCGATCATGCCGAGGCAGCCCTGCCGGATCTCCAGGGCGGTGATCGGCCGGTCCAGCGTCCTGCGCAGCACGTAGTGCGGCGCCGACCAACCGTCCGGCCCTTGGTGGTAACTGTCGCTGTGCAGCAGCGCGCCGAAGTCGTCGGGGCCGTGGCCCGAGCGGCGCAGCGCGACCTGGGCCGCTCGGGCCGCCATCTCCGGTGCCGGCGTCTCGCCGGCCACCATCACGGCCTCCATCCCGGAGGCCTCGCGGTCGGCCCGGTCGTACCAGGACCTTCCGACCGCGTGCTCGGTGGTCACCACGGGGGGCAGGTACGTGCCCACCCCCGCGAGGTAGATGTCGTCGGCCCTCATCGCGCGCTTCCCCCCACGGCGGAGAGCAGGTCGGCGGAGTCGTCAGCCAGGACGCCTCCCCCTGCGGCGGGGACCAGGCCCGCGTCCAGGCCGGCGTCGAGACCGGCGGAGGCGGCGAAGTCGGCCGCCAGGGCGCCTCTCCCGCCGGCGGGAACCAGGTAGCGCGCCACGCTGTCGAGCTTCTCGCAGGTCTCCTCGAACTCCCGCTCGGGAGTGGACTGCCCGACGATGCCGGCCCCGGCGCGCAGCCAGGTGCGGCCGTTCTGGCGGTAGGCGCTGCGCAGCACGAGCGCCGCGTCCATCTCGCCGTTGTGGTCGACGGTGAGCACGGCCCCGCTGTACAGGCCCCGCGACTCGGGCTCGTGCCTGCGGATCGTGGTGTACGCGGCCTCCTTGGGCACGCCGGACGCGGTCACCGCGGGGAAGACCGCGCCGAAGGCGTCCCACGCCCGAAGGCCGGGGGCGAGCTTGCCGGACACCTGGGAGGCGAGGTGCTGGACGCTGCCGCGTTCGCGGATCGCCATGAACTCCGGCACCTCGACCGAGCCGGGCACGCAGACGTCGACGAGCTCGTCGGTGCCGACCTTCACCGAGATGGCGTGCTCGTAGATCTCCTTGGCGGAGGCGAGCAGGTCGGCGCGCAGGCTCTCGTTCTCCAGCAGGTCGGAGGTGAGCGCCCTCGTCCCGGCGAGCGGCTGGCTCACCACGCGGCCGTCCGCGGACACCTTGACCACGATCTCCGGGCTGAACCCCGTCGTCTCCACGCCACCGAGGTTGAGCAGGAACGACCGCGCGGGGTTGTTGCCCCGGCGTCCCGCGAGGTAGGTGGCGATCAGGTCGATGTCCTCGTCGACGTCGACGACCCGCGACAGGATGACCTTGTGCAGGTCGCCCTGGTTGATCTCCTCGACCGCGAGCCGCACCGCCGTCCGGTACGCGTCCTCGCCGCGTTCGCGCACGTCCAGCGGCTTCGGCTGGGCCTCGGGGGTCGCCACGGGACTGGAGATCGTCTCCAGCAGCGCGGTCAGCGTCTCCTGGTCGGCGGCGCGGAGGTGGGCGTGGCCGTCCTCGATGCGGACCTCGGCCTTCGGCACCACGAGGTGCAGCAGCCGGTTGTCGCCGACGTGGTCGAGCCTGCCGTCCTTGGCGTAGGAGAGCTCGAAGGTCGCCCAGCCGTAGGCACGCCAGGCGGGGACCTTCACGATGTCGAGCAGCCGGGCCACCTGGTGCAGCGGCCGGTCGCTCCAGGGCAGGACGACGTCGGGCTCGTTCTCCTGGGTCAGCCGGGCGCCGGTGCGGTCCAGCGTGACCTCGGCCCGCGCGCCTGCCGCGTAGGACCATTTGCCTCCGCTCTCGTACACGACGTACTCCGCGTACGGGCCGGAGGCGGCGAGCCTGGCCGCGACCCGCGGCGGCTCCTCTGAGAGGGGAACCTGCGTCTCGAAGTAGTGCAGCCACCTGTTGGAACTCATCTGCGGGCATCCTTTCCTGGCCGTGGGAAGCCGGCTCTTTTTGTTACCAGCAATTACGCTAAGCTGGTAACAAAATCAGGACAATGGGCCCGTGATAAGACATGCTTTTCAGGATGCGAAGACGGAAAGGCGAGGAAGAAAACGGGAGAGACGAAACACCGACCGGGAAAAGGGCGGGAGGACCGGAGAAACGCGAGGTCGCGGCCGGTTCGGATCCAGCCGGCCTTGATCGGTCAGAGGCCGGTCAGATCCAGCCGACGGACGGCGTCCACCCGGTTCCCTGCGTTCAGCTTGGTGACCGCCTTGGTGAGATGGTCGCGCACGGTCCCGACCCCGGCCGGTCGGAGGCCGGTCAGATCCAGCCGGCCTCGGTGGCGATACGGATGGCGTCCACCCGGTTCCTCGCGTTCAGCTTGGTGACCGTCTTGGTGAGATAGTTGCGCACGGTCCCGACGGACACGTGCATGATCGCCGCGATCTCCGGCGGCTCGGCACCGCCCGCGGCCAGCCTCAGAACCTGGACCTCACGTCCGGACAGCGGGTTCTCCCCGACGTCCCACGCGGTCAGCGCGAGCTGCGGATCGACGATGCGACGCCCCGCGGCCACCTCGCGGACCGCCTGGGCGAGGCGTTCCGAGGGCGTGTCCTTGAGCAGGAAGCCGGAGACCGAGACCGACAGGGCGCGGCGAAGGGTGCCGGGCCTTCCCAGGCCGGTCAGGATCAGCGTCCGGCAGGTGGGCAGCTTCGCGTGCAGCTCCTCCGCCGCGGAGAGACCGTCGAGCACGGGCAGGTCGACATCGATGATCGCGACATCGGGGCGTGTTTCGAGCGCGGTGGGCACGATCCTGTCCCCGCTGCCCACCTGTGCCACCACCGTGAGGTCGGGCTCGATGTCGAGGAGGGCCGCCAGCGCTCCGCGCACCATCGGTACGTCCTCGGCGAGGAGGATCTTCAGCACAGCGGCACTCCTGTCCGAACTTCGGCTTCAGGGCGAGAAACGACACCCGGACGCGACAGGGGCTCTCGATCTCGCGGGTGATCCCGCGATCGTCGTCACGGGGGGCTCGGTGACCAGTCTCTCGATCGACCTCGCGAGGCGACTCCCCTCCATGTACGCCTCACCACTGTTCGATCAAGCCTACTGGATCCACCGATCTTGATCCGAATAGTACCCAGTCAATTACGTTTGGCAATGCCACCGGAATCTGACAGCTGCTTACTCTGACTTGTCAGTCAAAACGATCCGGCCGAATCACCCCCCGTCGCCGTCCGTTCCCTCCACATCCCTCGGCATGTCCCCGGACAGGGCATCGGGCCCGTCCTCCCGCACGCCTCCGGGCATGTTCCTCGGCTTCTCCGCACGGAAGACGACGACCAGCCGGAACGTGCCGTCGACGACCTCGGCCGTCAGCCGCCCGCCGACGGCACGCAGCCGCTCCGTGAGGTCCCCCAGCCCGGAACCGTCGCGGACGTCGGGAAGCGTCCCCGGCGGCACCCCGTCGTTGGTCACGCACAGCCGCGTCCCGGCCTCGTCCACAGCCATCTCGACCACGCAGTGCCGCGCCCTGCTGTGCCGCAGCACGTTCGTGGCCGCCTCCCGCAAAACGACCGCGAGCACCGCGTCCAGATTCCCCGAGGCCACGTCCTCGGGGATCCTCACCTCGACGTCGATTCCCGCGGCGGCGAGCGTGGAGACCAACAGGTCCGACTCCGCGCTGAACGACATGTGCCGGTATCCACCGGCCACCGCCCGGACATCCGCGACCGCCCGCCGCGCGATCTCCAGCACCTCCGCCACCTCGCACTTCGCCCGCTCCGCCGACCCCGGCAGCAGCCGGTACGCCAGCTCGCTCTTGGCGATCATCACCGAGAGGTCGTTACCCAGCAGGTCGTGCAGATCCCGCGCCACCCGCAGCCGCTCCTGGGTCACCGCCATCCACGCCAGTTCCCTTCGCGCCCGGTCCACCTGCGCCACCAGGTCCGACAGCGAGCCGATGCCGAAGACCACCAGGCCGGTCAGCAGCGTGGAGATCACCAGGTACGCGGTCCACTCCACCGTGTCGCCCTGCGGCACGGACAGCAGCAGCACGCCGGCGCCGATCGCCGCGTACAGCACCCACCGCCAGAAGCTCGCCACCATCAGCAGCACCGCCCCCGCGAGGAAGCCGCCCATCGAACCCCACGGCGCGCCGATCCACAGCAGAGGCAGGAGCGTGGCGACGGTCTGCACCACCAGGGTCGCCCTCCTGAGCCACGCCGGCCACGAACGCGGCTCCCCCAGGGAGTCGACGATCTGCACGCCGACCAGCACGGCGACACAGGCGGTGAATCCCGCCAGTTCGAGCGGGCTCGTCGGCCGCGCCAGCACGTTGACCACGATGAGCAGGCCGTACCCCGACAGCACCAGCACGGCGATGAAGCGGGCCACCCGCAGATGCCACGCCCGCGCCGGGCCCCTGCCCGGTGGCCCGTCATCCCGCGCGTCCGGTCGCGCGGACTCGCCCTGCGGCGTGCCGGACATCCCCGGCGCCTGGGAAACCGCGGCCCTCGCGGTGACCGGCGCCACGGGGGCCTCCGCGGTCAGCCGGAACCACTCGTCGTCGACCGTGACCGACAGTCGTCCGCCCGCCGCCTCCAGCCGGCCCTTGAGATTCCCCAGCCCCGTACCGGCCTCGAACGAACGTGCCCTCGGCTCCGTACCGGCCTCGAACGAACGCGCCCCCAGCTCCGGCTCGACCCCGTCGTTGCAGACCCGAAGCCGCGCCCGGCCCTTCTCCACAGACGCCTCGATCTCACAGTGCTGCGCCTTGCTGTGCCGCAGCACGTTGGTGACCGCCTCCCGCAGCACGATCGCCAGCACCGTGTCCAGCGCCTCCGGCAGGCCCTCCTGTGAAACGTTCACCCGGGCCCGCATCTCGGCGACCGAAAGCATCGCCTTCGCCGACTCCGCCTCCGCCGTCAGCGACATGGGCAGATACCCGCCCGCGACCACCCGTACCTCCGCCAGCGCGCGGCGGGCGACCACCAGGACGTCGCGGAGTTCGCTGCGCGCCCGCTCGGCCGCCCCCGGCAGCAGCCGGTAGGCCAGTTCGCTCTTCAGCGTCATCGCCGAGACGTTGTAGCCCAGCAGGTCGTGCAGATCCCGCGCCACCCGCAGCCGTTCCCGCGCCACCGCCATCCGCGCGAACTCCCCCTGCGCCGCGTGGACCGCCCGCACCAGGGACGCCAGCGAGCTGACCCCGTACACCATCAGCCCGGTGAGCAGGGTGAAGTACACGCTGTAGACGACGTCCACCACCATCAGGTGCTGTTCCCTGAGCGCGAGCAGCACGCCGACACCGGCCGCGACGGCGAAGAAGAGTCCCCAGCGCCACGGCCCCACCACCACCAGCAGCATGGACCCGGCGAGAAATCCCGCGATGGATCCCGCCTGCGGGCCGACCCATGTGAAAGGCAGGAAAGTAACAATGGCCTGTACCGAAAGTGTGAGAACACGGAGCGGTACGGGCCAGCTCAGAGCCTCCTGTGTCGAATGTGAAAGTTGCAGGAAAAGCGCGGCCAGCAGACAGCCGGCGAAGCCCGACAGTTCGGTGCTCGGCAGGCCACTTCCCCATACGAACATCAGCGCGTTGAACACGTAGCCGTACAGAACGGCGACGATGATCGCGCGGGCCACCCTGGGAGCGGCGAGTCCGCCCTCCCTGTGCCGCGTTCTCCGGGTTCTCCGAGATGAACCGGGCAGCGACCTGGCGAGTCCGCGCCAACCTTGGGGGGAGTCGGCGTCAACCGTCATCGATCGTCTCCTTCGAAGCCCGACCGGTTTCCCGTCCACGTCATCCCGAGACCCTGAAGCAATCTATATCAGCTAAATAAGCTTAGATAGACCTATTTGCGTAGCTCTGGGTGAATCGACAGGGACTAGCAGCGGAAAACCATGCGTTGTCGCCGTACCGCATGATTCAAGCACGTCCGGCGAGAGGGCAGTGCTCACCGGACTCTCGCCGTGCGTGCCCTCATCTCCTCCGCGAAACGACGGGAAAGGCGAACTACCGAATTACGAGAGTGCCGCCCTCGCCTGAACAACCCATTCGGCGTCATTCGCCGCGTATCGCCCGGAAAGCCGGCTCGGCTCGGGAACGAGACGGTGGCCGACGACGAACCCGCCGACACTCGACTCGACGCGCCAGTCGAGGCCGAAGACGCGTCCCGTCACCTCGATGTCGCCGCTGTCCAGCCTGCACGCCGCCAGTCCCATCGCCGTGCAGACCAGGGAGAGCGTCTGCGTCAGCGCCCCGACGTTCTTGAGGACCAGCGAGTAACTCAGCCCGTTGTACTTCCTCGACAGCCTGCGGAACCGCGCGGTGATGGTGATCAGTACGGGCGGCGTCGCGTCCAGGTTCGCCGCCACCTTGCCCGTCTCCAGCAACTCGTCCACGTCCGCCGGGTCGAACCCGATCGGCTCCAGCCGGTGCCGCAGCGGATCGTAGTGGTAGATGCCCCGGGGCACGTCGGCACACCTGTCCACCGTGGCGTAGAGCTCGAGCTCATAAGAGCTCCCGCTGCTCGGGTAGGGGCGATCGCTCGTCGCGGTCGTCGAGGACTCGTCGGGCGAGCCGACCAGCGAGCGGACCCGGGCCGTCCTGTACAGCAACTCCCCCAGCTCGCCGGCCGTCAGCTGCCGCTCACCGTAGTGCCGGGTGTGCCTGCTCGCCTCGACGACCGCGGTGAGCGGCGGATCCGCCGCGAGCAGCTCACCCCACTTCGGCCGGGGCAGCGCGACGGGAGCCGGCTCCGCACCGACGGGAACCTCCGGAGGTCCCGGCTTCACGACGGGCTCGACGCTCCACTGATCCCCCATCGGGTACGTCGCCCCAAAGTCGTGATCGTGCCTGCCGAGGGTGGAACGGGTGTGGAACATGAGATCGACGGGAGTCCAGGCGACGAGGGCGGGGTCGACGTCCTCCTCGAACACCATCGGCTGGAAGGGATCCTCCTCCACGGCCTGCACCACCATCCCCGCCGCCATCAGGTAGGCGACCACGGGCCAGGACTCCGGCCCGATCGCCGAGGGGGCGACCGGGCGGATCAGCGACCCGACACCGGCCATCGCGTCGGGCCGGTGCAGGATGACGCGGTGCAGCGAGAGCGGCGACTCGACGTGGTAGTTGTTGCCGTCGGTTCTGATCAGCGCGAACCTCGACAGGCGGATCGGGTGGAGCAGGGGGACCGCCGGCAGCCGGAACCGCGCCCGCTGGGTGAGCGGGATCACCGACAGCGTCGGCTGCTCGGGATCGAAGCCGAAGGAGCGCACCACCATGTGCTGGAGACCGTCGAGGATCGCCTCCAGCTCCCGCCGTTCGTCCTCCTCGCGGATGACGTTGTCGAGCAGGATGGGCCCCAGGCTCATCCGGCGCATCGCCTCCAGCACGGCGGGTCCGGGGGACGGCAGGATCACGTCCTCCCAGCGGCTGTGCACCACCACGCTTCCGCTGTGCGGCTCCGGTTCGATGTAGACGTCCTCCCGGAACGACCACTGGGGAAATATCTGGAGCGAACCGGCATCATTGCCTTGGCCGCCGACCATCCTGTTGACTCCTGATCCGTGTTGGGACGGGAAAATGGCTACATGAACAGGGGAATCGGGTTGAGATCCTCGTACGCCGTCGCCCTGTCAAGACGTCCGAGCCGGACGGGGACGTCGTACAAACGCCCGGGGCCGAACCTCGCCCAGAAATGCCGCAGACCGGGGACGACCACCTTGACGACCGGCATCCCGATGTCGGGACGCGTCTGGTCGAGGACGAGAACCTCCAGGCCCGCCCGCCCGGCCAGTGTGACGATGTGCTCGACGTCCTCCCGCAGGTCATCTCGGGGAATGTAGGCGTAATCACTCAGCGCCCGCGGCCCCCGATCCCCGCCCGGACGCAGATAGGGCTGGTTCTCCGTCGTCGCCCTGAGCCACCAGTCCTGGATGTGATGATCTGTCTCACCGTATCCCGTCCCGTCGGCGCGTGCCCCGGCGACGGCAGGAAGCAGTTGCCCGAGTTCGGTCAGCGCGCGCCGCGCGGCGATCCGAGGGTCGAAGTGGGCACCGAACCCGAGCATGATGTCCTCGGCCGGCTTGTCGACGCGCCGCGAGATCGCCGCCATCACGGGGATGCCCAGATCCGAGGTGACGTCGAGGACCCAGAACTCCCTGCCGATGCCCTCGTAGCGCGAGCGCAGGTCGGCGATCCACGGGTCACCGAACGAGTCGAGGTCCACGGCGGGCTGACGCGTGCGGTTGTACCACCAGATGGCCACCGCGTCGCGCTCGACCAGTTCGAGGAACCCCTGGACGATCGCGTCCTCGACGCTGGAACCCGCGGCGTTCCCGTTGGAGGTCGCGCGCAGCGAAGGGTGACCGCCCCTGGTGAAGTAGAGCAGGTCGGTGGGGAGCAGGCGCTGCCGCTTCTCGGTGAGCGACCACACCGGGGTCCAGTCGACGACCTCCTCGTCGTCGAACGGCTCGGGGATGTGCTGGAAAGCCGAACTCCCGGCGTTCCAGCGGTGCCGGTCCTCGAACTGGCGCCGGTGGAAGTGCTGGCACTCGTCGGGGCGCACGGCCCGCTCACCCAGGCCGCGGAGGCTGCCGCGCACCGTCGGCTCGTCCCCGTGCCGCGATCCGCAGTGTCTCTCCACCGCCTCGCAGAGCGCGCCCACCCTCGCCTCGAGGTCGGTGCTCCCCTTGCCCCCGCTCTGCCGGCGCAGGCCGGCCCTCATCGCGGAGAGACTGTCGTCGGTGAGGGCGAGGTTCGGCCCGGAAAGGTAGCAGTGCAGGAAGGAGGGGCTGCGCGGGTCGCGCTGGATCACATCCGTGATCCCGGTGAGAGGGTCGGCCAGATGGCGGTAGCGTTCCCAGACCAGTTCGGTCTCCAGCGCGCGATGCCCGTTGCCGCCCACCGCCGCCTTACTCCTGGACGCGACGGCGACGGGCCTGCCGACGCGTTCCGCGACCAGCCCGGGGTCTCCGCAGGAAGAGCACTGCGGGCGCCTCTCCACGGGGTGCCGCACCCCCTGCAGTGAGAAGGTGTCCAGCGTCCACACGGTGTCCTGGTGCTCGTCGCGCGATCCGGCCAGCCACTTGACCGCCTCCAGCGCCGCGAACCGTGCCCCGAGGGCGCGGGTGAGGGGCAGCGACGCCTCGGGCGGGCTGACGGCACCCGTCTCCGGCGTGCTCCGCAGCCGTGTCTCCCCGCGCCGGTGCGCACGCAACCGCGTGGTCAGGCAGGACAGGCAGGGCCCCTCCCGCGGGCGGAAGATCGGGCCGATCCACAGGTCGGCGCCGACCGGCTTGACGAGCAGCCAGGGCCGCCCGTCCGCCAGTCTCCGTTCGTTGAACCGTTCGAGCTCAGGGTCGAGATAGTCGTCGCAGAGCACGAGGAACAGGGTCGCGGACCCGTCACCGTCCTCCTCGACGGTGACGTCCATCGACCGCAGCGCCTCGGCCGTGGGTCTGGTGTCGACTCCCCCCAGGGAGACGAGGTGGGCGGACGACTCCGCCAGCCCCGACGCGGCCCGGTCCGCGTCCAGCCGCCCGAGGTCCCAGTACGCCTCGGCGGCGGCGTCGGCCCTCGGGGAGGGCTCCGGGCGGCGAGGCCCGACGAGGTTCGCCTCCGCCAGCCGGCCGAGGAGCCGGCCGAGCTGCGCGGCCGGGATCCCGGGCGCCACCCGCCTGCGCACCTCGGCCAGGCTGTGATTACCGTCCAGTAGCGGCGCGAGCGCCTGAATCTGCTCACCGGACAGGGCGACCGTCCCCCGTGCCGAGGTGAGATAGACCGCCTCCCCCGGAACCGTCACCGCCCGCAGGTGGCGCTTGAATCCGATCAGCGGTGAGTTCGCCCCGTTCTCAGTGAAGTGGTTCATCCGCAGTAGGTCCAAGCGGCAACGACGGGAGCGGGGTGGTCGAGGTCCTCGATGACGAGGTCTTCCAGGAGCGCGCGCTCCACGATCCCCGTACGCGGCTCGGCCGTCTCCTCGCCGCCGAGGAGGACGCCGAGCCCCGCGAACGCGGTGCCTCCGAGGTCACCGGCGTGCCCGCCGGCGTTCTCGGACTCGGTCCAGGTCCTCATGAGGAACTCGGTGAAGGTCAGGTCCTGCTCGTTCACCCGGTCGGCCAGGGAAGCGTTCATGGTCGCCATCGCGGTCTCCTCGATCTGCGTGAGCTCGAATAAGGGAATTGTGCGCTCGACCTGGTGAGGGGAACAGTTTTCACGTCACCAAACGAACGTGAAAGTCTCACATCGCACTCGTGGCGCCGTGTGTAGGACTTCCCGCTCCCGCCGGTCTACGCTGACCGCATCCGGGCCAGGAGACTGGAGGAGATCATGGAGCAGAAGCAAATCCGCCGGCCGCAGAAAAAGCTCATCCGGGTCCCCCGGCAGAAAAAGAAGCGCGCGGCCGACTCTCGCCACACCATCGACACCCGCACTCCCAGCGGGGTCTACCTGCCCTACTAGGGCACGGCCGCGAATATCCGGAAAACGAGCGACCTCTTGCCTCAAGAGCCATGCCAACTAAATGGCTTGACACTTTCCTACTAGGTTAGCTTAAGAGGAAAAATGTACCACGACCTGCAAATAAATCGACTGAGAGCGCTGGTCACCGTAGTCGATGTCGGCGGTTTCCGAAGGGCCGCCGAGGCCCTGCACATAACGCAGCCCGCCATCAGCCAGCAAATTCGCCAGCTCAGCGGCCTCATCAAGGGCCCCATATTCACCTCGACCGGCAGGAAACTGATGCTCAGCCCGCAGGGCGAGGAGCTCCTCGGCTACGCCCGCCGTCTCGTCGCGCTCAACGACGAGGCGGTGGGCCGTTTCATCCCCCCGCCGGGAAACCAGCGGCTGTCCATCGGGATCGTCAACCAGCTCGCGGAGGCGCTTCCCGAGATCCTGCGGCTGCTCACCAAGGGCATGCCGCACACCCAGGTCAGCGTCCAGACGGGATTGAGCGAATCCCTGGAGAGCCGGGTGAGCACCGGCCAGCTGGATCTCGCGCTGCTCCTGCAGACGAGACCGCACCGGAGCGGCGCCACCAGCCAGGAGCTCGGCCACATGCGAATGGACTGGTTCGGGCGCCCGGCCCACGGTGAGGGCGCCGCGCTCCCGCTCACGCTCTTCACCGAGCCGTGCACGCTGCGCGGCCGCATCGTGGACGCGCTCGAGGAGTCGGCCGTCCCGTGGCGTGTCGGCTACGAGGGCGCCGAACTCGTCGGACTGCGCGCGGCCGCCAAGGCCGGCCTGGGCGTGGCATGCCTCGTCGCCAACGGCGACGAGCTCTGGGGCCTGCCCAAGGCGGCCAGGCTCACCCTTCCCTCCCCGCCCGGCCCCCTGCCGGTGACCATGGCCCTGTCCGCCGGCGCCGCGTCCTCGGGGTACGTCCCGATCGCCCGCAAGGCATTCCAGCAGTCACTGCGCGACTACCCCTTCGCCGGCTGAGGCGACCCAACCCCTGCCCCCGGTCGACCGAATCGGCCGACCTTGACCCAGTCGACCGAACCGGCCGTTCCCGCCCCTGGCCGACCGACCGGCCGGCCCCGTCCCCGAAGGTTCCCACCGGGTGACTCATCCTGAAGATGCCGGATGAATCACCCCGATGGCGCCGGGTGGCCTCACCCCGGCGGCGTCTCCTCGTCTCCTCCACCCGGGGTGAGGACCTCCACACTCAGGAAGCCTCGATGATCCCCGCCGCGCGGGTGGTCCCGTCCGCCGGATCGATCAGCAGGCAGGAGCCCGTCGTACGGGAGTGCGCGTAGGGATCGACCGCGAGGGGCTCGGTGGTGCGCAGCACGACACTCGCGATCTCGTTCACGGCGAGGCTGTCCGCGCCCGGGGCGCAGGTGAGCTCCCCGAGCGCGGCGGAGGGCACGATGTCCTCGACGACCGCCTGGACCGTCCTGGTGGTGTGCTTGACCAGCACCCGTTCCCCGACGCGCAGGGCGCGCTCGTGCAGGTGACAGGTGGTCACCCGAAGCTCCCAGGTGAGGGCGGGCGCCGCGTCCTCCGGCACGATGAGGGAACCCCTTGAGACGTCGATGTCGTCACGCAGGCGCACGGCGACCGACTGCGGCGCCCACGCCGTGTCGACCGGATCGCCGAGCACGTCGATCGCCTCCACCGTGGACGTCTGCCCGCCGGGGAGCACCGTGACCCGCTCGCCGACCCGCAGGACGCCGTTGGAGATCTGGCCGGCGTAGGCACGGCGGCCGTTCGCCCGGATCACGTACTGGACGGGAAGCCGGGCGGGCGTCCCCGAGGGGTCGGTGCCCACCCGCACGGTCTCCAGGAGCTCCATGATCGTGGGCCCGGTGTGCCAGTCCATGTTCGGCGAGGGGGTGACGATGTTGTCGCCGGTGAGCGCGGAGATCGGGATCGCGGTCACCTCGCCGATCCCGAGGCCGGAGGCGTACCGGGTGAACTCCTCGGCGATCGCCGCGAACACCTCCTCGTCCCAGCCGACGAGATCCATCTTGTTCACGGCCAGCACGACGTGGGGCACCCGCAGGAGCCCGGCGACGGCGGCGTGCCGCCTGGTCTGCGAGGCGACGCCGTTGCGGGCGTCGACGACGATGAGCACCAGCTCCGCGGTCGAGGCGCCGGTGACCATGTTGCGGGTGTACTGCACGTGTCCCGGCGTGTCGGCGAGGATGAAGCGCCTGCGCGCGGTGGCGAAGTAGCGGTACGCGACGTCGATGGTGATCCCCTGCTCACGCTCGGCGCGCAGGCCGTCCGTGAGCAGGGCGAGGTCGGCGGTCTCCCGCCCCTGCTTGCGCGAGGCGCTCTCCACCGCCTCCAGCTGGTCGGCGAGGATCGACTTGGAGTCGTACAGCAGCCGGCCCACGAGGGTGGACTTCCCGTCGTCCACGGATCCGGCGGTGGCGAAGCGAAGCAGTGTGGTGGTCATCAGAAGTACCCCTCCCGTTTGCGGTCCTCCATGGCGGCCTCGCTCAGCTTGTCGTCGGCGCGGGTGGCCCCTCGCTCGGTCAGCCGTGAGGAGCGGATCTCCTCGATGACCTCCTCCAGGGTGGCGGCGCCGGAGTCGACGGCGCCCGTGCACGACATGTCGCCGACCGTGCGGTACCGCACGAGACGCCGCTCCAGGCGTTCGTCCCTCCTCGGGCCGCCCCACGCGCCGGGGGCGAGCCACATGCCCCGGCGTGAGAAGACCTCACGCTCGTGCGCGAAGTAGATCGGCGGCAGCTCGATGCCCTCGGAGAGGATGTACTGCCACACGTCCAGCTCGGTCCAGTTCGACAGCGGGAAGACGCGGACGTGCTCGCCGGGCGAGTGGCGGCCGTTGTAGAGGTTCCACAGCTCGGGCCGCTGCCGTCGCGGGTCCCAGCCGCCGAAGTCGTCGCGCAGCGAGAACACCCGCTCCTTGGCGCGGGCCTTCTCCTCGTCCCGCCGCCCGCCGCCGAAGACCGCGTCGAAGCGGTTCTTCTCGATGGCTTCGAGCAGCGGCACCGTCTGCAGCGGGTTGCGTGAGCCGTCGGGCCGTTCGGCCAGCTCACCCCGGTCGATGTAGTCCTGGACCGAGGCGACCTTCAGCCGCAGCCCGTACTCGGCGACGACGCGGTCCCGGTAGGCGATGACCTCGGGAAAGTTGTGGCCGGTGTCGACGTGCAGCAGCGGGAACGGCACCGGCGCGGGGGCGAACGCCTTGCGCGCCAGGTGGAGCATGACGATGGAGTCCTTGCCCCCGGAGAAGAGGATGACCGGCCGGTCGAACTCCCCGGCCGTCTCCCTGAAGATGTGGGCGGCCTCCGACTCCAGCGCGGCCAGGTGGGACAGCTGGTAGGTGTGGTCGACGGTCTCGTCGACGGCGATCGTTGTCATCGTGATGTCCTCTCTCCTGCGGCGGCCGCGACGGTCACGAGGGCGGCGGCTTCGACGTCCTCGAAGGTGCCGGTTCCGTTCGCGGTCTCGGCGGCTTCGACGGGCCGGGCGCCGTTGACGCCCGCAGCGTTTCCCGGGCTTCCCGGGCTTCCGGGGCTTCCCACGGTTCCGGTGTCCGCGGTTCCTTCGGCGGCGGACGGCGTGGCCCGCGGGCGGCCCTCCGCCACCCAGTTCGCGACCGCCCTGGCCAGCACGGTCCTGGAGCGCCGGAACTCCTCGGCGTCGAGGTGCTCGTCCGGTGTGTGGTCGAGCGCGGCGTCCCCCGCGCCGTAGGCGACCATGGGCACTCCCCGCCAGGTGGTGGCGAGGGTGTTCATGTCACTGCTCCCCTTCTTCGCGAGGAACCTCGGGGCCACGCCCTCCTCCCTGAAGGCGCGCGAGAACGCCTTCACGAGCGGGCTGGTACGGGAGGTGATCACTCCGGGTGTGGCGCGGAGCACCTGCACGGCGACCGGCCCCGCGACCCGGTGGACGAGGTCGACGAGGTGTTCCAGGTCCAGGGTCGGCGGGACCCGCACGTCGATGACGGCCTCGCCCACCTGGACGTCCCCGCCGTTCCTGGCGTGGATGCCGAGCACGGCCACCAGCGCCTGCGGGTCGGCCGCGCCGATCTCGTCGCGGAGCCGGCTCAGCACGTCCACCAGCCGGTCGGCGGCGGTGGTGACCCCCTGCCCCGCGGTGTGCCCGACGCTGTGGCCGACCCGCAGCCGCACCTTGCACAGGCCGTAGTAGCCGATGGTGAGGGCCTTCTCGCCGCTGGGCTCGCCCACGATCACCGCGTCCGCCGGGTAGTGGTCCCTGGCGTGGAAGGCCCCCGCCGAGGTGACCTCCTCCTCGACCGCGCCGATGACGCGCACCTGCGCCCAGCTCGGCACGTCCATCTCCACCAGGGTCTCCAGGTAGGCGACGAGGCTCGCCTTGGCGTCGACGCAGCCCCTGCCGCTGATCGTGAGCCCGTCCCAGCGCACCGGCCACCGGTGCGGCACGGTGTCGAGGTGTCCGAGCATGAGCAGCCGCCGGTCGCCCGAGCCGCGGGTGGCCACGAGGTTGCCGGCCGCGTCGATCTCCGCGTGGACGCCGCGCTCGGCGCACCACTCCACCAGGTATTCGGCGAGCTCCCGCTCGTCGGCCGACACCGAGGAGATCTCCACGGTTCGCGACAGGAGCGACAGGTCGGGTGCGGGTGGCCGGACGCGCCAGAAGCGCGTCCCCGACGCGGGGGACAGGGTGTGCGGCCCGGTTATCGCGACGTCGGCGCTCCCGTCGAGGGCGATCTCCGCCGCGCGTACCTTCTGCCGCATCCTGCCGCGCGCGAACCGTTCCCCCTCGCCGCGTACCACGTCGACGAGGCGACTCGCCCGGTCCTCGGGATCGCCGAGCAGGCCGGGTGTGCCGGTGACGAGGCGCAGGTGGTCGGCGTCGAGGGCGTTGGCCAGCTCGGCGGCGAGGACGTCGGCGTCGACGTTGAGCGCGGAACCGCCCGCGCCGTCGGCGACGGGCGGCGAGAGGCACACCACGTCGAACGCGTCGAGCAGCGCCTGGACCCGGTCCGCGGCCACGTCGGTCACGGTGCCCGCCCGGTGGTCGCGGACCACCGTCGTCCTGCCGTCCACCACGGCCCGCAGCGGCCGGTTGGCCAGGGCGCTCACCAGTGCCCCGTCCCGCGCGACCGAGGTGAAGACGGTGAGTCCGCGCGCGGTGAGCGCGTCGCGCACGCGCGGCAGCGTCACCCGCTCGTACGCGTCCACGATGTGCGGCATCTCCTCGGGAGGGCAGTAGCGCACCGCGCTGTCGCCTCGCAGGCTCAGCGTCCTGACGGGACGGCCGATGTCGGCGTAGTGCCGCGCGATGCCGGCCGCGCCGCCCGCGACGAGGAGCACGCGGGCGCCACGGCGGCGCAGCAGGGCCACCTCGTCGAAGAGCGCGTCGTGGCCGAGACTCGCGCTCCCTATCTTGACTACGTAGAGTGCCGCCTTGCGCGTGCTGGCGACGTGTCCGAGTACGGACATCTTTCGCTCCTCCTCAGCTTTCCGGCCCTTCAGCCGATGTCTTCGACCGGTGCTTCCGTCCGATGCCTTCGGCCGACTCTTCGGTCGGCGCCTCCGGCCGACGTCTTCCGTCGACGTGTCCTGTCGGCGTCTTCCATCGGCGTGTCCTGTCGGCGTGCTCCGTCGGCGTGCTCCGTCGGCGTGCTCCGTCGGCGTGCTCCGTCGGCGTCTTCCGTCGACGTGTTCCGTCGGCGTTCGGCCGGCGCCTTCAGCCGATGCCGCGGGTGTTGCCTCCGTCGGCCACGAAAACCGTGCCCGTGACGTACGAGGCCTGGTCGCTGGCGAGCATGGCGGCCAGCGCGCCGAAATCCGCCACGTTCCCGATCCTGCCGAGGGGGATCCGCTCGGCGACGCGGGCGATCTCCGTCTCCACGTCCGCGCCGAACTGCTCGTCGAGGATGGGGGTGCGGTGGAAACCCGGGGCGAGGATGTTGACCGTGACCCCGTTCGCGCCGAGCGCGTGCACCAGGCCCTTCATGTAGCCGAGCAGGCCCAGCCGGGCCACCGACGACAACCCGCTCTCGGGGTGGGGCTGGCGCACGGACTCGGAGGCGATCATCAGCATGCGCCCCCAGCCGCCCTCCTTGACGAAGGGCAGCGCCGCGAGGGTGATGCTCACGTGCGGCAGGAGGTTCCCGTCGATCGCCGCGCGGTAGTCGGCGACCTGGAAGCTGTCGACGGGTCCGAACGGGACCCCGCCGGTATTGGTCACCACGACGTCGAGGCCGCCGAACGTGTCCGCGGTCCGCCGCACCCATTCGGCGGCGGCCCGCTCGTCGCACAGGTCCACCGGGGTGCTGAGCACCTCGCCCGTTCCCATCGCGTTGACCTCGACGTGGGCGAGGGCGAGCCTCGCGGGGTCACGACCGCAGATCGAGACGTTCGCTCCCTCCGCCGCGAGGGCCTTGGCGACGGCCAGCCCGAGCCCGCTGCTCGAAGCCGCCACCAGTGCCACGCGCCCTTTAAGCCGAAGGTCCATGAAATGGCTCCCTAATTCTCGTGCCTACCTGGTCGGCAGGATCGGGTACCCGTAGCGGGTGAGCAGCGGCAAGGCGGGCGCGGTCGCGGCGGCGATCTCCCGCGCGGACAGCCTGGTGCGCCAGCGCTCGTCGGAACGGATCACCGTGTCGCCCTTGGACAGCCGGTCGGGGTTGCCGGTCACCGTGTGGTTCTCCCCGAGCGAGACCAGGCCGGTCTCGTCGACCGGCGGCTCTCCCGCCAGTCCGGCGAAGCGCATGACCCGCGCCAGGACCTCTCGCGGCCGGGCGCAGAGGTCCTCGTGCACGACCCTCAGGTAGCGGTCGGGGGCGGCCGCTCCGACGAGTTCGGAGGCGGTGTTGAACGCGCTCCAGTACCCGCTGCTGCGGGCGGGGCTCATCGGGTCGATGTAGTCCTTGGCGTTCTTGTAGGAGAAGGCCGTCGCGCGGGGGTCTCGCACCATGTGCAGCACCCGGACGTCCAGGTCCGCGCGTCCCAGCAGCGCGGCGGCCTCGGCGGGATACTTCGAGCCGTCCACGATCAGGCGCTCGCCGCCTCGCTCCGCCAGCGTCCGGTAGATGGAGGCGGTGCGTCCAAGCGCCTCCTCGACCCCGGGCGCCGTCCTCGCCTTCCCCCTCGCCTCGGCGAGGCGGTCGCGGGTGTGGCGGGTACGCAGCAGGGAGCGCTGCAGGATCGTCATCCGGCGCGCGGCGCCGATCCCCGCCACATCGCCGTCCCCGAGGACCGGGGACCAGACGTCGCACGCGGTGAGGTCCCTGCCGCAGCCGCAGGTGGAGTTCGTCCCGGCGTTCAGCACGCCGTTCTGCCACAGGTAGTGCAGCTCGCCGGCGTGCAGGACGCCGGGAAGCTCGCCGAGGACGTTGCCGAGCAGGGTGCTGCCGCTGCGCATCCACCCGGTGATGTACAGGATCCGCGGGTCACCCACGGCGACCACCCCACGAGAGCGTGATCAGGTGCTGCGGCAGGTGCACGGCGAGGCCGACGCGGCTGCTCGCCTCGACGAGGTCGGCGCCGTCGCTCCCGGCGCCGCGTCGCAGCGTGATGGAGGAGACGCCCGGCAGCAACAGGGTGAACGCGGCGCGGAAGTCTCCCATGAGCAGGGTGTCCTTCGGGATCATGCGTGTCCTCGACACGGTGATCCCGGCGACGGCGAGGCGGGCGAGCATGCCCGTCCGCACCATCTCCCAGTAGACGGCGGGGTGGGCGACGATGCCGTCGCACGAGCCGCCGGTCTCCTCCACCTCGGCGGCGGTCTGGGTGACCGCCTCCTCAAGGGCGAGGTCGGTCTCGCGGTGGCGGGTGTCCGGCAGCCGGAGCAGCCCGGTGATCGCGCCGTCGCCGGTGCCGTGCAGCAGCGCCTCGTTCTCCGCCACCGACAGCCGGACGAGCACGCGGTAGTCGACGTACGGGGCGAGCAGGGCCGGCTTGTCGAGGATTCCCTCGGGGAGCGGAACGGAGACGGTGAGGTCGGTGAGCCGCGCCTCCTCCAGCCTCGGCGCGAAGGCCGCCTCGGGGGTGGCGGCGTAGGAGACGCCCGACTCGCTCACCGCTCCCCGAGGGGGCTCGTAGACGTAGGGCGCCGGGTCGCCGGCCACGGGCGCGGTCTTCAGCAGGTGGCGTACCGGATAGCGGGGACGGGAGGCGAAGAGCGGGAACGACGCGGGCAGGTGCGTGCCGAAGGACACCACCAGGTCCTCGCGCTCGTCGGTGTCGGCACGGTCGCGGGCCACGCCCACGGCCGCCGCGAACTCCTCGCCGGGGGTGCGCGCCACGGTTCCGAGGTCGAATTCAAGATCGGATGGAGCCGGGTGGGCACCGTTGCCGTTGACGGCAGGACTCTCTGCGATTCCTCGCATTACCCCTCCTTCTGGAGCTGTTCCGGAGACGCCCTGCGTCGGTGCTCCGGACGTTCGCCTGGTGTGCCGGCGATGAGGAAAAAGCCGGAAATAATCATCACTAGCGAGCTTAATCATCCGACATGGACATTTTCGGCCCCTAGCCAAGAAGCGATGCTTATGAGGTAATAGCCCGATAGTTATGAGATCGCCCTATAAGCGAGCACATTCATTCCGAGCAAAAGCGCTTATTAGATGTTTTATGCGGAATCGGGTTACGGTTTATGCGAGAAATAACTCACATCAACCGACAGGGATGAGCCCATGCAGAAAGTTCTGAACGGTCCGGAGTGCCCCGAGTGCTCGGCCGAGGTGCCGATCGACGGGGACGCCCGGGTGAGCGAGATCGTCGAGTGCCTGGACTGCCGGAGCGAGCTGGAGATCGCCTCCGTCCAGCCGCCGACGCTCATGCTCGCACCGGACGTCGAAGAAGACTGGGGCGAGTGACACAGGGAGCTGTGCCGTGGATTCCGTAGCACCCCACCTCGCCGTCCTCGCCTCGCGAGTGCGGTTCGAGGAGAAGAACATCATGGCCGCGCTCGAACGGCGCGGCGCCAGGTTCGAACATCTGGATCCCAGGTCGCTGTTCGTCGCGAACGGCTCCCCCTGGAGCGGACCGAACCTCGTCCTCAACCGCGAGGTCGGGCACTTCCGCGCCCTGTACGCGGCGAGTGCCCTGGAGTCGGCGGGGGTGACGGTGCTCAACAGCGCCGCCGCCACGCATCTCAGCGGCGACAAGTGGCACACGTCGGCGGCCCTGCTGAAAAGCGGGCTGCCGACGCCCAGGACCGCGCTGGCGATGACGTCGGAGGCGGCGCTGGAGGCCCTGGACACGATCGGCTACCCGGCCGTGATCAAGCCACTCGTCGGCTCCTGGGGCCGGCTGGTGACCAGGGTCACCGACCGCGCCGTGGCGACGGCCGTGCTCGAACACGTCGCCGCACTGCCCTCGCCGCAGTCGCACGTGATCTACCTGCAGGAACAGGTGCCCAAGGCCGACCGCGACATCCGCGTCCTCGTCGTGGGCGGCGAGGCGCTCGGCGCGACCTACCGCAAGGGAGAGGAGTGGCGTACCAACGTGGCGAGGGGCGCGGTGAGCGAGTACTGCCCGCTCGGCCCCGACCACGTCAAGCTCGCGGTCGCCGCCGCGGAGGCGGTCGGCGCCGACATCGCGGGCGTCGACCTCATCGAGGACATGGACGGGCACCTCACCGTGCTCGAAGTCAACGACCGGGTGGAGTTCCGGGGCTTCCAGCAGGCCCACGGCTCCAGGGTCGACGTGGCGGACGCCATCGCGGCCCATCTCATCGCGAGGGGGGAGACATGACACGCGTCGCGGTCGTCGGGGCCGCCGGCTACATCGGCGGCGAGCTCCTGCGCATCCTGACCACCCATCCGAAGGTCGAGCTGGCCGCCGCCACCTCGCGGCGCCTGCAAGGCCGCCAGATCGACGGCGTCCACCCGAACCTGAGGGGAAGGACCCGGCTCACCTTCTGCCCCGAGGACCGGCTCGACCACTACGACGTGCTGTTCCTCGCCACCCCGCATCGAGAGACGATGCGCCGGATGCCGGAGTTCCTCGACATGGCCGACACGGTCATCGACCTGTCCGGCGACTTCCGGCTGAGGTCCACCGACACCTACGAGAGCTACTACGGGCTCCCGCACGAGGCCGTCGACCTGCTCGGCACCTTCGTGCCCGGCATACCGGAGTTCCACCGGGACCGCCTGCGGACGGCCGACCGGATCAGCGTGCCCGGCTGCATGGCGAACGCCGGGATCCTCGCGCTCACCCCGCTGGCCGAGGCCGGGCTGATCAGGGACGAGATAACGGTCGACGCCAGGACCGGTTCCAGCGGTGCCGGAGCGACCGCGGGCTCGGAGAACCTGCACGCCGAACGCAGTGGCGCGCTCAGGGTCTTCGCCCCGACGCGACACCGGCACGAGGCGGAGATCTCCCAGGCGACCGGGCTCCCGGTCCGGATGACCGCGACCGGAGTGGAGGCCGTACGAGGAGTGCAGCTCGTCTGCAGGGCACGCCTCGCCGACGGCGTCACCGAGCGCGACATCCGCTCCGCCTACCGGGGACGCTACGGCGACGAGCCGTTCGTCCGGGTGGTCGCCCAGCGGCGCGGCCTGCACCGGTTCCCCGACGCGAAGATCCTGTCCGGTTCCAACTTCTGCGACGTCGGCTTCGCCCTGGACCCGGGGGCGTCCGACGTGACGGTGATCGCGGCCCTGGACAACCTGGTCAAGGGCGGTTCCGGGAACGCGGTGCAGTGCATGAACATCCGGCTCGGCCTGCCCGAGCCCCTCGGGCTCGACTTCACCGGCCTGCATCCGAACTGACCGAGGCGAAAGGAGTAGACATGAGCGGCATCTCCACCCTGCCGGGTGCGATCCGAGCCGGGCAGAAGGCCGATCCGGCCGCGATGACCGGCCGGATCAGGGAACACATCGTGAACATGTGCGCGAGTCCCGAGGGCGGGCACCTGGGGGGTTCCATGTCCCTCGTCGAGGTCCTCGCCACCCTGTACTTCCGGATCATGCGAATCGACCCTCGGAATCCGGGCTCGCCCGACCGCGACATGCTGCTGCTGAGCAAGGGGCACGCGGGCATCGCCCTGTACGCGACCCTCTGCGAGGCCGGCTTCTTCCCCTCAGAGCGGCTCACCGACTACGCGCGGCCGGGCAGCGCCTTCATGGCCCACCCCCACGCCGAGGTCCCCGGCGTGGAGATGCCGTCCGGCTCCCTCGGTCACGGCCTCGCGCTGGGGGTCGGGGTGGCGCTCGCGGCCAGGCTCGACGGCTCCGACCGCCGGTGCTTCGTGGTCATGGGCGACGGCGAGCTCCAGGAGGGCTCGGTCTGGGAGGCGGCGAGTGTGGCCGCGAGCCACGGGCTGGAGAACCTCACCGCCGTGGTCGACCGCAACCGCCTCCAGATCACCGGCGCGACGGATTTCGTCAACAACCTGGAACCCCTCGCCGACCGGTGGCGGGCCTTCGGCTGGCACGTCAGAGAGGCGGACGGCCACGACGTCGCCGCGCTGACCGAGGCGCTCACCGCGCCGCCCGAGCCGGGACGTCCCACCCTGATCATCGCCCACACCGTCAAAGGCAAGGGCCTGCCCTTCATCGAGGGCCAGGCACGCAGCCACTACGCCAAGCTGGGCGACCGCCAGCACCGCCGCGCGCTCTCCGCCCTGCGTGCCACCCCGGAAGGAGAACGGCGATGACCGCCACCACCCTCAAGACGCGCTCGTCCCGCGAGGTCTACCGCGACGTGCTCGTGGAACTCATGCCGGACGACGAGCGGCTGGTCTGCCTGGACAGCGACACCGGCCTGTTCGGCGGGGTCGACTTCGGCGAGGCGGCCGACAGGTACCTCAACCTGGGCATCGCCGAGCACACCCTCATGGGCGCCGCCGCCGGGCTCGCCAAGGAGGGGCGGGTGCCCGTCGTGAACACGATGGCGGCGTTCGCCTCCACCCGGGCGCTGGAGGCCGTCAAGGTCGACATCGCGCTCAACAACCTGCCCGTCCGCATCGCCGCGACCCACTCCGGAGTGTCGGGCGGCCATCTCGGCCCCACCCACCACTCGCTGGAGGACCTGGCCGTGATGCGGAACCTGCCGAACATGACCGTCGTCGTCCCCGCGGACGAGGCCACCACGGACGAGCTGTTCCGCCAGGCCCTCGCCCTGCCGGGTCCCGTCTACTTCCGGCTGGGCCGCAACGCCACCCCCGACCTCCCGGAAGGGCCGCCCGTGCGAATCGGGCAGGCCCAGATCCTGCGGGAGGGCGGCGACGTCACGCTCGCCGCCTGCGGCCCGTACCCGGTGCTCGCCGCCCTCGACGCCGCGGACCTGCTGGAGCGGGACGGCATCGCGGCGTCGGTGATCCACGTACACACGGTCAAGCCGCTGGACACGGCGACGCTCGCCGCCGCGGCGAGCACGACCGGCGTCGTGGTCACGGTCGAGGAGCACTGGCGCGCCGGCGGCTTCGGCGCCGCCGTCGCCGAGAACCTCTCGGAGATCCTGCCGGTCAGGGTGTGCCGGGTGGCGATGCCCGACGCGTTCGTCCCGGTCGCCGGGAGCCAGAAGTACCTCCTGGAGCGGGGCGGCATCACGCCCCAGGCCGTGGCCGCGCGGGCCAGGACCGCCCTGGGCAGAACGAGGAGGAGCCGATGAAGGAGGACTTCCGGCGCTCGGGCCAGTGGCGCGACGAGACCGTCCTCGACGACCTCCGGCGTTCCGTCGCGAACCACCCGGACAAGCCGGCGCTGGTCTGCTACCGGGACGGCGCCGCGGAGACGGTGACCTACGCCGAGCTCGCCCGGCGCGTCGACCGTCTCGCGGCGAGCCTGGTGCGGCTGGGCGTGGGACGCGGTGACGTGGTGACCCTGCAGCTGCCCAACTCCTGGCAGCTCGTCGCGTCGATCCTCGCGTGCGCGCGGATCGGCGCCGTGGCGGGCCCGGTCGTCCCCATCATGCGCAGGCGCGAGGTCGAGTTCATGACCCGGCTCACCGAGAGCCCGGTCTACATCGCGGCGACGGAGTTCCGCGGCTTCTCGTACGCGGACATGAGCGCCGAGGTCGCCCGTGCCGTCCCGAGCCTGCGCCACCGGGTGCTGCTCGGCGGCGGTGCCGGCAGCGGCAGCGGCGAGGGCGACGGCGGTAGGGGTGGGGCGCTGGACTTCGACCGCGACCTCCTCGGCCCCGAGCCCACCGCCGAGGAGGTCGAGGCCCTCGACGCCCTCGAAGCCGGCCCGGACGACCCCGCCCAGGTCGTGTTCACCTCGGGCACGACCGGTGAGCCGAAAGGCGTCGTGCACAGCCACAACACCCTGTACTCGATGAACAGGGCACAGGCCGACGTGCTTCACCTCACCGGCGACGAGGTGACGGCGATGGGGTCCCCCACGACCCACCAGGCCGGTTACACCTGGAACTTCCTCATGCCGCTCATCCTCGGCGCGACGGCCGTGCAGGTGGACGCGTGGGACCCGGCCGTGATGCTGCGGATCCTGGAGGAGCGGAGGGTCACGTTCTTCATGGGCGCGCCCACGTTCCTCTCCGACCTCATCGAGGCGCAGCGCACCGGTCCGAGGGACCTGTCGGCGCTGCTCACGTTCGCCACCGGCAGCGCGCCGATCGCGCCGCTCCTCGTGGAGGACGCGCGGGAGGTCCTCGGCTGCCGGGTGTACGCCCTGTGGGGCATGAGCGAGAACGGCTGCGTGACGATCACCCGTCCCGAGGACCCGCCGATGCGCGCGGCCGAGAGCGACGGCACCCCCGTACCGGGGATGGAGGTCCGGATCGTCGGCCGAGGGGGCGAGCCGGTGGCCGCGGGACAGCCCGGCCTGCTCCAGGTCCGCGGTGCCGCCCAGTGCCTCGGCTACTTCCGCCGCCCCGAGGTGTACGCCGAGTCGCTCACCGAGGACGGCTGGTTCGACACCGGGGACCTGGCCCGCGAGGACGGCTACGGAGGCATCCGGATCACCGGCCGGGTCAAGGACGTCATCATGCGCGGCGCGGAGAACATCCCCGTCGTGGAGGTGGAGGCGGCCCTGCTGCGGCACCCCTCCGTCAAGGACGTCGCGGTCGTCGGCTACCCGGACCGGCGGCTGGGCGAGCGCGCCTGCGCGATCCTCGTCACGGCGGACTCCTCGGCGGCCTCCCCGCTCACCCTCGACGACATGCGCGGCCACCTCTCCGGCCTCGGCATGGCCAAGCAGTACTGGCCCGAGCGGCTGGAGATCGTGCCGTCGCTGCCGAGAACCCCCTCCGGGAAGATCCAGAAATTCGCCTTGCGCGACCGGCTCCGGGCTTAGGACACCACATGGACTTCGAATTCACCAGTGATCAGCAGGCGCTCGCCAAGCGGGTGCGGGAGTTCGCGGCCGACAGGATCGCCCCGTACCGCCGGGAGAGCGACGTGCGGCGCGAATACCGTCCGGGGCTCCTCGCCGAGTTGGGCGAGGAGGGTCTGTTCGCGCTCCGGATGCCCGAGGAGTACGGAGGGCTCGGGCTCGACGCGACGAGCGCGGGCATCGCCCTTGAGGAGCTGGCGGCGGCGGACCTGTCCGTCTGCTATCCCGTGCTCAACGCCGCCCTCATCGGCGGTGTCCTCGCGGCGAACTGCGCTCCGGAGCAGCTGGCGGGCTGGCTGCCGCCGATCTCCCGCGGTGAGTCGATCGTCGCGCTCTGCCTCACCGAGCCCGGCCACGGCACCGACGCCGCGGGCATCGAGATGCGCGCCGAGCCCGACGGCGACGGATGGGTGCTGAACGGCGAGAAGACCTCCATCATGATCGCCGCCTACGCCACGCACGGCCTCGTCTTCGCGCGTACGGGGGAGGCCGGAGCGCACGGCATCACCGCCTTCTACATCCGGCTCGACCAGGCGGGGGTGAGCCGCGAGACCCTCCCCGACCTCGGCTGCCGGTCCGGCGGGCGCGGCAGGTTCGTCTTCGACGGCGTCCGCGTCGGCCCCGAGGACGTGGTCGGGCAGCCGGGACTCGGCTTCGCGGCGGTCATGCGCGGGTTCGGCGTCTCGCGGGCGTACATCTCGCTGATGGCGCTCGGGGTCGCCAAGGCCGCGCTCGACGAGGCCATCGCCCACGCGGGCGCCAGGGAGGCGTTCGGCCGGCCCATCGGCACCTTCCAGGCGGTCGCCTTCCCCCTGGTCGAGCACGCGACCATGCTGCACGCGGCGCGGCTGGTGTCCTTCGAGGCGCTGTGGCGCGCCGACAACGGCATGGACCCGCGGATCCCCTCCAACATGGCCAAGTGGTGGGCGCCGAAGGCGGCGATGGAGGCCGTCCACCAGTCCCTGCTGACCATGGGCCACCTCGGCTGGGCCGAGGACGGGCCGATCGCGCAGCGGCTCAGGGACGTCATCGGGCTCCAGCTCGCGGACGGCACCGCGGCGGCCACCAAGCTCGTCGTCGCGAGGAAGCTCCTCGGCCGGGAGAACGCGCCGTGACTCCCGGACGACACGACCGGTGGGGGCGGTCCGACCGCCCCCACCGGCATGATCGCGGGCGTCGCGGCGGGCCGGTGTCGTCCCACGGCTTCCGAGACGTGTTCCCGCTCCCGGCCCACGCCCGAGGTGACGCCGCCTGACTCGGACATGCCTGACCTGCGCGCGAGGTGACGCCGTCTGACCCGGATGTGTCCCCCTGCCCTCGTGCGAAGCGACGCCGTCGGAGTCGGACGTGAGGTGACATCGGCGGACTCGGACATGCCTGATCTGCACGCGAGGTGATGCCGCCCGACCTGGGCGTATCGCCGTTCCCGGCCCACGTGCGAGGTGACGCGCCGGACGTACCCGGCAGGAGACCACTTGGTCCGCGCGGCTCAGCCGCTCTCGCTGTGGACCCGCTTCGTCTCGCGGTAGGTGCGCATCTTGGACCGCGTCCCGCACACCGCCATCGAGCACCAGCGGCTGCCCTTGTTTCGCGACCGGTCGTAGAAGATCCACTCGCATCGGTGCTCGCCGCACGCCTTGAGACGCTGCCAGGAGCCGTCGGCGACGGCGCCGGCGACGGCCGCGAGCACCCTGGCCAGGGCTCCGCGCACATCGGTGAGCGCGGGCCGCAGGCCGAGCTCCCCCGTCTCCCCTTCGAACCCCACGACGAGCGGGCAGTCACGCGCGATGTGCTCGATCGTGCGGCGGGCCTGGAGGTCGGGGGGGCCGCCGTTGTTCTCCCGCAGGAGCGCGCGCAACGCCTCCCGCAGGGTCACGGCGTCGCGGCGGTCGAGCTCGCCCGGCTCCACCCTCGGGTCACCGAGGCCGTTGCGCTCCAGCCAGATGGTGAGACCCTCCACGGTGGCCAGATAGTCAGGCCCGAACTCCACGTTCACGCTGTTGACGAACGCCTGCACCAGTGCGAGCGGGCCCGGTGCCACGGCCCTGTCTCCCGGTTGTCGCTTCATCCTGACAATTTTACTATTGAACTACCTTTGCCGGTAGTGCGCTACCGATGATTTAACGGCGATCCAGCAGGACTCACGACGCAGGATCCCTTCCTTTCCTCAACATGCGACGTTCGCATCCCGAAAAGGAGCTCTTATCACACCCCCGTTGCCCTACTCCTGTTACCGCCTTAGCGTAATTGCTGGTAACCGAGAAACGGCCAACCGCGAGTTCCGGAGCGCGAAGGGAAACGACGTGACGACCGAGGTCCACCCCGCCCGCATCGGCGGCAGGGAGATCACCGGCGACACGCGTCCCCCTGGAACGTCCCGAGGCCTCGGCACGGAAAGGACTCTCAGCGATGCGGTTCGATGACATCTGGATCTCCGGCACGGGCGGCACGCTCGGCGACCGGGTGCCCATAACCCGGGCCGTCGAGGACGGTTCGTACTCGGCCGAGGTCGCCGAGAGCACCGGAATGATCTCCGTCGCCCAGTCCTCGCAGGCTCCCCCCGAGATGGCCGTGACCGCCGGCAGGCAGGCGCTCAAGGAGGCCGCCGCCCACGGGACGGAGATCGGCCCCGACACCCTCTACCTGCACAGCCACAGCCACTTCCAGGGCATCGACATGTGGCCCGCGGCCTGCTGGATCGGCGGGGAGCTGCTGGGCACCCGGATGGCCGGGATGCCGATGACCGTCTCCGCGGCGTCGAACGGCTCCCTCGCCTGCCTGGAGATCGCGGCGAGCATGCTGGCGGGACGCCCCGAACTCCCCTCCGCCCTCATCACGGTCGCGGACCGCTTCGCCCCTCCCACCGACCGCTGGTACCTCTCCCCCGGCATGGTCTTCGGTGACGGCGCCGCCTCGGCGGTGGTCACCCGGGGCCGTGGCCGACTGAGGCTGCTGTCCTGCGCCTCGCAGACCGACACCGCCCTCGAAGGACTCTCGCGCGGCGACGAGCCGTTCCGTACGGCTCCCGAACCGCACCCCGACATGAGGCGCAGGACCCGGGAGTTCCTGACGCGCGGCGAGCTGTCGCTGCGCGACGTCCGCGCGAGGTCGGCGGCCGGGACCGCCGGCGTCGTCTCCACGGCACTGGCCGACGCCGGCCTGTCCATGGACGAGATCGACTGGCTCGTCACACCGTTCGTCGGGCGGACCCTGTTCAGGGAGAGCTTCGTACGACCCCTGAAGAGCATTCCCGGCAACACCCTGGCCGAACTCGGGCTCACGATCGGGCACCTCGGTCCCGCCGACCAGCTCTACGGCCTGCACCACCTGTTGAACGAGGACCTGCTGGAGCCGGGAGCACGGGTGCTCCTCATCGGCACCGGAATGGGATTCACCTTCTCCGCGGCGGTTCTCGCGGCGGACAACGCCTGACCACTCCACCGGAAGGAACCCCGCAATGACCATCACCCACACCCCCGACGTGCTGCCCTCCCTCATCGACTCCCTCGACTCCCGCGTCACCCCGGTCGACCGGCTTTTCTCGCCCGCGGCGCTGCGGGAGGAGATCCCGGTCTCGTCCACCGCCAGGGAGACCGTCCTCGGCGGCCGGTACGGGGTCACCCAGGTGCTGAACGGCGAGGACGACCGGCTCGTCGTGGTCGCCGGCCCGTGCTCCATCCACGACCCCTGCGCCGCCCTGACCTACGCCGAGCGGCTCTCCGAGCTCGCGCGGCAGGTGTCCGGCTCGCTCGTGGTCGTCATGCGGGTCTACATGGAGAAACCGCGGACCCGCCTCGGCTGGAAGGGCCTCATCAGCGACCCCCACCTCGACGGTTCGCACGACCTCAACAGCGGACTGCGCCTGGCGCGAGGGCTGATGCTGGACATCCTGGAGACCGGCCTGCCGATCGGCTGCGAGTTCCTCGACCCGCTCACCCCCCGCTACTTCGCCGACGCCGTGTCCTGGGGCTCGATCGGTGCCCGCACCGTCCAGAGCCAGGTGCACCGGCAGCTCACCAGCGGGCTCAGCATGCCCGTCGGCATCAAGAACGCGACGAGCGGCCACGTGGAGGACGCGGTCGACGCCATCGTCGCCGCCTCGAAGGGACACGTGTTCCCGGGCATCGACGACGACGGCGTCGTCTCGATCGTCTCCACCAGCGGGAACCCCGACTGCCACGTCGTCCTGCGCGGCGGCAGCACGGCCCCCAACTACAGCCCCTCCGACGTGGCCGGCGCCCTCGCACTGCTGAAGAAGGCGGGCCTGCCCCAGCGCCTCTTCATCGACGCCAGCCACGGCAACAGCGGCAAGGACCACGAGCGGCAGCCCCTCGTCGCCGCGGACATCGCGCACCGTATCGCCGGCGGGGAGACCGGCATCGCCGGGATCATGCTGGAGAGCTTCCTCGCCGCGGGCCGGCAGGACCTGATCCTGGGCCGGACGGACAGCCTCGCGTACGGGCAGAGCGTGACCGACGCCTGCGTGGACTGGGACCAGACCACCCGCATGATCCACGGACTCGCCGAGGCCGTCGAGGCCGGGCGTGCCCTGCGGCGGACCGGTGCCGAGGGCATCTCCTCACAGGTCGAGCTCGCCCTCCCCTCCCCGCTGCCGGCTCTCGCCTGAGACCTCCGACCCGCTATTTCGAGAGGAACGATTCTCATGGAAACGACCAACTCGTCGCTTCCCCTAGCCCGTCCCGCCGGTGACGGCCCGCCCGGAGTTCCGCACCGGCACTCCATCCCGGTCCCGGAGAAGGCCCTGCCGCACCGGGAGACGTTCGCGGTCGCGGCCCTGGCGGGCCTGCTCCACCGCTACACCGCCGAGACCGACCTGCTGATCGGGCGGGCGGGGCGGGGTCCCGCCGAGACCGTCCGGGTGCGGGTGTCCGGCGACACGACCGCCGCGGAGCTGCTGGCCGCGATCGCGGCCGGCACCGCGGAGCCCGCCACCGGCGAGCCCTGCCACGCCGTCGTCTCCACCGGCGACGCCCTCGCGAACGGCGCCCCCGCGGGTGACGTCTCCGCGAACGGCCTCTCCGCCGGTGCCGTCTCCGCGAACGGCGCCTCCACCGGTGGTGCCGTCTCCGCGAACGGTGAGCAGCCGGGGCCGCGCGCCGCGCTGACCGTGTTCACCCGGGACGCCGACGCCCTCGACCTCGTGATGTCGCGGGCGGAGTTCGACGCGGACGCCGCCGCCCAGTACGCGCTGCACCTGGGACGGGTCCTCGACGCCATCGCCGCCGACCCGGCCGTCACGCTGCGGGACATCCCCCTGCTCACCGAGGAGGAGTCCCGGCGCATCCTCGTCGACTGGAACCAGACCGACGAGCCCGTACCCGCCCTCTTCTTCCACGAGGTCGTCGCGGACATCGCACGCCGGACGCCCGACACGGTCGCGGTGGCCTGGCCCGGTGGCCGGCTCACCTTCCGCGAGCTCGACGACCAGGCCAACCAGCTCGCCCACCGGCTCGCCGCACAGGGGGTCCGCCCCCGCGACCGGGTCGGGGTCTGCTTCCCACGCGGCGCCGAGAGCCTGATCGCGCAGCTCGCCTGCTTCAAGACGGCGGCTGCGGCGATCCTGCTGGACCCCGAGTTCCCCGACGACCGCGTCCGCTTCATGATCGAGGACGCCTCGGCCGTGGTGGTGCTCACCATGAGGGCCCACGAGTTCAAGGTGTCGGGGATCTGCCCGGTGCTCTCGCTCGACGGCACCGACTGGCGCGACGAGCCCACCACCCCCGTCAGCGAGCCGGTGAAGGCATCAGACCTCATCCACATCTGCTACACCTCCGGCTCCACGGGCGTGCCCAAGGCCGTGATGGTGCCGCACGGCGCGGCCCGCAACCTCATCTACAGCATGCGTGTCATCTGCGGTATCACCGAGGAGTCCCGAGGGACGTGGCTGGCGGCGCCCGGCTACGGCATGGTGGAGGTCGAGTGCTTCTCGGTCCTGGCCGCGGGCGCCACGGTCCACATCCCCGAGCCGTCGGTCGTGACCTCGCCCGAGTGGCTGCGCGACTGGCTCGTCTCCGAGCGGATCACCCACACCCTGCTCATGAAGGCGATGGCCGAACGGCTGTGGACGCTTCACTGGCCCGCCGAGACCGAGCTGGTCAACATCAGGATCTGCGGCGAGCGCGTGCAGTCGTGGCCCTCCGCCGACCTTCCCTTCCACGTGTTCAACCTGTACGGCTCCGCGGAGGCGACGGTGGTGGCCACGTGCGACATCACCCAGCTCGGCGTGGACCTCGGTGAGGAGGGACGCGCCCACCGCCTGCCCCCGATCGGGCGGCCGACGCCCAACGTCAAGGCGTACGTGCTCGGCGAGAACCTCGAGGTCCTCCCGCCGGGAGTCGTCGGTGAGATCTTCGTGGCCGGCGAGAGCCTGTCGGAGGGGTACCTGGGCCGGCCGGAGGCCACCGCGGAGAAGTGGCTCGCCAACCCGATGGACCCGGTCCGCCACCCGGTGCTGTACCGGACGGGCGACGTGGCGCGCTACTGGACCGACGGAAGCATCGAGATCGTCGGCCGTACCGACAACCAGATCAAGGTCCGCGGCAACCGGGTGCACCTCGGCGAGATCGAGGCCGTCCTGGCCGCACAGCCGGGTGTCGGCCAGGCGGCGGTGCTGGCCAGGAAGGACGGTCAGGGAGACGTCCAGCTGGTCGCCTACATCGAGCCGCGCCCCGGGCCCGTCCCCGAGGTGCGGGACCTTCGAGCGGCGCTGCGCCAGACGCTTCCCTCGTTCATGGTGCCGGCGGCGTACGTGGTCGGCGGCCTCCCGACGACGACGAACGGCAAGATCGACCGGACCGCGCTCCCCGAGCCGCCCCGGTCCCGCCCGGACGTCGGCAGCCCCTACCAGGAGCCGCGCAACGACATCGAGCGGACCCTGCAGCAGATCTGGGCGAAGACGCTGGAGCTCGAAGGCATCGGCATCCTCGACAACTTCTTCGAGCTGGGCGGTGACTCCCTGCGCGCGGCCCGCCTGACCGACCGGATCCGCGAGGCCTTCGACGTTGACGCCGACATCGACGACCTGTTCGACGAGGCGAGCATCGAGCGGATGGCCTGCACCATCGCGGCGGCGCAGAAGGGCTGACCCCCGATTTTCATGGAACGGCGCCGACGAAGCCGCCGACCCCCATGGAACAGCACCACAGAAACCCACCCCCCACGGAACGGCGCCAACGAAGCCGCCGACCCCCGTGAAACAGCACCACAGAAACCCACCCCCCACGGAACGGCGCCAACGAAGCCGCCGACCCCCGTGGAACGGACCCGCTGAAGAGGAACCGGCTCCGGCGAAACGCCGGGGCCGGTTCCTCGTGTCGCGGTCACCCTCTTCACAGCGCACTCTTCACACGGGGAGCCCCGATATCGCGCTCCCTCACCCCGCGCGCCTTCCCGCCATGTTTCTTCGCGGCCTTTCGCATCGCGACCCCGGCTCCGCCCTTTTCGCTCTCTCCCCATCCGCACCGGAGCCCGAACATTCGTTCCGCCAACATTTTTCCGCACCCCCCGCTTATCGTTCACATCCTGAGAAGAATGCCTTATCGCAGGGCCGTTGTCCCGCCCTTAACGGCGACCTACCGTAATAGACAACAGTCACAAGAATGGCCGTAAAACCGGAGTCGAAACCCGTTTCCTATGCGGGAAAAACGTCGTCGGCGACAACGGCATAAAGGCATTCGATTCCGGAGGTGTCAAGCGCATGCAGGCCGTCGTCGTCTGGTGGGACCTACGGGAGTCGGACCAGACCGTCGATTCGCTCCGCGCGTTCCTGCGCGACGAGGCGGTGGACCGCTTCGCCGGGATTCCCGGGCTGCGCCTGAAGTTCTGGATCTCCGACCGGAGCAGCGACCGCTGGGGCGCCGTGCTGCTCTGGGAGTCGGCGGAGGCCGCGGCGGTCCCGCTGCCGGCCAGGGCCGCCGAACTGATCGGATTCCCGCCCGTCCAGCGCTCCGTCTTCGATGTGGAGGCCACCACCGAGGGCATCTTCGACGTCGCCGAACTGGCGGGCCGTGGCCTGGCCCTGGAGGGATGACGAGGACATGGCGAGGATTCTCATTGCCGGTGGTGGCATCGGCGGTCTCGCGGCGGCGTTGAGCGTCGCCGATCGGGGACACCGGGTGATCGTGCTGGAACGCCAGCCCACGTTCGCCGAACTGGGCGCCGGCATCCAGCTGGCACCGAACGCCTTCCACGCGCTCCGCCACCTCGGTGTCGGCGAGGCCGTGCGCGAGCGGGCGGTCTTCATCGACGAGTTGCGCTTCATGGACGGCACCACGGGCGAGCGGGTGGCCAGCATGCCGCTGACCGACGGCTACCGGCGCCGGTTCGGCGACCCGTACGCGGTGGTCCACCGAGGTGACCTGTACCAGTCGCTGCTCGACGCCTGCCGCGCGTCCGGCGACATCGAACTGCTCGGCAGCCGGTGGGTCACCCGCTACGAACAGGACCCGACCGGTGTCACCGCCGTCACGGACACCGGAGAGCGCTTCACCGGCGCCGCCCTCATCGGGGCCGACGGCATCCGCTCGGCCGTCCGCCGTCAGCTCGTCGGGGACGGCAGGCCCCGGATCTCCGGGCACACCATCTACCGTTCGGTCATCCCCATGGAGAAGGTCCCCGCGGAGTTGCGGTGGAACACCGTCACCCTCTGGGCGGGCCCGAAGTGGCACTTCGTGCACTACCCGATCGGCGGCGGAAGGTTCCTGAACCTCGCCGCCACCCGGGACGACGGCGCCCGCGAGGAACTGGCGGGCGAGCCCGCGGACAGGTCCCACGTACTGGGCGAGTTCCCCGGCCTGAGCGAGACGGCCCGCGCCCTGCTGGAGCTGGGCGAGGAGTGGCGGACCTGGGTCCTGTGCGACCGCGACCCGGTCGACCGCTGGACGGACGGGCGGGTCGCCCTGCTCGGCGACGCCGCGCACCCGATGCTGCAGTACGCCGCCCAGGGCGCGTGCATGGCGCTCGAGGACGCGGTGGTGATCGGCAGGCTGCTCGACTGCGACGAGGACGCCTTCACCCAGCGCCTGGAGAAGTACAACGCCGAGCGCCGCGAACGCACGGCCAGAACCCAGCTGGTGGCCCGCGCGATGGGGGAACGCCTCTATCACCCGGCGGGCGCCGAGGCACGGGCGCGGAACGCGATGCTGTCCTCCCTCACGGTGGACGACCTGCACGACAAGGTGGCCTGGCTGCACGGCGCCCGCCACTTCGGATCCGGCCTGGACTTCGGCTCGGGCTCCGATTTCGGCTCCGGTGACCTCGGCGTGTCCGGGGAACACCTGGTGTCCGACGACCTCCGCCAACTCAGCCTCAGCAGTGAAGGAGTGGCCCGGTGAGCAGGTTGCGTTGGCTGACCGCGGGAGAATCGCACGGACCCGCCCTCGTCGCGACCCTGGAAGGGCTGCCCGCCGGTGTGCCGGTCACCACCGGCATGCTGGCCGACGCGCTCGCCAGACGGCGGCTGGGTTACGGCCGGGGCGCGCGGATGCGGTTCGAGATGGACGAGGTGACCATCCTCGGCGGCGTACGGCACGGGCTGACCCTGGGCTCGCCGGTCTCGATCGTGGTGGGCAACACCGAGTGGGCCAAGTGGGAGCAGGTCATGGCGGCCGACCCCGTCGGCCCCAAGGTGCTGGAAGGGCTGGCGCGCAACGCCCCGCTGACCCGGCCCAGGCCCGGCCACGCCGACCTGGCGGGCATGCAGAAGTACGGCTTCGGCGAGGCCCGTCCGATCCTGGAGCGGGCGAGCGCGCGGGAGACGGCCGCGCGGGTGGCGCTGGGGGCGGTGGCCCGCTCCTACCTGCGGGAGACGGCCGGGATCGAGCTCGTCTCGCACGTGGTGGAACTCGCCTCGGCGAAGGCCCCCGACGGGGTCCTTCCCGTCCCCGCGGACGCCGGGAGGCTGGACGCCGACCCGGTGCGCTGCCTGGACGCGGACGCGAGCAAGGCGATGGTCGCCGAGATCGACCGGGCCCACCGGGACGGTGACACGCTCGGCGGCGTGGTCGAGGTCCTCGCGTACGGGGTCCCCGTGGGGCTCGGCTCCCACGTGCACTGGGACAGGCGCCTCGACGCGCGGCTGGCGTGCGCCCTGATGGGCATCCAGGCGATCAAGGGCGTCGAGGTCGGGGACGGCTTCGAGCTGGCCCGTACGCCGGGGTCGAGAGCACACGACGAGATCGTGCCGACCCCCGAGGGCGTCAGGCGGACCTCGGGCCGCTCCGGCGGGACCGAAGGCGGACTGAGCACGGGCGAGGCGCTGCGGGTGCGCGCGGCGATGAAGCCGATCGCGACCGTGCCACGGGCCCTCGCCACCGTGGACGTCACCACCGGCGCCCCGGCGCGGGCCCACCACCAGCGGTCGGACGTGTGCGCGGTCCCGGCCGCGGGGATCGTCGCCGAGGCGATGGTCGCGCTGGTCCTGGCGGACGCGGTGGCGGAGAAGTTCGCCGGGGACTCGGTGGCCGAGACCCGCCGCAACGTCCGCGGCTACCTCGACCACCTGCCCATCGGCTGACACGTCCCCGGGGAGCGGCGGACCGAAGCACGGGCGGGCGGCCTGGCGAACGCCCCAGGACTTGTCGTCCCGCCTGCGGACCGACCGGCGCGCCTGATCCAGGTGGCGCCGGTCGTACCACGAGTCTCTGGTCGGCTGAGGTGTCCTGACGGCCGGCGGTCCGCGCCGCCGACGGAACGACCGGCGCGGCCGGTCGAGGTAGCGCCAGCTGTACCACGGGTCTCCAGTTCGCGGGATCGAAGTGATGATCTCCCCCGCGACATGCTTCAGGGGTCGGCAAGTGACCCTCGAACAAGGAGTTCCGATGTTCAGCCCTACCTCTCCCCGGTCCCGTTTCCTCGCCTGCGGGCTCGCCGCGATGATCGCCGTAGGTGCCGCCGCCGCGCCGGTCGCCGCCTCGGCCTCGACAAAGGCGTCGGCGACCGCCGGTTTCGACGACGGCGTGCAGAAGTCACTTGACGGGCTGATCGGCAAGGAGTTTCCCGGCGCGCTCGCCTCGGTCCGCGACCGCGAAGGTCGCGTCACCCGCTACACCGCGGGCGTCGGGAACCTGAAGACCCGGGAGGAGGTGCCGGCCGACGGCCGGGTGCGCATCGGCAGCAACACCAAGACGTTCGTCGCCACCGTCGTCCTGCAGCTCGTCGGCGAGGGCAGGATCAAGCTGGACGGACCGATCGAGAAGTACCTGCCCGGGATGATCCGCGGCAAGGCCGGCGACGGACGCAAGATCACCGTCCGCCAGCTTCTCCAGCACACCAGCGGCCTGCCCAACTACACCCGCTACATGCACGGGGACTTTTCCAAGATCCAGCATCGCTATGTCGAGGCCAGGGACATGATCGACGTGGCGCTGCGCCACAAGGCGTCGTTCAGGCCGGGCACGAGCTGGGAGTACAGCAACACCGGCTACCTGCTGCTCGGCCTGATCGTGCAGAAGGTCACCGGCCGGCCGATCGCCGAAGAGGTCACCAAGCGGGTCATCGACCGCGCCGGGTTGCGTGACACCTACTGGCCGGGCGTCGGCGACCAGACCGTCAAGGGCCCGCACCCCCGCGGTTACACGGTGAGCGAGCCCAAGGGCGAGTTCGTCGACGTCACCACGATGGACCCGTCCTGGGGCGGCGCGGCCGGCCAGCTCATCGGCACCCCGGACGACCTCAACACCTTCTTCCTCGCCCTCCTGGACGGCAAACTGCTCAAGCCCGCGCAACTGGCGGAGATGAAGAAGACGGTGAAGGCCCCCGGATTCCCCGAGGGCTGGCGGTACGGGCTCGGTGTGGTCAAGATGAAGCTGAGCTGCGGCGACACCGGATGGGGCCACGGCGGTGACATCGACGGCTACGAGACCCGCAACGCCGCCACCCCCGACGGCCGGGCCTCCGCACTCGCGGTCACCGCCCTGCCCGGCAGCGAGGCCGGAGCCCTGAAAGTCATCAAGGCTCTCGACACCACCCTGTGCGGGTAACGGGCGGCCGCCCTCTCGCCTCCGCGCCGTCCTGACGGCACGCGGAGGCGTCGCCGTTCCGGTGACACGGGACGCGGAGGCGCCGGTGACACGGGTGACCCGCAGGCCACGGGCGCGCTCGTCCGGATGTCAGCCGCGCTCGTAGGGGATCTTCTCGCCTGCCTCGATCGCGACCGGCAGCCGGTTCTCCTCCGGCGGCAGCGGGCAGGTGGCGAGGTCGCTGTAGGCGCACGGCAGGTTCGTGGCCCGGTTGAAGTCCACGGTCACCTGGTTGTCGGCATCGGGCACCCCGAGCTGCAGGACGCGGTTGGCGGCGTAGGTGGTCACGCCGGAGGTCGCATCGGTGAACAGGGCGATCAAGCTGCCCGGCGCGTGACCGTTGAACACCGTCAGGCTCAGCGTCTGCCCGTCGAGTTCGAACTCGACCCGCCCTGGCGCGTCGTAGACGTGCCTCAGCCCTTCCACCGCCGCCCCGACGTCCGTCGGCCGGGGCTCGTCGAACGGCAGGTAGCGGCCGACGACCAACCATCGCGGGTCCGGAGGGAACACCGGAGTGCCGGCGAACGCGACACGCAGCGGGTGATCCGGGTGTCTGGGCCTGACGATGTCATGCCCGCCTCGCTTGGCCACCTCGATCACCGCTTCACCCCAGGCGGCATTGATCGAACCGCGTTCGGGGATGTGGCCGAACACGTACCGGCCACGCACAGGCGTGCCGTCCACGACCAGTTCCTCCGCGTCGCCGAGGGTCACCACTACGCCCTCGCCGCCGGTCGACCACTCTCCTGGGGCATCCGGCAGGCGCTGCGGTTCAGGCGTCAGCCAGTGCAGGTTCGTGACGGCGAGGAACCCGTGGGGATCGGCCAGCGCTCTCTCGTGCCGGTGGTGCCAGTCCTGCCATTCCTGGACGTACGCGGCCACGTCGATCACTTTGGCTGCCATGGCTGCTCCTCAAGATGCGCGAGACCTTTCATACTATTCCTACCTTTTAGATTGGTTTATGTCCAGCGTTGATATTCGGACGACCAGAACACACTCAACCATCAGGTCCATCCCCTCGCGAGGCGACCACTGGACACTCGCCCCCCTCGAAGGAAACAACGGCGCACCACCGTGTGAAGGCCACGGACCGGGCGGCTCGGAGCCCTGAAGGTGATCAATGCCGCCGACACCACCCGGTGCGGGTAACGGGCGAGGCCCACTCGCCGCCGCCCGCCTGACAGCACGCGGAGGCGTCACCGTTCCGGTAAGTGGTGGCCTGTGACCGGAGGAGATATCACTGGGGACCGGAGGAGATATCACTGGGGATCAGAATCCCTCGGTGGTCACCATGGGGCCACCTGTCAGGTAGTTGATCAGCGCGGTGCGAGTGGTGGACACGAATGCCTGAGGTATCCGGTCTGCCGGGTGCCAGGCGACGCGTGCGTGTTTGCGAGGTTCGGCGTTGACCGGGGTGCCGCTCCAGGTGTCGGCGACGAAGACAACGGTGACGAAGCCGTTCGGCGCCTCGACACCCCAGGAGCAGTGGATGAGACCGGCTACTCGCAGGTCGGCGGGGTCTACGACCAGTCCGGTCTCCTCTTTCAGCTCGCGGACCGCGGTTTGGGTGATCACTTCGCCCTTGCTCGCCTTGCCGACGGGAAGGTCCCAGTGGTTGGGGGCGAACTTCGCTCCGGCCGCTCGCTGTATGAGGAGGACTCGTTGCCGCGTCCGATCGTGGACGATGACGGCGGCGACAAGGAGGGTGTGTGCTTCGAGCGCGGGGGGCAGGGCGGTGCCGGGCGCGGGCATGGACACGATCCTTTCACGCGGCGGTGGCCGCGTGCCGGATGCGCTGTTCCAGCAGGGCCGCGCCGGGGACTCGAACCCCGGACCCGTCGATCAAGAGACCGCTCCACGGATCGTGCGCCCGTTTCATCCGGATTGCACGGCACTGTTTCATGCCGTGGCGTACGACATTCGCCCGGTTCTGATGTCGACCCGTATCGCTGCGTGCCGGTTCATCGCGGAGCGTTGGAGCAAACACGGAGCCAACAGGGTGGATTAACAGCCGGGCGCGTGCGGCCCGACGATCATTGCCACGTTTCGGATCCTCGGTCGAGCGTAACAATCTCGCCTTCGGCCAGGCGGCGTGTGACTTCTTCCCACTCTCGGATGATGCGGCGTCGACCATCAGGAATGGCGGTCCAGTTTCGCCTCGTTACGACGCGGCCCTCGTACTCGGGTTCCCAGCCGAGGGCGTGGAAGTCACCGATGTCCGGGGCGTGGGTCTTGAGGGCGTGGACCGTGCGGCGGTGGAACCACTTGCTGATCGCGGTGATCTTCAGGCCAAGGTTCAGCGCTTCGTGGATATGGGCGGCGGCGTACTCGACGTTCTGCCAGGTGTTGGCCGAAGTGTCCTCGACCCGGATCACCTCGGTTGGGACGCCGTTCTCGGTCAAGGCGCGAAAGAACTCACGGCCTTCGACGATGCCGGTATGACGGTTGACGCCGCCGGTGACGATGATCAGGGGGGCGAGGCCGCGTCTGTATCGGTCGGCCACCAGGTCGGTGACTGGGCCGAGTTGGTTGGTGCCGAAGATGAAGTGGGCTGTGGGCAGGCCGTCGAGGGGCGGGGCCTGGATGTCCACGAAGGCGGTGATCTCTGCGATCCGATCCGCGCTGAGCTCACTGTCGATCATTCGGTGGTCCTTCGGGCGTTCGCGAGTTGATCAGCGACTTCACGGTATCGGGTGCCGTACTGGCGTGCCATCTGGCTGGAGTCCGTGCGGCTGAGTGAACGTTCGAGCTGGGCTGCCAGAGTCATGGTCGGCCAGACGTGGCGGTTGCTGTCGAGCGCGGCGAGCCCTGCGGAGGCTGCTTGGTCGATCTCGCCGGTGCCGGCATGCGCGAGTCCGAGGATGAGGAGGGACCGGGCGTAGCCGGAGGGGTTGCCGCCCTGTTGACGGCTTTCGCTGCGGTAACAGGTTTGAATCACTCGCTCGGTTGCGGCGGCCGCCTCGCGGTACTGCCCGGCCAGGAGCAGGGACGTCGCTGTGTACGGCGGATCCTCGGCTAGCGCTATCGAGTAGACGCCGGTGGTCGGAGCGTTCGCGGGCAGAGCACGGAGTGCGACAGTGGCGTGCTGCCTGGCCTCGGCTGACGATTGTGCGTCTCCGGCCATCGCGGAGGCGCGCATCTGGTGGGCGGCGAGTTTGGCATGGGCTACGGTGCCGATGGGCGCGATGTGCTGGCCCTTGGCCGCGAGTGCGGCGGCCTCATTGGGCAGCCTCTGGTAGTGCGCGATCATCGCTCGGGTCAGGTAGGCCCACCCTGCCAGTTCGGGGTGTCGTGCGTCTTCGCTCCGCCTTTCGGCGTCGGAGCACCACAGTCGGGCAGTGGCGTGTTCGCCCATGTCATGAGCGGCGACGGCCAGGAGCCCGGACAACCATCCGCAGATGAGGGCCAGTTGAGGGCTTCGCGAGGTGTTGTGGGCTCGATCAAGGACCGTACCGGCATAGGCGCGGACAGCCAAGACTTCGTCGTAAGCGCGATCAGGAGCGAGGATCGTCATCGACTGGGTGTAGTGGTCGACGAGTTCACCGAGGCCATCTGTGACGGTTCCGAGGTTGCCGTCTCCGATCACGTCGAGGGCACGGATGACCGGCGGGAGCGCGGCCAGGGTGAGCCCGCGCGCGAGGAAGGACCGACGGAGCACTTCGCTCACCTGCCCCCACTGGTCGAGACCATGTCCGGCGGACTGCAGATGCCCGCTCCTGCCCGCTGGGTCGGGCACGGTTTCACAGAGGTCGTTGACCTCGACTTCGAGTGCCAACGCCAGCGCGACGAGCCAGTCGTCGGGTGTCCGGAGCCCCGATTCCCATCGGTAGACGTAATTCGCGCTGACCGTGGTCGTCCCGGTCATCTCCCGGAGCTTGGCGGCGAGTCCGGCCTGCGACATTCCGGATCGCGCCCGATGGTGTTTCAGTCTGTCCGGTGAAAAGGAGAGTCGAGGGTTCACCTGCACGTCCTTGCCGTCAGGGGTGCCTGCCAGACTGCCTGCCTGGGACTGGCAGGTTCCATGATGCCTGACAGTAGCGGTTTCGTAACAGGTGAACGACCTCATCCGTACTGCCGCTGGAGGCCTCCGTGTCACCCGTCGATCCGACTACCAAAACCGAACACGCCCGGCTGCCCAGGCGCGGTGTGCCGCTGCTGCCGATCGAAGCGGTTTCGGCGTTGCCGACCCGCGCGCGTGAAGTGGTGGAGTACCGCAAGTCCGGGCTGTCGCTGAACCACGTCCAAGGGTGTCCGCTGGACTGCGCGTACTGCATCCGACACACCTACGGGCTCTGGGACTCCCGGCAGCCGCGCGCCCTCATGTCCGACACCGAAGCAGTCGACGAACTCGTCGGCCACCGCTATTTCCAGGCACACGTCACACCGGTGCAGATCTTCAACAGGGCCACCGACCCGTTCCTGCCGGGGGTGAAGGAGCACCTGTTCGCGTGCCTGGAGGACCTGGACGGCCGAGGCCTCACCAACCACGTGCTGGTGATCACCCGGTTCCAGGTGACGGAATCCGACTGTCAGGTCCTGTCGGCGCTGCAGAACCTCAAGGTGACGTTGCTGTTCACCTACTCGGGGATCGAGGACAAGCGGATCGAGCCATTCCCCTCGGAGGTTTCGGCCACCTCAATGAAGCTGGCCAGTGGGTATCGGCCACGCACGTACCGAACGGTGTTCTACTGGCGCCCCCTCGTGCCAGGCCTCAACGACAGCCCCGAGCATCTCGCGCGGGCCGCTGACCTGGCGAAGTTCGCCGACGCTGCCGTGTTCACCGGTCTCTTCTATCGTGCCGAGATCGCCGACTACTACAAGGCGAACGGGCTACCGGAGCCCTACCAGGGCACAGCCCGGCGGAAGATCGTACCGGAGACGCTGGAGCAGCGGGTCCTGCGAGCCTTCGCAAGGAGTGACAGTTCCGCGGCGCTCTTCCGCAAGACCTCCTGCGCGGTCTCCTATGCCCACGGGCTTCCCGACTACAACGGACACTTCGGCATTCGGGAATTGTGCGACATCTGCCCCGTCCGGCAGCTGCAGCTCTGCGCGGGCGCACATCAGGTACCGACGGCGATTCAGCTGCAAGAAGCCGCCAAGCCGCTGCCTGAGGCGGCAGGGTTGAAGGTGCTCAGTGTCACCGAACGAGCTGCGCAGGTGGAAGGCCTTCCCAGCGAGCAGCCCAGGTACTTCCTCCAACACAAGTTCGCCTTCCAGATCCACGACGCCGGGCACCCGCACCTGCAGCACCAGCATGGTCGCGCCGACATCGGATGGGAGAACAACTCATGACCTCAACCTGGACGCACCACCGGTACGCCGTTGTGGACGTGGAGGGCAACGGGCAGCAGCCCCCCGACCTTGTCGAACTCGCGATCGTTTCGATCATCGAAGGACAGATCGGGGATGCCCGGTCCTGGCTGGTCAAGCCTCCTCGGCCCATCACACCGATGGCCCGCCGGTTCCACCGCATCACCGACGTCCAGGTCTCGACCGCACCGACAGCAGAGGAGGTCGCCGCCGAAATCCGGAGCGAGCTGGACAGGGCGGTGTTCGTCGCGCACAACGCCCACGTAGACCTCGGGGTCCTGACCCGTACGCTGCCGGGCTTCACGCCTGTCGAGGTGGTCGACACTCTCAAGCTCGCGCGGCGGCTCCTTCCCGGTCAGATGTCCTACAAGCTCGGGCACCTCGCCGAAACCCTCTCGCTGACCGCTGGCCTGGGCGCGGATCTCCAGCCACACCGAGCCACCTACGACGCGCTCGTGTGCGCCCGGCTTCTCGCCCGCCTCGCCTCTCCGCCCGCCCAAACGGCATTGACCTTCGCCGCGCTCTTGGGGAAGGAGCCCGCTGATGACCCGGCTGAGACCCTTTTCTGAGCAGCGGCGCGGCCTGTTCGTGACCGTGGACGGCCCGTCCGGAACAGGCAAGTCAACGGTCGTCGCCGAGCTCGCCGCGTTGCTCACCGCAGACGGCGAGAAGGTTCACGTCACTGCCGAGCCATCAGGCGGCCTGATCGGCGGCCTCGCCCGGAGGCTGACCGAGAGCGTCAGTGGCCCGGCCCTCGCCTGCCTCTACAGCGCCGACCGCTACCACCACCTCGACCACGAGATTCGGCCTCGTCTTGACGCAGGACAGATCGTCATCTGCGACCGGTACGTCCCCTCCGGACTCGTCATGCAACGCTTCGACGGCCTCGATCCTGCCTTCCTCTGGAGCCTCAACTCCCATGCTGATCGGCCAGACCTCGCCGTCGTCTTGGAAGCCGATCCCCAGACCATCGCAGCCCGGCTCGCTGCCCGGGGCGCACACAACCGGTTCCAGCTCACCCCCGGTTCCTCACACGCAGAGACCCACTTCTACCGGCAGGCCTGCGACCGCCTGATCCGAGCCGGATACGACATCTTGCCCATCGACTGCACCGACGAACTGCCCGCGCAGCTCGCGGCGACCATTCGGGACCGGCTGCACGCCTTCTTCTCCATTCCCGACCGGGAGGTGGCCGATGCCCGCGACGAATGACACGTTCCTGATCGGCGGAGACCTTCCGGTCAACCGGCTCGGCCTGGGCACTATGCCGCTAACCGGTCCCGGCGCCTGGGGAGAGCCTACGGACCGCGCCGAAGCCCTTCGGGTGCTGCGCCGTGCAGTCGATCTCGGCGTCAACCTCATCGACACCGCCGACGCCTACGGCCCGCACGTCAGCGAAAACCTGATAGCCGAGGCTCTCCACCCCTACCCCGGTGACCTCGTCATCGCTACCAAAGGCGGCCTCACCCGCCAAGGCCCCAACCAGTGGGCACCCCTGGGACGACCTGAATACCTACGCCAATGCGTCGAGATGAGCCTGCGACGTCTCCGGCTGGAGACGATCGACCTCTACCAACTCCACCGCATCGACCCGCGAATCCCGCTCGAAGACCAAGTAGGCGCACTCGCCACACTGCAGGCAGAAGGTAAGATCCGGCACCTCGGGCTGTCCAAGGTCACGATCCAGGAGATCGAGCGCGCCCGGCGAAACGCACTCATCGCCACCGTCCAGAACCGCTACAACCTCGAAGATCGTGCCAGCCAAGACGTACTCGACCACTGCACCGAGCAAGGGCTCGGGTTCCTCCCCTGGTTCCCGCTCGCCCAAGGACGCCTCGCCCGGCCCCTCACAAACGCCGAACCCGCGACCAAGGCAGGGCAGTCTCCCAGTCAGCTCGCCCTGGCCGGGCTTCTAGGCCAGTCGACCGTCATGCTGCCCATACCCGGCACCTCAAAGGTCCATCACCTGGAAGAGAACCTCCAGGCAACCACGTGGGGAAAGGCGCAGCGGGAAGGCGAGGTCAGGAGGAGTCGGGCTTGACCTTGTGACGCGAGGTGTTCGTTGATGGATGCCCGCCGCACGGTTCACGGTGGCCGCGTCGCGGCCCGCCGGGTGGCGGAATCATGGAGGAGGATGCGCATGGTGAAGGGAAGGCTGGGCTGCGGCTCGGCGCAGGAGTGGTTGAAGGGGCCGGGCCCGCTGGTATGGCGTCGGACGTTCCCAGGGAGGACCGACCAGATTCGCGAGGCCCGTAGGCTCGCGGCGGTGCTGTTCGCCGGGACTGCTCGGGAGGATGACGTGGCGCTGATCGTGACGGAACTCTGCAGCAACGCGGTGCTGTACACGCGCTCAAGCCAGCCGGGTGGTTGGTTCGGGCTGGAGCTCGTCCTGGACGATCTGGCCTACGTCGCGGTCACCGACCTCGGCGGAGCGGGCGCCCCGTCGGTGCCGTCCCGGATGGCGCCCCATAACGAGCCGTGCCTGGGCGGGCGGGGACTGTTCCTGGCCTCGCAGCTCGCGTTCACGATGGGCGTCCACGGCAGCCCGGCGGTCGGCCACACGGTCTGGACCGACGTCGACATGCACGCTCGGCCCCACGCGGAACAGGCGACACCCCTCGCCTCTTAGGGGAGGCCCAGCCTGACGTTAACAGGCTGGCCCTCCTCGGCCAGGATACGCCGTAGATCCACCACATGAAGGCTCCTGCCGGACTCGCAGAGCGAGTCCGGCAGGAGCCTTCTGCTTCTCGGGTTGAGCCTCAAGGCCGGTCCCGTCAGCTCGTTCAACGAGATGGTGAGACTTCTCGTTTTGTGAGTGCTTTTAGGAACACGATCCAGCAGTTCAGGGCGCATCGGCTCCGCCGGAACGTCGAGCGCCTGGCCGCTGGGGAGGCGTGGTTGGGCTCAGGGTTCGTGTTCGTCACCGAGACCGGCGAGGCGCTGTTCCCCGGCGACGCAACTGCGGAGTTCAAGCAACTCGCAATGGAGGCCAGGCCCCCTCGTACGCCTCCATGACCTCCGCCACGGGGCCACAACGATCCTGCTCGCCACCGGATACGAGACGAAGGTCGTCCAGGAGACCCTCGGGCTGTCCTCGATCACCATCGCGGCCGACACGTACACCTCGCTCCTGCCCGACCTGGCGAGGCAATCCGCTGAGGACGCTGCGGCGGTTATCCACAATGCGCGGAGGAGCACACGCGCTTCATAGGCCAAGGCGCGACGGGCAGGGATGGTGACCGATACCCAGATCGGGTGGTCGCCCATCCCTGCTATCGCCAGAGGGCTCCATGCCTCACAACACCGGGAGTCCATCGCGGAACCCTGCCGTGGTGAGGTGGAGCATCAGCTCAGTGGGCTGTTCCGCCCCCGGTGGAGGACCGTTTGAAGGGGGCGACGGCTGGACCGCATTGCTTACCAAGGTGGTGATGAGTACATGCGGACGTCCGCGATCAAGACTGAGACGTCCCGCCCGCCCCCGCGCTCCGGACTCTGGCGTATGCCGAACCTGTACTATGGGCAACTTCTTCGCCAGGGATGCATCGGGTAGCTTCTGTCCTGCTTTAACCCCTCGCTGTCGCGAATTTTGTCAGTGTCATGGGGAATGATGCTGAGTGGGAGGAGACATGATCGAGGATTCGCCCAACACCGATACAACGATCACGCCGCCTGATGGATGCCGTTGGTGCGGGATAGAGGCCCGTACCCACTTCCAGCGTTGGCGGGCTCCGGTTGGGTGGCACACCTGGGAGCCTCCTACCACTGAGCAGAGAAAAACCCGGATGCTTGCGAGGCGTACCAGTCGGAATCGGGTGGTGCCAGGGGCCGGGCTTATCGCCCAGCCAGCTCCCTGAGCTGGGAAAAGACCTCCCGTAGCTGTGCGGGAACATCCTCTGGCCTGGTGAGAGAGGATGCCAGGTGATACATCATCTCGGGTTTCCCGCTCGGGCCGAACTCGCTTCTTTCCCTAAGTTTCATCTCGACCGCTTTGCTAAATTTCCTCTCGTAGCGGAGTGCCGCGAAGTCAGAGGGTGACCAGCCACCTTCGCAGGGCCATTTTTGGTTAGCGACAGACGCCCACGTCTCGTCAGAGAAGAGAGCCTCCAATTCACGGACTTTCTCGTCCCCGACAAGTTTAACGATCTTATCCTTCTGTTTGCCGAACACCCTGATGAGGTTGTCCTCCTTGAACATCTTCAGGGAATCGCTGTCGGAGTCGACCATGAGCAACACCGATCGTCCGTGCTTCACCAGGTACTGCGCCAGGAGGAACGCTCCCTCATTGTTGCCGCAGGCCCACAGCGCCACGCCCGCAGCCTGGAGGGACAGGCCCTCCGATCGGTGGAAGAGGAGTGGGATGCACTGCTGCTCCGTATCGCCCTCGACGGCGAGGAAGCACCGCTCATGAAGTAGGACGGTATTGCGGAGACCGACCGAGGCAGAGATCTCGCGTAGGTGTCGGTCGATCTCGTCGTGCTCGTCCGCGCCGAGTCGCTCGATCACGGTCCGCTCGTTGTCCAGACGCAGGTTGAGGACGTCGGAGATGTCCACGCCATCGATGAGGCTCATCGAATGCGTGGCGACGATCACCCGCACGTTCGGGATGGCGCTCTGCTCGCGGATCAATTGCATAATCTTGCGCTGGTGGTCGTAGTCGAGGTGAGTGTCTGGTTCGTCGTAGACGATGATGCTCTGGAGCGGAGGCGGAGTGGGTTCGCCGCCCTCATCGAGATTGACGGATGGAGCGCTGTTCGCCTCCTCGGAGAGCACTTCGCTCGTCCACTCCCAGATGGCGAGCGAGATGCGGCGGGCGCTTCCCTGCCCGGATCGGTCGAGCCGCACCGGCTCTCCCGACTTGCGCGAGATTTTCAGGGAAGCGGCGCTGAAGTTGTGGAACAGGGAGATCTCGGGGTCGACGGAGACTTCGCTCAGATCCGGGCAGCGTTCGCGGATGTGGTCGCACAGCGACTTCGCGTCCGTGCGGACCCTTTCCTGGAGTTGCTTTTCGATGTCTGCGATGTTGCCGGAGACCGCTTCGTCAGCGATGTGCTCCTTGAGCTTGCCCATGAGAGCCGTCTTGATCGCGTCCTCGGGCTTCGGCGTCCTCCCGTCGAAGCAGAGGAGGCGCGGGAGCCGCCTGAGTAGAGCTGCGGGGGCCGGCATCCAGCCCTCGGAGCTCGAGTTCTCCGCCGCGTAGACGCGTAGTGCGCTCGCCACATCCGCTTTTCTGCTACTGGCAGTCTCCAGCCCGAATTCCCTGGCGAGTTCCTTGAGCGCAGGGGCGAGCTGGCTCTGGAGGTCGTGCAGTCGACTATCGTCCGGGACGGGCAGCCAGCACTCGTACCGCGTGGTGGCATCCTTGTTCAGGACTCTACGGAGGCGCAGACTTGCTGGCAACAGGAATTCGGCGCGCTCCCAGGCATCGAGGTCGAAATCGCCCTCCACAAGGGTCGAGCCGCATCTGGAGAGCCTATGGGACACCTCGGTGGCTTCAGGCGGGCCGACCTCGTACGTCCGATCATCATCGGTCGGCTTGTACGTGCCGAGAAGGAAGGCCAGGGCATCCAGGATCGCGGTCTTCCCTCCATCGTTGTGCCCGGCGAGGATGGTCGGCCCACTCACAGGAATCCCGGTCACGTGGGTGAGCGACCGGAATCCTTCGATCGAGAAAGCCCTCAGCTGCACTGCGTCCCACCATCTGTTCCATGCCAGGCATCCTGGCTCTGTGAGCGATCCTGAACCTCACGTCACGACTTTTCCCCCGCGAATCGGGTTCAACAGCCGACACATCCGAAACACCATAAAGCATCCGTGAGGATCTCGCTCAAGAGACTCGGATTCCGCCATAGCGCACCTTGTCCCTCAATTCCCGGCCCACCGCCGACCAGGGATGTGGTTGGGCATCGAGCATCTTCCGAAAAAGGCTAGAAGGGACATTTCGGTACTGATAAACCGAGCCGTCGCTGAAGCGGATCAGCAGAACGCTCGTGGCTGGCTCATAGTGGACGCCCTGCAGGTGATCGGAGGCTATGGGAGTAAACACTGTGCCCATGTTTCACCATAGACATGATCAAATCTTGGAGACACGCCGGGCGAGTGTGGCGCATGGTGCGGAGCCCGTCTGGGCTGCCTGCGGAGATCTTCGTCTGACGCCGTCGGGTGCGGATAAGGAGCTTCGCGAGGATCATGACGTGATCAGGGCCGCCGTGGCAGCGCCCGGGTGATCGTTTGTGCCGAGGAGGCGGCGTTGGAGCCAACATGGAGCAAACATCGGGTGGAAAACGACATGGATCGGTGCATCGGAAACGCGAACAGCGCACCCCCTGTAATCAAAGGATGCGCTGGCCACGATGTTGTGCGCCGCCAGGGACTCGAACCCCGGACCCGCTGATTAAGAGTCAGCTGCTCTAACCAACTGAGCTAGCGGCGCTTGAAGCCCTTGAACAATAGCGCACATCGGGCGTGGCCTCGAAATCGTGACGGCCGCCGGCCGAGGGCGGACGGCGGCCGACGATGATCACCGGTTAAGGTAGAACAACATTCGGTCCTGTCCTGGGAGCACACATGTGGTTCGCCTCACCGAGCGACGCCGGAGAGCGGCTCGACGCCGCCGACTACCTCCCCGACGACTCCATCTCGACCTCGGTCTTCCTGGCGGGCGCACTCGGCAAACCACTGCTCACCGAGGGGCCCGCGGGGGTGGGCAAGACCCAGCTGGCCAAGGCCGTGGCGGCGACGACCGGCGCCCGGCTCGTCAGGCTGCAGTGCTACGAAGGGCTGGACGAGGCGAGGGCCCTGTACGAGTGGAACTACAAGAAGCAGCTGCTGCGCATCCAGGCCGGTCAGGGTGAGGACTGGGACGCCACGCACGACGACATCTTCACCGAGGAGTTCCTGCTGGAGCGGCCCCTGCTCGCGGCTATCCGCTCGGAGACGCCGACGGTCCTGCTGATCGACGAGATCGACAAGGCCGACGTCGAGGTGGAGGGGCTGCTGCTGGAGATCCTGTCCGACTACCAGGTGACGATCCCCGAACTCGGCACGATCACCGCCGTACGGAAGCCGTACGTGGTGCTGACCTCGAACGCGACCCGCGAGCTCTCCGAGGCGCTGAAGCGGCGCTGCCTGTATCTGCACCTGGAGTATCCGACGCCGGAACGCGAGCGCGACATCGTGCTCGCCCAGGTGCCCGCGATCGAGGCGAGCCTCGCCGAGCAGCTCGCCCGCACGGTCGCCACCCTGCGTGCCCTGGAGCTGAAGAAGTCGCCTTCGATCGCCGAGACGATCGACTGGGCCAACACCCTGCTCGCGCTGGGCAGGACCGAGCTGGACGAGGAGGCGATCGGGGCGACCCTCGGCGTCGTCCTCAAGCACGCCTCCGACCAGACGCGCGCCCGCAAGGAACTCGCTCTGTGAAGGGCACGAGAAACGGCGCGGGAAACCCGCTCCACGGAGCGCGAGAGCCGGTCCACGGCGCGAGAGGCTCGGCTCACGGCGTGGGCGGCGCTCTTCGCGGGGCGGGGGGCCGAGGGTGAGCCTGCTCGACCGGCATGTGGGGTTCGTGCACGCGCTGCGCGAGGCCGGGCTGCCGGTGTCGCCGGCCGAGGGGCTGGACGCGGCCAGGGCGCTGGAGGTGATCGACCTGACCGAACGGGAGTCGCTGCGGGCGGCGTACGCCGCGACGCTGGTCAAGCGCCCCTCGCACCGGCCCGGCTTCGACACATTGTTCGACCTGTGGTTCCCCGCCTCGACGACCGGCCTGCGCGCGCCGCGCGAGGCCGACCCCGACCTGCCGGACCTGGAGAGCGCCGAGGTTCCCGAGCTGCGCGACCGGCTCGCCGAGCTGCTGCTGGGCGCCGAGGGCATGAACGAGTTCGCACGGGTAATGGTGGAGCGTTTCGGCCGCGTGCCCGCCGGTCCCGGCAGGCAGAACTGGTTCTCCTACCCGGTGATGCGGGCGCTCTCCCCCGAGACGCTCATGGCGCGGCTGCTCGCCGAGGTCCTCGCGGGCCGGGAGCGCGGCGGGCTCGCCGAGAAGGTGGCCCGGCAGCGGATCACCGAGAACACCGAGCGCTTCAAGGAGGCCGTCTCAGGGGAGGTGCGCCGCCGGATCGCCGAGGACTCCGGGATCGAACGGATCGCCCGCGCCTCCGTACGCCCTCCGCTTGAGCGGCTCGACTTCCTGCGGATCACCAAGGCCGACCTGGCGAGGCTCCGCCGGGAGGTGCATCCGCTCGCCCGCCGCCTCGCCGCCCGGCTCACGGTCAAGCACCGGCTCGGCCACCGTGGCCGCCTCGACTTCCGCAGGACCGTACGGGCCTCGCTGTCCAGCGGCGGGGTGCCGCTCACCACCTTCAACAGGCCGCGCCGGCCGCACAAGCCCGAGCTGGTGATCCTCTGCGACACCAGCGACTCGGTCGCCTCCTTCGCGCACTTCACCCTGCTGCTCACGTACGCGCTGCGCGAGCAGTTCACCAAGGTGCGCGCGTTCGGGTTCGTGGACACCGTGGACGAGATCACCCGGTTCTTCGTGCCGGGCGCGGACGTGGTGGAGGCGATGACCCGGCTCACGCAGGAGGCCGACATGGTGCGGTTCGGCCGGACCGACTACGGCAACGCGCTGGAGACGTTCGCCGAGCGGTACGGCGACGCCATCGGGCCGAAGACGTCCCTGCTGATCCTGGGTGACGCCCGGTCCAACTACCGGCCGCCCGCGCTGGAGACACTGCGCCGCCTGGCCGACGGCGCCCGGCACTCCTACTGGCTCAATCCGGAGCCGACCAACCAGTGGGACAGCGGCGACTCGCTGGCGACGGCGTACGGCGGGATCGTGCCGATGCACGAGTGCCGGAACGTCGAGCAGCTCGCGGCCTTCATCGAGGACCTCGTCTGACGAACGGGCCAGGCACGCTGAAGACCTTGTGCGAAGAACGAACCGGACGCGTTGAGGATCCTGTGCGAAGAACGGGCCGGGTGCGTTGAGGACCCTGTCCGAAGAGGCCGGACGCACTCAGGAACTCGTCCGGAGAACGGGCCGGGCGCGCTCAGCTCATCCGGCGCAGCACCCGGGCCGCGGTCCTGGCCAGGACCTCGACCTGGGCCTCGTCGAAATCGGCCCGGGGGCCCTGCAGGATCCAGCGCGAGACGAGGCGGGGCTTGAGAAGGGTGATCCCCTCCGCGGTGACCGACCGCCTGATCTCCCCGCCGTGCACGGCGATGAGGGGTTCGATGGTGACGGGGATGCCCGACTCGCGGGAGAGCACCTCGGCCAGCGAATCGGCGACCTCCACGAGCGCTTTGGCCACCTTCGTGCCGTACTTCTCGCCCAGGAACAACCGGTCGCCGTAGCGAGCGATCTCGGTGTCGGGGTCCCACGCCTCGTTGTCCACCACCCAGACGCCACCGGGGCCGATGACGAGGTGGTCGACCGATGCCTTTCCGGGAATCGCCCGGCCTTCGAGGATCTGGTAGCCCGCCCTGCGCAGCTTGCGGCGGAGCAGCCTGGCGGTGATGGTCTCGCCTCTGCGCTTGCCGCGCCAGACGGCGGTGGCGTCGTACTGCCTCCAGGTCCAGTACGTGTCCGCGCCCGCGACGAGCAGGCCGCCCAGCAGCCCGAGGATCACCGGGGACAGGCCGAACCGGTAGGCGAGCGCGACGCCCACCACCAGGCCCGCCGCGGCCTTGACCGCGCGCACCTTCCTGCGGTGGACGACTTCCTTGATCCAGAACTGCTCGTACATGACCTGCGGCGACAGGCCGTGGACCTGGTCAACCGGCGTCACGTAGATAGATCCGCCCGGCATAGCGAACCCCCATGGCTGAAACGGTCGGCAAGGAGAAGGGTGGGGGGACCTGCCACATTGAAGATCCTTAGACTATGAAATACCCAACCGGGGGCTCCAGCCATCCCTGAGCCGCGAAGGTGACGCAAGTAACACGTATTCGCCAGTCACCGGCGACGTAACCGACCAGTCGGTATGCTTTCCCACACCACACCATGGGGGACGCATGACTCAGGACCAGGAGCCGGTACGACAACGCCTGCTCAGCGAGGCCACCCGCCTGTTCGCCGAGCAGGGCTTCGAGAGCACGTCGGTGCAGGAGGTCGTCTCGGCGGCCGGCGTCACCAAGGGCGCCATGTACCACTATTTCGACTCAAAGGACGACCTGCTCCACGAGATCTACGGGCGGGTGCTGCGCCTGCAGATGGAGCGTCTGACGCACTTCGCCGACGGCCCGGGGCCGGTGTCCGAGCGTCTGTACTCCGCCGCCGCGGACGTCGTGACGACCACAGTCGACAACCTGGACGACTTCAAGATCTTTTTCCGCTCGATGCACCTGCTCGCGCCCGACACCAGCAAGGTCGTACGCGCCGAGCGGCGCCGCTATCACGAGCGCTTCCGCGACCTGGTCACCGAGGGACAGCGCGAGGGCACCTTCAGGAGCGACATCCCCGCCGACATCGTCGTCGACTTCTTCTTCGGCTCCGTCCACCACCTGGGCACCTGGTACAGCGCGGAGGGCGCGCTCTCCGGCCCCGAGCTGGGGGCGCACTTCGCCGACCTGCTGCTCACCTCGCTGCGCCCGAACCAGCGGACGCTCCCCGCCTGACCTCCGGTCAGACCGGCGCGGGCAGGTCCGCGAGAGCCGCCAGGGCGTCCCGGTGGGCACCGGGAGTGCCGAGCGCGACCTCGGCGGACTTGGCGCGCTTGAGATAGAGGTGCAGGGGGTGCTCCCAGGTCATCCCGATCCCGCCGTGCAGCTGCACGCTCTCCTCGGCGACCCGCACCGCCACCTCCGAGCACCACGACGCGGCCACCGCCACCGCCAGCTCGCGATCCCGGACCGCCTCCTGCCCACCGGGCGATCCCGAGTCCACAGCGAGCAGGTCGGCCGCGTTCCTCGCGGCGGCGCGGGCGCGCACCACGTCCAGCCAGAGATCGGCCATCCGGTGCTTGATCGCCTGGAAGGACCCCACCGGGCGGGCGAACTGCCGACGCTCCTTGATGTAGGCGAGCGTCGTGCTCAGACACCACTCGGCGACCCCGAGCTGCTCCGACGCGAGCAGTCCCGCGCCGAAGCCCAGCACCCGCCGCACGTCGAGCCGGCCGATCGCCTCACCGGCGGGAGTGTCGGAGAACGTGACGGTGGCGACCGGACGCGTCAGGTCGAGCGACGGCACCACCTCGATCCGGACATCCGCCACCTCCACCACGTGGAGCGCCGTTCCGACCGGCACGAGCAGCACGTCCGCCACCTCCGCGCCCGCCACCGCCCTCACCTCGCCGTTCAGGATCCCCCCGTCCGCGGTGACGGTCTCCGGCAGCGGCCGGTACGGCGAAGCCGCCAGCGACACCGCGAGCGCCGCCGTCGTCTCCCCCGAGGCGAGCTCCTGGATCAGATCCTCCTCGCCGACCTGCAGCAGGGCCTTGGTCGCGAGCACCGAACCGGTGAGGAACGGCAGCGGCGCCACCGCCCGCCCCAGCTCCTCCAGCACCACCGCGACCTCCCGCGCCGACGCCCCCGCCCCGCCGTAGATCTCGGGCACGAGCAGGCCCGCGACCCCGATCTCCCGCGACAGCGTCTTCCACAGGTCCATGTCGTACGGCGTCCCGGACTCGACCCGCCTCAGCACGGCGGCGGCCCCGCAGCGGTCCGCGAGAAGATCCCGTACGGAGGCGCGCAGCTCCTCCTCGACCTCGGTGTACAGCAGCGTCACAGCTCACCACTCCTCATTCGCCACGCGGACCACGCGGACCACTCGTACCTCGCGACCCGCTCCGCTCACCGCGTCGGGTTCACTCCCGTCACAACCGCTCACCGCTCCTCATGCACCACGCGACCCGCTCCGCTCACCGCGTCGAGCCCGTTCCCGTCATCGCGGAAGATCCTTCCAGGGCACGTCCTTGTCGACGCGGGGTTCCGAGGGAAGGCCGAGCACGCGCTCGGCGATGATGTTGCGCAGGATCTCCGAGGTGCCGCCCTCGATGGAGTTGCCCTTGGCGCGGAGGTAGCGGTATCCGGGACCCCTGCCGAAGAAGTCGACGGTGTCGGAGCGCCGGAAGGTCCAGTCGTCGTAGACCAGGCCCTCCTCGCCGCGCAGTTCCACGTCCAACCCTGAGAGGGCCTGGTTGAGGTCGGCGAAGGCGAGCTTCATGCCGGAGCCCTCGGGCCCCGGCTGCCCGGCGGAGAGCTGTTCGCGCAGGCGCGTCCCGGCCAGGCGCGTCACCTCCGCCTCCACCCACAGGCGCAGCAGCCGCTGGTGCAGGTCGTGGGTGCGCAGCTCGGGCCGGGAGCGCCAGGTCTCGGTGACCAGGCCGACCATGCCGCCGCCCCGCCGGACCGGCGCGCCGCCGATGGCGACCCGCTCGTTCATCAGCGTGGTCTGCGCGACCCGCCAGCCGTCGCCGACCTCTCCCAGCCGCAGGTCGTCACCGAGCCGTACGCCGGTGAGGAAGACCTCGTTGAACTCGGCCTCGCCGGTGATCTGCCGCAGCGGCCTCACCTCGACCCCGGGGGCGTGCATGTCGCACACGAAGTACGTGAGTCCCCGGTGCTTGGGCACGTCCACGTCGGTCCTGGCGACCAGGATCGCCCACCGGGCGTGGTGGGCGCCGGAGGTCCACACCTTCTGTCCGTCCACCACCCACTCGTCGCCGTCCCGCACCGCGCGGGTGCCGAGCGTGGCCAGGTCGGAACCGGCACCGGGCTCGCTGAAGAGCTGGCACCAGATCTCCTCGCCCGTCCACAGCGGACGCAGGAACCGTGCGCGCTGCTCGTCGGTGCCGAACGTCAGGATCGTGGGCGCCGCCATCCCCAGCCCGATCGTCTGCACCCCGAGATCGAGCTGCGGTGTCCCCTCCAGCTCGCGTTCCACCACGTTCTGCAGCTCGCGTGCGGCTCCGAGCCCGCCGAGCCCTTCGGGGAAGTGCACCCAGGCGAGTCCGGCGTCGAACCTGGCCCTCAGGAACTCCAACCGATCCCCGGCGGGGTCGTGCCCGGCCAGGAACGCGGCGGCGCGCTCCCTCACCGCCTTCTCGTCCAGCGCCACGAACGGCTCCCTTCGTCGATCTCCGTCGACCCGCGTCAATCTTGGCCGACTCGCGTCTGTTCGCGCACCCCACACCCGGCCTTGGAACGCCTCGCACCGCCCGCCGACCGTGCTCCCCACGTCGGAGACACCATCCCCCTGGCGTACGGGACGGCCGACGGGCGACGCCGGATCACATGTGCTTCTTGAGCTCCCGGTAGGCGAGGGAGCGCTTGTGGACCTCGTCCGGGCCGTCGGCCAGCCTCAGCGAGCGCGCTCCGGCCCAGAGCGCGGCCAGCGGGAAGTCCTGGCTCACGCCTCCGGCGCCGTGGGCCTGGACGGCCTTGTCCAGGATCCACTCCACATCGCGCGGCGTGGCGATCTTGATGGCCTGGATCTCCGCGTGGGCGCCCCGGTTGCCCACGGTGTCCATCAGCCAGGCGGTCTTCAGCACGAGGAGGCGGAGCTGCTCGATCCTCACCCGTGACTCGGCGATCCAGTCCTGGACGACGCCCTGCTGGGCGATCGGCTTGCCGAACGTGCTCCGCGACAGGGTGCGGAGGCACATCATCTCGACGGCCCGCTCGGCCATCCCGATGAGCCGCATGCAGTGGTGGATGCGGCCGGGTCCGAGGCGTGCCTGGGCGATCGCGAAACCGCCGCCCTCCTCGCCGATCAGGTTGTCGACCGGCACCCTGGCGTCCTCGAACACGATCTCGGCGTGTCCGCCGTGGTCGGAGTCGGAGTAGCCGAAGACGTGCATTCCGCGCTTGATGTGCATGCCGGGCGTGTCGCGCGGCATCAGGATCATCGACTGCTGCCGGTGCGAGGACGCCTCGGGGTCGGTCTTGCCCATCACGATGAAGATCGCGCACTTGGGGTTCATCGCGCCGGAGGCGAACCACTTGCGGCCGTTGACGACGTACTCCGAGCCGTCCCGCACGATCGACAGCGCGATGTTGGTGGCGTCGGAGGAGGCGGTGTCGGGCTCGGTCATCGCGAACGCCGACCGGATCTCGCCGCGCAGCAGCGGCTCCAGCCACTCCTTGCGCTGCCACTCGTCGCCGAACATGGAGAGGACCTCCATGTTGCCGGTGTCGGGGGCGGCGCAGTTGGTCGCGGTGGGAGCGATCTTCGGCGAGCGGCCCATGATCTCGGCCAGCGGCGCGTACTGCAGGTTGGTCAGGCCCGCACCGTGCTCACCCGGCAGGAAGAGGTTCCACAGGCCCCGCCTGCGCGCCTCCTCCTTGAGATCCTCCATCAGCGGCGGGCTGGCCCACCCGCTCTCGGCGGCCTGGGCCTCGAATGCCTCCTCCGCCGGATACACACACTCGTCCATGAAACCGAGCAGCCGTCCCCGCAGCTCCTCGGTCTTGGCGTCGAACGCGAAATCCATGGACCCTCCTCACAGTCTCCCGCGAGAGTACCGACCGGACGGTATGCCTGTCGACACACCCCCTACCCCGAACCCCATGGATCCTGTCTTCTTCGCCACCCCCGAGGAGGAGCGGAGCAAGCACGCCGGAAAGAGGCGATGGTCTGCCCCCACCAGGCGGCGACCGGCTCTGTCCGCCGGTTCCTCGACCCTGGTCACGCCTCCATCGGCAGGTGAACGTGATCCGCGGGGGGTGCGGCATAGCCGGGCAGGCGCAGCACGAACCGTGCGCCACGGGGGCTGTCTTCGATGGTGAGGGTGCCGCCGTGGGTTTCGGCGATCTGCCGGGCGATCGGCAAGCCGAGCCCCGTGCCGCCGGCGTCCCGTCTGCGGGAGGCCTCCAGGCGCGCGAACCGCCGGAAGATGACCTCCCGCTGGTCGGGGGCGATGCCCTCGCCGTCGTCGCACACCTCCAGCGCCGCCGTGCCCGCCTCCAGCGCCAGAGTGACCGTGATGGCGGAGTCGGCGTGGCGTTCGGCGTTGTCCAGCAGGTTGTTCAGCAACCGGGCCAGGCCGATCCGCTCTCCGTTGATCATCACGCCGGGGGTGAGGTGGCGGATCACCGCGACCCGGCGTGGCCGCCGGTCCAGCTCGGCCGCCACCAGGCCGGTCAGGTCGACGGGATCGCGCCGGCCGCTGATGCCCGCGTCCAGCCGGGCGATCTGCAACAGGTCGGTGACCAAGTCCTGAAGCCGTTCCACACTCTCCAGCAGTGCGTTCGCCGTTCGCGGCCAGTCGGTCTCATGCGGGTACATGAGGGCCTCGTCGATCTGCACACGCATGGCGGCCAGCGGGTTGCGCAGATCGTGGGAGGCGTCCGAGGCGAACCGTAGCTGCTGTTCGACCGCCGACTGGGCCCGGTCCAGGGTCTTGTTCGCGGTCTGGGCGAGGTCTCGCAGCTCGTCTTGGTACTTCGGTACCGGCACCCGGTGGCCGAGATCACTCGCGGTGATCTGGGCGAGCTTGCCGCTGATCGCGCCCACCGGCTCCAGGGTCTTGCTCACGGTCCGGTAGGTGCCCGCCGTGGTCGCCCCGACCAGCAAAAGCCAGCCGGCGGCGATCGAGATCAGTAGCCGAGGGTCCACGTGCCAGGGGACATCGTCGACGGCCATGTTGAGCAGCCAGACACCGTCGGCCCTGTGCAGGGGGTAGGAGATCACGATCTTGCACTGGCCGGGGAACGCATGCAGTTCACACAACCGCGCAATCACATAAGAGTCGACATCGGGGCGAAGGTTGCTTATCGGCGGCTCAAGCGCCTCGAAGCCCGAGGTGGCGGTGACCAGCGTGCCGGCCGGGTCGAACACCTGAATCGCCTCATTGCGCCTCTTCGTCGACAGGTGAGGAGATATGCCGCCGTGGCGTATCTGCCTGGCCATCTCCACAGCGTGGTTAGCGAGCCGTTGTGTCCGATCCTCGACAGAGGCTTCCCGTACCGCCAGTAGGGCGAACACCGCGACAACAGTGCAGAGCAGCGCCATGACGGCGCCGGCCATCACGGTCAGGCGGGTCCTGATGGAGCACCGGTGCCACGTGCTCACCTTGATCCTCTCCTCACGGCCAGACGCACACCCCCTGTGACGACTCCTTACCGCTCCTGGGGAGACTCACCACCAAAACCACGTAAATGTCAGCTGAAACGCGCGGAATGCCCATGTCATGGTGAAAGAAGCAAATGGATGGGCCGACCATGCTCGTCGGGGACATCGCAGGTCTCCGGCCGACGCCGCATCCACGCCCGTCGAACAGTGTCCGGATCCTGGATCCAGTATGCGATGCGTGGAGGCGGCGGCGGGCCACAGGCTCGGGCAGTTCGAGCGCGGAGTGGTCCCCGGAAACACCCCCTGAGTGGACCTTCGGACAGGTCCACTGTGGGTTCTAGGGTCGTCCCCATGACCGCGAAGATGCCCGCGCCCGTCACCCTCGAAGGCGAGAACGTACGACTGGAGCCGCTGACCGGCGACCACGTGCCCGACCTGTTCCTGGCCGGTGGCGGTGACGACGAGGTGTGGCGCTGGATGCCCGCCCCGACCCCGCGCACCGAGGCCGCACTGGCGGAGATCGCCGTGCGGCTGGCCGGGACGCCGGACCACGTGCCGTTCGCGGTGATCCTGCGGGAGACCGGCCGCGCGGTCGGCTGGACCACCTATATCGACACCCCCGGGTACGCCGACAGCATCGAGATCGGCTGGACCTGGTACGGCAGGTCGGTGTGGCGCTCCGCGGTGAACACCGAGTGCAAGGTGCTGCTGATCGACCACGCCTTCGACAAGCTGGGCGTGAACCGGGTCCAGCTCAAGACCGACAACCTGAACGTCCGCTCGCAGAACGCGATCATGCGCATCGGCGGCGTCCCCGAGGGCGTCCTGCGCCGCCAGCGCCGTCGCACCGACGGCACCTGGCGCGACACCGCCTACTTCAGCATCCTCGACGACGAGTGGCCCGCCCACCGCGCCCGCCTCACCGGCCTGTCCCGCTGAACCGCGCCCCGCGTCCCGCGACCTGTGGGACCTCGTCGCCCGATGACGGTCGCCGACGTCCGGCGTCGTCATCCGGGGCCGGACACGCGAGGTCACGGAGATCGGCATCGAATCGGGCAGCATCGGACAACGGAGTCCTGTAGGGCTCCGCGACCCGTGGGACTCCGCCGAGGCTCCGCGCCTATGAGGCTCCCTCGCCGAGCATGCCGCGCAGGAATTCCCCGATCCCCAGCCGGAGGTCGTCCAGGGCCGGTTCGGCTCCGGCGCCGATGAGGGCGTCGAACATCACCCCCTCGCCGAAGGCGACGAACTGGCGCCCGTGCCGTACCGGGTCGGACGACCCCGCGGCGGAGAGGACGGCGACCGCGAGGTCGCGGAAGCGCTCACCGGCCCTGTCGTAGATCGTGCGCAGCTCCGGTCTGCGGTTGGCCTCGAAGGCCAGCTCGTAGCGGGCGATCGTCTGCCGGCGGCCGACCGTCAGCTGTGTCCAGAGCGCCTGGGCCGTCATCTCGGCGAGGGCTTCGACCATGTCCGCCCCCGGGGGGGCGGGGGCCGCCGCGAACGCGGTGGACTCCAGCTGGGTGAGGCGCGCGAGGGTCAGCTCCAGGAGCGCGGACCGGGTGCGGGCCAGGTTGGAGGTCGATCCCGGCGGCAGTCCCGCCGCCTCGTCCACGGCTCGATGGGTCAGGCCGCGCATTCCACGGTCGGCGAGCAGATCGATGGCGGTATCGGCGACAAGCTCGGCACGCTGGGACTTCACCTTTCGATACTACATTTGTAGTCCAACTACAGGCGTAGTAATGTTCACTACATTCGTAGTAAAGGAGAAGGTCATGGCACGTGCGACGGTCGTCGGAGCGGGCATTGGCGGGCTGGCGGCGGCGGTGGCGTTGCAGCGGCGGGGCTGGGACGTGACGGTGTTCGAGCGGGCGGCGGCCCTGGAGCCGGTCGGCTCGGGACTGGCCGTCGCCGCCAACGCGCTCAAGGCGCTCGACACGTTCGGGGCCGGTGACGAGATCCGCGGGCTGTCGGTGGTCCAGGGCAGCGGCGGCATCCGGCGCTCCGACGGCAGGTGGCTGGTGAAGACGAGCGCGGAGGCCGCCTCCGCGCGCAACGGCGGCGACTCCGTGGTGCTGCTGCGCCGCGCGGACCTGATCGACATGCTCTTCTCCCACCTCACCCCCGGCACGGTCCGGCTGAACGCCAAGGTCTCGGGGGTCGACGCGGAGAACGGCGTGGTGACCCTCCCCGACGGGCCGGTGGAGGCGGACCTGGTGGTGGCGGCCGACGGCATCCACTCCGCCGTCAGGTCGGCGCTGTTTCCCGGCCACCCGGCCCCTCGCTACGCGGGCGTCACCAGCTGGCGGGTGCTCATCCCCGCCGAGGGCGCCCCGGGCGAGGCGTACGAGAGCTGGGGGCGCGGCAGGGTCTTCGGCGTGATGCCGCTGGCAGGCGGCACGTCCTACTGTTACGCCACCGACACCGTCCCCGCGGGCGGCGGTGGCGGAGACCAGCTGGCCGAGCTGCGACGGCTGTTCGGCGACTGGCACTCCCCGATCCCCGAGCTGCTCGCCGCGGCCTCACCGGAGAAGGTCCTGAGAAACGACATCCGCTACCTCGCCACCCCCCTGCCCGCCATGCACCGGGGCAGGGTCGCCCTGCTGGGCGACGCCGCGCACGCCATGACCCCCAACCTGGGTCAGGGCGCCTGTCAGGCGATCGAGGACGCGGTGGTGCTGGCCCACGTGGTCGGCGACGGCGAGGGGTTCACCGGAGCGAGCGGCGCGAGTGCCGTACCTGTGGGCGAGAGCCGCGAGGCGACGGGCGGGAGCGCCGGGCCGACGGGCAAGGGTCGTGGAGCATACGCCGGAAACGACAGAGCCACCGGTGGGAGCGGCGGAGGCGACCCCTTGGCCGGTTACACCGCCGCGCGGCTTGAGCGTACGTCCAGGATCGTGGCCAGGTCCGCCGCGATCTGCCGCGTCACCCGGATACACGGCCCGCTCGCCGTGCGGCTGCGCGACGCGATGACGGCGCTCAGCTGGCGGCTCGCCCCCTCAAGTGTGAACGGCCCGATGGACGAGGTGTTCGGCTGGACACCCCCCTCCGCGTGACCGCCGCGTGCGGGTGTCTCCGGGGTCTCAGCGGAACGCCTGGTCTCCGATGACGGACAGCATCTGCAGCTTCTCGTAACTCTCGCTGCCGGGTGTGGCGGTGTAGACGAGCAGCGAGTGGGCCTGACCCGGGTCGACCAGTTTCTGGCAGGTCAGTTCCAGGGCTCCGACCTCGGGGTGGACGAAGTGCTTGACCTCGTGGGGGCGTACCCCGATCTCGTGGGCGTCCCACACGCGCCGGAACTCCTCGTTGCTGCCCAGGAGCAGGTCGGCGAGGTGCGCGGCCCGGGATCCGGGGCCGCGGAGGGTGACGAGCTCGCGCAGTCCAGAGGCGTACATCCGGGTGAGGAACGGATGTTCTTCCGGCGCGTAGAGCCGGCGGACGGCCGGATCGGTGAACCACCGGTATCCCGCGCTGCGGGCGGGCCCGGTGTATCGGGTCGTGTCCCCGGTGAGCGCGACGCCCATCGGGCTCTGCCGCAGGGTCTCGCCGAGCTCGGTGACGATCTCGGCGGGTGTGTCGTCCAGGCGGTCGAGCACCCGCTGCAGGCCGGGGCTGATGTGCTCGGTGGACGCTCCCCTGGCCGGGGGGTTGTGCCCGGCGAGGCGGAACAGGTGGTCGCGTTCGTCGAGCGACATGTGCAGCCCCTGGGCGATCGAGGCGAGCATCATGGGCGACGGCTGCGGACCGCGTTCCCGCTCCAGGCGGGAGTAGTAGTCGACCGACATGTGACACAGCGACGCGACCTCCTCGCGTCGTAGCCCGTTCGTCCTGCGCCGCGGCCCGCGCGGGAGGCCGACGTCCTCGGGTTGCAGTGCCTGTCGGCGATTGCGGAGGAACTCCGCCAGTCCGCTGCGATCGATCACGACGCTCCTCCTTCTCGGGTACTGCCCCGTTTCTACCGTCTGCGGGCGGCGGTATCCACGGCCCACCGATCCCCCCCTCAGGGCGGAGCGGTGCCCTGGCGAGCCTGTGATCGGGAGGTCCTGGATACGGCCGGGCGATCCACCGAGGATCGATGCCACGGCCCGAGCGGGGCCCGAGTCCACGATCACCACGATCCGGCGGGCCGTGCCCCGCTCATCGGGCAGGCCGCACGCCCGGGTCCGCGGCTGATCGGCCCCGGCCGACGAGCCACCGGATCCGACGACTGCCGCACCGCCCCCTGCCCGACCTTGCCATCAGACCCGGAGGAGAGAGCCGATGAATTCCGACGACAACGCGGGCCCCGGCGGGCCGGAGGTGTCCCGAAGAAATTTCCTGGGTAGCGGCCTCGCCGCCGCGGCGGTGACGCCGCTGCTGGCGACAGCGGCGACAGCGGCGTCGGCGGCACCGGCTCCCGCCTCGGGGAGCGACGGTCTCGTGACCGTGGGGCTCAAGGTCAACGGCAGTCCGGTCACGATGCGGGTCGACCCGAGGGCCACCCTGCTCGACACGCTCCGCGAACGGCTGGAGCTCACCGGAACGAAGAAGGGCTGCGACCGGGGCCAGTGCGGGGCGTGCACCGTGCACGTCGACGGCCGGCGCGTGCTCTCCTGCCTCACCCTGGCCGCCGCGACCGACGAGCGCGCGGTGACCACGATCGAGGGTCTCGCGAAGGGCGACCGGCTGCATCCGATGCAGCAGAGCTTCATCGAGCTCGACGGGCTGCAGTGCGGATTCTGCACTCCCGGGCAGATCATGTCGGCGGTCGCGATGGTCGATGAGGGCCGCGCGAGCTCCGATGACGAGATCCGTGAACGCATGTCGGGCAACATCTGCCGGTGCAGTGCCTATCCGTTCATCGTCGCGGCGATCCGCGACGCGCAGAAGGTGATGCGCTGATGCGGTCCTTCGCCTTCACCCGGGCGCGCTCGGTACGCGAGGCCCTCCAGGACGCCGGTCAGGACACCGCGTTCCTGGCCGGCGGCACGACCCTCGTCGACCTGATGAAGCTCGACGTGATGGCCCCTGCCCGCGTCGTGGACATCAACCGGCTTCCGTTGCACGGCGTCACCCTTGACCGCGACGGGCTGCACATCGGCGCGCTCGAACGGATGAGCGACGTCGCCACCGACCGTACCGTGCGCCGGCACTATCCGATGATCGCGCAGGCGCTGGAGCTGAGCGCCTCCGCCCAGCTGCGCAACATGGCGAGCATCGGCGGGAACCTGCTGCAGCGCACCCGCTGCGGCTACTTCCGGGACGTCACCACCGCCTGCAACAAGCGGGAGCCCGGCAGCGGCTGCTCGGCACTGACCGGGGTGAACCGCGGCCACGCGATTCTCGGCACCAGCGACGCCTGTGTGGCGACCCACCCCAGCGATCTGGCCGTCGCGCTGGTGGCGCTGAGCGCGGTGGTGCGTCTGACCTCGGCACAGGGCACGCGTACCGTGCCGCTCGACGCGTTCTACACCCTGCCCGGCACCACACCCCACGTCGAGAACGTGCTGCGACCCGGCGAGCTCGTCACCGGCGTCTCCGTCCCTCGCTCACCGTGGGCCGAGCACTCCGTCTACGTGAAGGTCCGCGACCGGCAGTCGTACGAGTTCGCCCTCACCTCGGCGGCCGTCGCGCTCGAACTGCACCGCGACACCGTCAAGCAGGCCAGGATCGCCGCCGGCGGGGTGGGGACCAGACCATGGCGCCTGACCACGGTCGAACAGGCGCTGACCGGCCGGCCCGCCACCGCCGAGACATTCGAGTCGGCGGTGGCCAACGCCGCGGACGGCGCCCGGCCGCTGACGCACAACGCGTTCAAGCCCGCACTGCTGCGACGCACGCTGGTCCGGGCCCTGACGGTCCTGCGTGAGCGCCGATGACACCGGCCCGTCGTCCCCGTCGTCGCCCACCCGCACGGCGGCGCCGGGGCACCCACCCACCGCCGCGGTGCCCCGCGGGCGGACACCATCCGGACGGCCCGGGGGTCCGTGCGTCACGCCCCCGTGGCCGGCCACGAGGTCATGACGCACGACCGGAAGCCTTCGTCAACCATCGGGAGCCACGATGACGTATTCCCCCGTCGGACGCGAGACGGACCGCGTCGACGGCCGACTGAAAGTCACCGGCGCCGCCCGGTACTCGGCCGACTACCGTGCCCCCGGCATGGTGTACGCCCACGTCGTCACCAGCACGATCGGGAAGGGCACCGTAACCCGGATCGACACCGCGGCCGCGCTGGCCTCTCCCGGAGTCCTGCGCGTGTACGCCGCGCCGGACCCGCGCCTGCGGCTGTACCCGGTCGCGCCCCAGTTTCGCAACTTCGTCGAGAACTACGCCCCCCTGCAGGACGCGGACGTGCGCTTCCACGGACAGATCATCGCCATGGTCGTCGCCGAGAGCGTCGAGCAGGCGCGCGACGCCGCGGCGCTGGTCACCGCGACCTACGCCGCGCAGCCGCCGCGCACCTCCCTCGCGGACGAACCCCGCGTGCCGTCCGGTCCCACGGTCAGCGGGACTTCGGGCGACATCACGATCCTCGCCCCCGGCGTCGAGTCGATCGACGCGGCACTCGCCGCCGGCGACGTCGTCGTGGAGGCCGAGTTCCACCAGCCGGTGCAGCATCACGTCGCGATGGAACCCCATGCCACCCTCGCCGTCTGGGAGGGCGACGTGGTGACCGTCTACTCCGGCGCGCAGATTCCGCCGGCGTACGCGCTCGGGATGTCCCAGCGGCTCGGTGTCCTCCCGCAGCAGGTTCGTCTGATCACGAAGTACGTCGGCGGCGGCTTCGGCGCCCGGGTCGTCCTGTGGAGCGACGCTCCCCTCGCCGCCGTGGCGGCCCGCGAGGTGGGCCGACCCGTCAAGCTCGTTCTCACCAGGGAACAGGTGTTCACCCTGACCGGTCACCGCTCGCACCTCACCCAGACCGTCAAGCTGGGCGCCTCTCGCGACGGGGTCCTCAACGCCGTCAGCCACGAGAGTGACGTCGAGACGCCGGCCGTCGTCGGCTTCAACCTGACCCCGGCCCACGCCACCTCGGACACGCTCTACCGCACGCCGAACCTGCGCACCAATCCGCGGATGGTCATCCTCGACCTGCCCGGCAGCCGGGCGATGCGGGCACCCAACGAGGCCCCGGGGGCGTTCGCGCTGGAGACGGCGATGGACGAGTTGGCGGTCGCCACCGGTGTCGACCCGGTCGAGTTGCGGCTGCGCAACTACACCGCCGTCAGTCCCGTCACGGGCCTGCCGTGGTCGAGCAAGCACCTCGACAAGTGCTACCGCGTCGGTGCCAGGCGTTTCGGCTGGTCCCGCCGCCACGCCACGCCTCGCGCGCGCGTCGACGGGCAGTGGCTGATCGGCGCCGGCATGGCCAGCGCCGTGTACCCGGCGACCCGCCACCCCGCGAGCGTCCGGATCCGGCTGCTCGACGACGACACCGCGGTGGTGTCGACCGCGACCTCGGACCTGGGCACCGGCGGGTGGACCATGGTGGCGATCGCCGGCGCCGACGCCCTGGGGATCCCCCTGAAGCGGGTGACGCCCGAGATCGGTGACACGGTGCTCCCCCAGGGAGCACCCGCTGTGGGATCCAGTGCCACGCACTCCACCGTGCCGTTGATCGTGGACGCCGCCCGCGACACGATCGCCGCGCTCAAGCAGCTCGCGGTGACCGATCCCCGGTCGCCGTGGCACGGAGCGAACGCCGAGGACCTGCGCTACGAGGACGGGCGCCTGCACTCGCGGGGACGCTCGATGTCCTTCGGCCGCCTGCTCACCGTCATCGGATCGCGAGGCGTCGACGCCACCGCCTCCGCGCCCGCCGGCGCTCCCGCCGGGTACTCGTACCACAGCTTCGGCGCCCACTTCTGCGAGGTGAAGGTCAACCGGTTCACCGGCGAGACCCGCGTCACCCGGTTCACGACGGTCGCGGACGTCGGTCGCGTCATCAACGCCAGGGCTGCCCGGAGCCAGCTCGTCGGTGGCGTCATCTTCGGTATCGGGTACGCCCTGCTGGAGGAGAACCCGCTGGAACTCGACACCGGGCGCCTGGCCGGCAGCACTCTCGCCGACTACCTGGTGCCGGTGAACGCCGACATCCCCGACATCGACGTGCATCTGCTCGACCGGCCCGACCCGGTCCTCACCGGGCCGCTCGGCGACGGCGGGGAGGTCGGGACCAGAAGTCTCGGCGCCCGCGGCCTCGGGGAGATCGGCAACGTCGGTTCGGCCGCCGCGGTCGGCAACGCCGTCTTCAACGCCACCGGCATCCGGGTACGCGACGTCCCCATCACCCTCGACAAGCTGTTGTAGAGACCCGCTCCGGATACTCGGCGACCTGGCCCGGACGGTCGGAGCGGCGCTGGGGCCCGACGCCCGTACGACGACAACGCCGCCGACGACACCCCCGGCGGCGCCCCGGGGCGCCGCCGACGGCGTGAGATACCGGATCAGCTCATCTGGGCGACGCTCGCCTTCTCGCGCACCGCGGCGGGAACCCCCCGGTCGGGGGAGAGCCGCCCCAGGGTGATCGTCCCCCAGACGAGCAGCGCGGCGGCGAGAAGGGCGGGGATCACGTTCAGCCAGCCGCTGGGCACCGCCTCGTCGAGCAGGAGCGCCCCCGCGAGGATGGAGACGATCGGGTCGACGATCTGGACCGCGGCGTAGGACATGCCGAAGTAGCCCACCTCGTAGGTCTTCTGCAGCAGCACGACCGCGCAGACGAGCAGCACGGGGATGGCGACCGTGAACCAGTTGAGCAGCGTGCGCAGGTCACCGTCGAAACCGCCGCCCACCACCCGTACGAAGGTGGAGACGCTCGCCGTCACGGCGCCCGCGGCGACCGACAGCACGAGCGCGTGGGCCTGGCCGGTCATCCTCCGCCCCACCAGATGGGTCACGAGCACGACCAGCCCGACGCAGCCGAGGAAGCCCAGCGCCTCCGAGTTCGTCATGTGCGGCTTCACCGGGTGCACGGGGACCAGCAACAGCAGTCCGAGCAGTCCGACGGCCACCGCGGCCGAACCGACGAGCTCCGCCCTGTGCGGGCGTCTGCCGTGCAGCATCGCCGCCAGCGGTACCGCGAACACCAGCGTCAGCACGCTGATCGGCTGCACCGTGATGAGCGGCGCGAAGCTGAGGGCGACGGCGTGCAGGGATGCCCCGGTGAAACCGACGATGCCGCCGATCCACCAGCGGGGCCGCCTCATCAGTTTCAGCGAGGCGCCCTCGGAGACCGCCTCGAACTGCTGGAGCGCGGCCCCCAGGGCGTAGCCCAGCGCCCCGACCAGGGCGATGGATATCCCGACCCAGGTCATCGCCACCCCACATAACGGACAAGGCATCCAAAAAGAAGCGAATCACGGGTCATCCCGCAAGCTTAGAGCGCCCGGCGAACGGGTAGGGAATTTCGCCGATTTGCACGAGACCCTGTCTGTGGTGGTCACTGACCGCTCGGCGGGCAGACGCAGAACAGGTGCCCCTCGGGGTCGGCGAGCACGACCCACTTTCCCTCGCCCGGCTGGAAGTCGGGACGGGTCGCTCCGAGTTCCAGATAGTCCCTGACGGCCTCCTCCAGGTCGGAGACGCGGACGTCCAGGTGGAACTGCTTGTCGGGGCCGGGCCACGTGGACGGCTTGCGGTCGAGATTCTGCTGGAAGTAGATGCTCATCGTGCCGTCGCCGATGCCGGCGTAGGTGTCCTCCGCGTACTGAACCTCGTAACCGAAGACGGCCGCGTAGAACTCGGCGAGCCGCCTGGGCTCGGCACAGTCGATGGTCACGGCGATGAATTGCGCTTTTGCGGTCATGGAGCGATCGTCTCGCCCATACCTGTCAACCGCTGTCACGTTTGCCGGGACATCTCCATCCGTGTGGTGACCGCCGTGAGGGCACCTGATCCGTAAGCGGGGAACGCTGCGAAGAGGATCCGGTCCACAGGTGATGCCCGCCATGACAGGCGCCCGGCCCGTGAGCGGTCGCCGCCGCGAGGGGCGCCTGTCCCACGAGTGAGACCCTCGCAAAGGGCACCTGTCCCGTGAGCAGTGACCTTCGTGAAAGGCAGCGGCCCATAAGCGATGGCCGCCGTGCAGGGCACCTGGCTAGGGTTACCCCGTGCTTCCGATCATTTCCCCGCCCCCCGCCCTCTAGCGGGCGGCCCTTCTCTTCTGACGACCGGACCCGAGTGGTCCGGTGGGTGCTTGCCGTCCGCATACGTGCGACCTGACGACGACCACCTCATCTGGAGAGATCTCCATGACGCATGTCTCCGTACGGCGGGGCCTGCTGTACGTGTCCATCGCGGCGACCGCCTGGGGCACCGGCGGCGCGGCCGGCGCGCTGCTCCACCAGACGGGCGGGCTCGGCCCCGTCGCCGTCTCCTTCTGGCGATTCGCCGCCGGAGCGGCCGTGCTCCTGCTGGCCAGGTTCCTGTTCGGCCTCGGCAGGCCCGGGACCGCCGAAACGTCCACCACCATCCGGCGAAACCGTCCCACCCGGTGGAACCGGACCCCCGGAAAAACCCGACACACCGAACCGCTCGCCACCACCCCGCGGAACCGTCCCGCCGAACCGCTCATCACCGACCGGCGAGACCGTCCCACCCGATGGAACCCGGCCGCCCAAGAAACCCGACGTACCGGACCGTTCTCCGTCCTTCGGCGGGCCCGTCCCGCCCGGCGGGGTTCGATGCTCCGGCGGATCCTGGTCACCGGCGTGGCGATGGCCGTCTACCAGACGGCCTACTTCGCGGCGATCGCCGAATCGGGCCTGGCCGTGGCGACCGTGGTCACGATAGGCGCCACCCCCGTCCTGGTGGCCGCGGGCGGGTTTCTGCTGCTGGGCGAACGTCTGAGCGCCACGGGACTGGGCGCGGTCGCGATCGCCCTGACCGGCCTGGCCATGCTCACGCTCGACGGCGGGTCGGCGACGTTCTCCGCAGCCGGTATCGGCTGGGCGCTGCTGTCGGCGGCCGGGTACGCGGGGGTGACCCTGCTCAACCGGGCCTCCACCGACGAGCCGTACGTCACCGCGATGGGTGGCTTCGTCGTCGGCGGGCTCTGTCTGCTTCCCGTCGCGCTCGCCCAGGGGCTGCTGCCCTCGGGTGACCCACTCGCCTCCTGGGCGGTCGTCGTCTACCTGGGTACGGTCCCGACGGCCCTGGCCTACGGGCTCTTCTTCACCGGTCTCGTCGCGGTACGCGCCACGACGGCCGCCGTGATCTCCCTTGTGGAGCCGGTGGGCGCGGCGATCCTGGGGATCCTGCTGCTCGGCGAGCGGCTCACTCCGGCGGCGGCGTGCGGGAGCGCCCTGCTGCTCGGCGCGGTCGCCCTGCTCGCCCTGAAGGAGAGGGGTGATCGCGTCGGTGTGGCCGCGTAAAGGTCGGTGAGGGTCCCCGTACGAGGAATTCGTACGGGGACCCTCGCGGCGCCCCGGGCCGTCCCGACAGATCCGTGGGAGACCTCGCGACGCCCCAGGTCATCCTGACGAATCCGCATGGGCCCCTCGCGGCCACCCGGCCCCCGGGCCCCTGCACCCCGGGTCACCCGAAAGGCTCGCCTTTTATTGGGGCGTATTGGCTAAAATCACGTCCGACTTATCATGCCAAAGCGTGACAAGTCGCCGGTGCCCCGAACGTTTGGTGGACGCACCGCGATCCTGAACGGCCGATCTTTGCACCACAATGTGCGAAGAGACGGAACGCGAGCCCGGAACCGGGCGTTGGAGGGAACGTGGCCTCGATTACCCAGCTCTTCCGGCGTTTCCTGGAACGCCCCGGCACCATCGACCTCTCGAAGTTCGAGCGGGTCGTCGCCGAGGCGGGGACCCGCGAGGAGCGGATCCGCGCGCTCGACGAGTTGCCCGCGCCCTCGGTCGACGACCTCCCCGAGTTCTGCGCGATCGTGCGGGAGGCCGCGCGCCGTACGCTCGACCTGCGCCCCTACGACGTGCAGCTGGTCGGCATGCTGGCGATGCTGTCGGGAAACGTCGCGGAGATGGCGACCGGCGAGGGCAAGACCCTGTCCGGTGCGATGGCCGCCGCCGGATACGCCCTGCAGGGCAAGCGCGTCCACGTCATCTCGGTCAACGACTACCTGGCCCAGCGTGACGCCGAGTGGATGGGCCCGCTGTACGAGGCGCTCGGCGTCTCCAGCGGCTGGATCGGGCAGAACTCCACGCCCGCCGAACGCCGGGCGGCCTACGCGGCGGACGTGACGTACGGCTCGGTGAGCGAGATCGGTTTCGACGTGCTGCGCGACCGGCTGAGCACCTCCGTGAACGACCTGATCGTGCCCGCGCCGGCCGTGGCGGTGATCGACGAGGCCGACTCCGTGCTCGTCGACGAGGCCCGGGTGCCGCTGGTGCTCGCCGGTGCCGCCGACCCCGGCGACGCGGTTCCGGAGATGGCCGTGCTGGTCAGGCAGCTGGTCAAGGGCTACCACTACGAGCTCGACGACCAGGCGCGCAACGTCCACCTCACGAGCAAGGGCATCGACACCGTCGAGCAGGCGCTCGGCCTCGACCTCTACGACACCCCGGCCACGCTGACCGAGGTGAACCTCGCCCTGCACGCGCACGCCCTGCTGACCAAGGACGTCGACTACATCGTCCGCGACGGCAAGGTGCACCTCATCAACCCCTCGCGGGGCCGGGTCGCGCTGCTGCAGCGCTGGCCCGACGGACTGCAGGCGGCGGTGGAGGCCAAAGAGGCGCTCTCGCCCTCGGAGACCGGTGAGATCCTCGACTCGATCACCGTCCAGGCGCTGATCACCCGCTATCCGGAGAAGTGCGGCATGACCGGCACCGCGGTCGCGGTCGGCGACCAGCTGCGGGAGTTCTACGACCTCAAGGTGGCCGTGATCCCCTCCAACCGGCCGTGCGTGCGCACCGACGAGCCCGACCGGCTCTTCGAGTACCGGATGGAGAAGGACCTCGCGCTGGTCGAGGAGATCGTCGAGGTGCACGCCACCGGACGGCCGATCCTGATCGGCACCATGGACGTGGCCGAGTCCGAGCGCCTCGCGCTCACCCTGAGCGGGCGCGGGCTGGAGTGCGTGGTCCTCAACGCCAAGAACGACGCCGAGGAGGCGGCCATCATCTCCCGCGCCGGGGAGCGCGGCGCGCTCACCGTCTCCACCCAGATGGCCGGGCGCGGCACCGACATCCGCCTCGGCGAGGGCGTCGACGAGCTCGGCGGCCTGTACGTCATCGGCTCGGGCCGCCACACCAGCAGCCGCCTGGACGACCAGCTCCGCGGGCGCGCGGGCCGCCAGGGCGACCCCGGCGGCTCGGTCTTCTACGTCAGCGGCGAGGACGAACTGATCGCCCACTACGTCGCCGACGAGTACGCCAAGGGCGTGCCCGAGCACTCCCTGGTGGGCCACGCCCAGCGGGTCGCCGAGGGCGTCAACATGGAGATCCACCGCAACACCTGGCGCTACACCCGCCTGCTCGAACGCCAGCGCGGCCAGCTGCTGGAGCGCCGCGACCGGGTCCTGCGCGAGCGGGTCGCCGGTGAGGCCCTCGCCGCCGCGGCCCCCGAGCGGTGGGCGGAGCTTCGCGAAAGCGTCGAGGAGGACGTGCTGCACGAGGCCGCCCGCCAGATCGTGCTCTTCCACCTCGACCGCGGCTGGGCCGACCACCTGGCCTACCTGGGAGAGCTGCGAGAGGGCATCCACCTGCGGGTCCTCGGGCGGCTCAACCCGATCGACGAGTTCCACAAGGACGCCGTCCCCGCCTACCAGCGGCTGCTGGCCGAGATCGAGTCACGCTCGATCGAGACCTTCGAGACCGCGACGGTGACCGCCGACGGCCTCGACCTCGAGGGCGCGGGCCTCAAGCGTCCCACCGCCACCTGGACCTACCTCGTCCAGGACAACCCCTTCGGCACCGAGTGGGACCGCATCCTCAACCGCCTCACCACCAAGGTCCGCCACCGCTGACGCCTTCTCGGGGCGGCCTCCACACCGCTGAGGGCCGCCCTTCAGACGCTGAGCAGGTCGGGTCCATATGCCGCAAGGACACCCGGGACCGGGCGAACACCAACAAAAGTCACCTCTCAGCGGGATCGGTAGGCGTCCGATCGGTGCTGGATGGTGATCACTTGGACCACGATCGTGCCGTCGTCGATCAGATAGAGCACCCGGTAGTCGCCCCTGCGCGCCGACCACTGCGGGGCGAGGGGCTCGTCGAGCGGTTTGCCGACCCTGCGCGGGTTGTCCAGAAGCGGGCCGGTGATGAACTCCCAGACCGCTGGGACGATCTTCGCCGGTAGCCGCTCGGCGAGATCCTGCCTCGCGCGGCGGGTGAGGCGGAGTTCGTACCGTCCGCTCACAGACGACCGGTCCGGCGGAGCTCGGCCTCCACCTCCTCGGGGGAGGAGACGCGTCCCGCCTCCAGGTCGGCGAGTCCTTCGCGGATGGCCTCCACCGTCTCCGTCGAGGCGAGAATCTCGATCATCTCGCGCATCGTCTCGTAGTCGTCGGCGGCGAGCAGCACGGCGGCGGGCAGGCCGTTACGGGTGATCTCGAATCGCTCGTGGGTTCTGACCGCGGACTCGACGATGCCGGAGAGCCGGTTTCTCGCATCCGCGAGCGGAAGAACAGTCATGTACATAATTCTAGCCATCTCGGGATCGAGGCGGCCGACGGTCCGGTTCCTCCCATGGTCCGGTTCCACCACAGATCCGGTTCCTTCAGGAAAAATCAGCCTCGGCTTCAGATCCTGGACATCATGATGTGCGTTACGCGCGCGGTAATGGTTTCACCGCACTCTCCCGGTTATCGTGACCTTCATGACCACCACCAGCGCGTCCCGGCCGGTAGGTGAGCTCCTGCGCCAGTGGCGGGAGCGCCGGCGTATGAGCCAGCTGGACCTCTCGATCCAGGCGGACATCTCCACCCGGCATCTGAGCTTCGTGGAGACCGGAAGGTCCAAACCGAGCAGGGACATGATCCTGCGCCTCGCGGAGGAGCTGGAACTCCCCCTTCGCGAGCGCAACCACCTGCTGCTCTCCGGCGGCTTCGCGCCGCTCTACTCGGAGACGCCGCTCACCTCGCCGCACATGGCGTCCGTACGGGAGGCGCTGGGACAGGTGCTGAGCGGGCACGAACCGTACCCCGCGGTCGTCGTCGACCAGCACTGGAACCTCATCGACCGCAACGCCGCGACCGGGCTGCTGCTGCGCGGGGTCGCGCCGGAGCTGCTCGTCCCCCCGGTCAACGTGATGCGGCTGAGCCTGCACCCCAAGGGCATGGCTCAGCGGATCATCAACCTGGGCGAGTGGCGAGCTCACCTCCTGCACCGGCTCCGCCGCCAGATGAGCCTCACCGCCGACCCCGACCTCGCCGCGCTCTGGAAGGAGCTCGACGACTATCCCTGCGACCAGCCGGAGCCGGAGATAGACCGCCCCGGCCCCGGTGACATCGTGATCCCCCTGCGGCTGCGCCGCGGCTACCGGGAGCTCGCCTTCTTCAGCACCATGGCCACGTTCGGCACCCCACTCGACATCACCGTCGCCGAGCTCGCCATCGAGGCGTACTTCCCCGCCAACCCCGAGACCGCCGCCTACCTGCAGCACCAGCACCACCCCGACTGACCGAGGGCGGGGGTGCGGCGTGTGCCCCACGCCGCACCCCCGCCGGCCGAGGCGTCCGCTCTCGGCCGGTCCGGGTCCTGGAAGGTCTTCGCCGTGTCCTCAGCCGGGAATCCCGGCTCCGGACTCACTGGACTCGCCGACTTCGGCCTTCCCCGCCCGCGACGCCGCGACCCTGCCCAGGACGACGTCGATCACGAGGAACGCGAGCAGCGAGATGCCGAGCAGCGGGAGGAACACGCCCACCGCGATCGCCACGGCCGCCAGGGGCAGGGCGACGGCGAGGGGCAGCCGCCGCAGGCCGCCGCGCGCGTAGGGCGTGCCGAAACCGCGGGTCGGGCGGCGCAGCCACCACATGCGGTAGCCCCACACGATGACCGAGATCAGTGAGATCGCGAGCACGGCGAGGACGATCTGGTTGACCAGGCCGAAAAGCACTCCCATGTGCACGTCGATGCCCCAGCGGGTCAGCTTGGCCCCGATGGGGAAGTCGGCGAAGCGCAGCTCGGCGCTCACCTGGCCGGTGGCGGCGTCGACCGCCACCTGGTCGTTGCGCTGCGGCCAGAGGCGGTCCGCCTCCTTGACGACGTACGGCTTGCCGGACTCGGCGGGCCAGACGATCTCCAGGGGGCCCGACAGGCCCTTGCCCGCCGCCGCCTGGACGACCTGGTCGGCGTCGGCGACCGGCGCGGCGCCCGCCTCCTGCCCGGCGGCGTGGCCACCGTGGTCGCCGTGGCCGCCGGAGACGGGCAGCGACGGGGTGGACCAGCCGATCGAGGTCTGCAGCACGTCGATGTTGGCTCCCGCGTACTTCGACCAGGTCAGACCGGTCGCCGAGAGGGCGAGCAGGCCGACCAGCGCCCACGTGCCGACCGAGCCGTGCCAGGAGAGGGTCTTGCGCAGGCCGCGGGCGCCGCGCTCGGGAGCGACGACGCGCCGCAGCCGCTGTCCGGCGCGGCGACGGCGGGTGAGCCACAGCACCAGGCCGCCGACCCCGACCAGCCACAGCCAGCTGGCGGCCATCTCGCTGTATATACGTCCCGGCTCGCCCAGGTGCAGGTGACGGTGAAGCTGGGAGATCCAGGTTCGCACGGGCAGGGCGCCCGAGCTGCCGTAGCTCTCCAGCGCGCCGCGGACCTCGCCGTTGTACGGGTCGACGAAGACCGCGAGGCGGGTGCTCTCCGGAAGGCCGGGCACGTCGAGCAGTACCTGGGTCGTCGCGTCCGGCTCGTCATAGGTCCGTACGAGCGCGAGGGTCCCCTCGGGATGTGCCGCGGTGGCGGCGGTGACCTGCTGGGCGAGGGGCAGCCGCTGCTGCCCGGCCGGCACGGAGGTCGTCAGCTCCTTGGAGTGGACGATGTTCTCCAGTTGGAAGGAGGCGGCGTACAGCAGACCGGTCGTCGCCGCCACCAACAGGAAGGGGGCGACGAGGATTCCGGCGTAGAAGTGCAGGCGGAGCAGGAGTGAGCGCAGCGTCACCCAGGTGGAGGGCTCCCTGGGTGCGGGGGCCGGGGAGGGACCGGCCGGGTCGGCCGGGTCGGCCGCGGGCGGGATGTCGACGTCGGATGTCATGGGGGGTTCTCCGTTCGCAGGGAACGCGCGCACCCTCAGGTACGCGCCACCGCGGTGTGAGGTTCGGTTCGGCGTAGCGCGGGGCAGGCGGAATTCCGGCGCTCACCAGCGGGAGGGCATGGTGGGAGCCGGGCTCGCGGGCCCGTACGGCATAGGGGAGACAGGAACCTGCGGGTGCCGTCAGGCGCCGACGGGGCGGCGCTCGGGCTCACCGGCCGGGAAGGACGCGACGGCGCGACGATCCACGGTCGGGGAAGATGTGGCACTCGGAGGCGCGGGCCCGGCAGGGCACGGCGGCGTCCGGGCGCGACGGCCCGATGTCAGACGGCGTGCGAGGGAGCGGGCGGTCCGCGGCGCGAGACGGCGGCGGCGAGCAGCCGGGCGACCGGTGAGACCCGATTGTCGGGCGCGGCGGAGAGGGTGAGGCGGCAGGCGACGGGCGCGTGCCACCGCAGCAGGGTGAGAAGCGAGGCGAAGAGCAGGAAGAGGAGCGTGGTCAGACCGCGCTCCCCCCGCTCAAGCCAGTGGGCCGACAGCAACGCCATCACGGCGTGCACCAGCACCATGAACAGGCCGGTGGACAGGCCACCGGCGCCGTGCTCATGCCCGGTCGACGGCGGCAGCGCACCGGAGGTGAACCACAGGTGCATGCCGTACTGGGCGGCGAAGCTCGCCCCCAGCAGCATGCCGAAACCACGCCGCCGCCGGGCGAGCACGAACGCGCCCGCCGCGGTCGGCAGCACCGCCCAGCCCAGCACACCCGGCCCTACCGGGCTGCCTCCGGCCAGCACGTGCATGACCAGCGACGCCGTCACGCACACGACCGCGAAGACCGCGGCGCGAACAAGACGGAAGGCGTGCATGGGGCAATGGTGGCAGAGAATGACGGATTCGCCACCCCCTTGTTCCATGATTAAAAGTGTGGATTAATACCCCTCGGGCTGTGTGTCACGATTGAGCGGTCTGTGCTGTTCAGGTGTCGAAGCGGGTGCGGCCACCTCGGGCGCGCGGTCGGCCACCTCGACCTTCAGCTGCGCCGTCGAGCTCAGCAGGGTGCCCTCGGGCGCTCCCGCCGCGCTCTCGTCCACCACGACGACGCGCTCGCCCAGGTACAGGTAGGTGACGGGGTCGAAGATGTACTCGTGCCGCACCCCGCCGAGCCGGTTGACCATGGCCACCGCGACCCCCTTACGTCCGGCGGCGTCCTCGGCCTCGTCGACGGTCTCGACGCCGGGGATCGTCCCCGCCGCCCTGAACAGCGCGGCTCGCTGGGCGGACGGCAGGTACGCCTGAGTGATCATCGAGCCGACGCTCCCCCACGCCTTGTAGTCGGCGAGGGGATCGCGTCCCAGGCCCCGGTAGAGGTGTTCGCGCATCCCCTCGGGATCGGTGGGCAACCGGCTCAGCGAGACGTAGTCGGTGCGCTGGTGGTCGGGACGGATGTCGTAACCGGTTAGTTTCGACGGCGCCCCGGCGCCTCCCTTCCGCCGTTCGGCCTCGGCGGGCAGCGGTTCCCCGGGGAACGGCCTCGGCTCCAGGTGCTCGCTCGTCATGACCCCGCCGTCCAGGGGGGAGCCCTCGACGGGCAGCCACACCTTGAACCGGCTGCGGTCGAGGTAGCGGACGTCCTTCCCGCCCTCCTTGAGCTTGACCGGGAACATGACCTGCAACTCGTAGGCGAGGAACTGCCCCGGCTTCGGGCGCAGCTCGTCCCGCAGGCTCACGGTGTCGGCGGCCCGCTGGAGGACCGCCGACATCGCCACGGGCGCCATCTGGACGGTCCTCTCCCGCTGGAGGTACGAGTCGGCGCCGACGAAGCCGAGTCCCACCACCACCGCGGCCCCGGCCCCCACCGCGAGACTCGTCCTGAGGCTCAGCCCGAGGTTCCCGGTGAGGCTCGCCGGGCGGAGTGCCCTGCGTGCGGGCGGTGCCGTTGGCGCCGCGCCGAGGGCCGCGATCTCCGACAGCAGCCGCGACTCCTCGGCGCGCAACTCCGCCGGGCCCGGCCGGGGCACCTCGGAACGCAACCGGTTCACCTGGGTCATCTCATCCATGAAAGGTCTCCTCGCTGACGGACGTGGGATCGATCCCGCCGAGCTCCTCGCGCACCCTGCCTCTCGCCCGGTTGACCCGCGAACGGACCGTGCCCACCGGGACGCCCATCGCCTGGGCGGCCTCCGGGTAGGTGAGACCGCCCCAGGTCACCAGCAACAGCGCGTCCCGGTGGCCCGCGGGCAGCCGCGCCAGGGCGGCCGCCAGCCTGCGCCGCACGGCGTCGGCGCTCAGCCGCTCGTCGCTGCGCTCGGTGAACGGAACGGTCACCGGATCGACGCCGGTCCGTTCGAGAACGCGCAGCCGCCGCACCTCGACACGCTTGTGCCGCCTGATCAGGTTGGTCGCGATGCCGTACAGCCACGGGCGCGCACCGGGCTGCGAGAGGTCGTAGCCCTCCCTCCCCCGGAACGCCGCCAGGAAGGTGTCCGCCACGACGTCCTCGGCCGCGTCCGCTCCCAGCCGCCGGGTGACGTAGCGCTTGATGTCGGGCGCGTGCCGGTGGAAGACCGCGGCGAACGCCTCCGGCTCCCGCAGGGACCGCCCGATGAGGGAGGCGTCGTCGACCTCCGTCTCGTCGGCGGGAAAGGTGCCTCCCGCCCCCGTCCGGGTTCGGCTCGTTTCGCTCATATCCGGCCTCTCGGCTCTCGGTCAGGACACCCGTTGTTGCTCTCCCGCGTGCCCGCGGTTCCCGAAAGCGGCCCGGCGATCCCGCCGAAAGTGAGGGCGACCGGTCCCCGCCCTCGAAGCGCGAGGAGGGCGGACGCGCGTACCCGTCACACCGGAGTGAACTCCAGGTAGGAGACGGCGGGCATCCCCGCATCACGCCAGGGTGAACTCCAGGTAGGAGACGGCGGGCATCGGCAGGGTGAACTCCAGCCGCAGGGTCCCGTCCTCCGCGCGGACGGTACGGGCGGGCTCCAGCTCGTCCAGGCCGTTCGCGGCACGGAGCCGGTCCCACTGCCCGCCCTCCGGCCAGTCGGCGCCCCCGCCGATCTCCGCCCATACCGCCCGGATGTTGGAGTGCCGCTCGTCGATCCGGTGGTGGCCGACCGTGTACTCCCCCTCGGCGAGTCCCTCGACCGTGAGGGTGACCTCGCGTGACAGGATCGCCGCGCCGCCGGCCCTGTCCTGGTCGAGGGTGCCGTTCCACACCAGTACCCCGACGGTGCCGGTGGCCGAACGCGCCGCCCACACTTCGACTCCCGCGACGTCACCGGTGGCCGAGCAGGCGAGCTCGTCCTCGCCGAGGCGGTCGGCGAGGGTGAGCGCGAGGTAGCGGGGCTTGCGCAGGTTGCCGACCGTGAGCAGGCCGAACCCGCCGTGGAAGAGCGCCGGTGGGCGGCCCAGCTCCTCGAAGTGGTCCGAGGCCACCCAGTGGGAGAGCGCGTCCACCCGCCCGGCCGCCGACCTCATCCCGTGCAGCAGGAACGTCGCCCCGAACGGCCCGTCGCCGATGCCGTGGAAGTGCGTGGGGGTGGGGCCCCACTCCGTCCACCAGATCGGCGTGCCCTCGCGGCCGTGCCGTTCCAGGACGGGCCGCCAGTCGAGCGGGGCGTTGCCGTAGGTGTGGGTGGAGACGAAGTCGAGCGCCGCGCCCGAGGCGTCCACGTGGTCGATCAGCTCCTGGACCCAGCCGTTCGCCGCCGACGACGGGCCGCCGACGCGGATGTCGGGGTGGACGTCCTTGACCGCCGCCGCCGACACGTCGTACAGCCGGAAGAACTCCTGCGGCGTGCCGCTCCAGAAGACCTCCAGGTTCGCCTCGTTCCACACTTCGAAGGCCCAGTTGTCGACCACCTCGCGCAGGCCGTACCGCTCGACGAGGTGGTGGGTGAGGTCGCGGACCAGGTCGCCCCACCGGTCGTAGTCCCTGGGCGGCGAGATGATCGCCTCGTAGCCGAAGACCGTCTTCGACGGGTCGGAGGCGAGGTCGCGCGGCATGAACGACAGCTCCACGATCGGCCGCATGCCGAACGCGGTGATCGTGTCGTAGACCTCGTCCACCCGGGTGAAGTCGTGCACGGGCCTGCCGTCCACCTCCCGGTAGACGCCGAGGTCGTCGCAGAGGATCGCGTGGGCGCGCACGGTCTCGACGCCGAGTTCCTCCCGCGTCGTCCACAGTGCCTCGGTCAGCTCGGGGCCGATCGGGCGGCCGCCCACGGTGTCGGCGGAGAGCATGTACGACAGGTGCTCGGAGCCGATCATGTACTTCCACGGCCTGGGCAGGGGCCGCGTGCTCGTCGAGGCGTCGACCCGCAGGACCGTCGCGCCCGGCTCGGCGAGCGGCGCGGCGAACACCGCCTCGGTGAAGGGGCCGGTCCGTTCCATCGTGGTGACGGCGGCGACTCTGTACCAGGCGGGCTCCCCGCGCGTGTCGACGTAGCGCGGATCCGGCACGGCCGGCACGTCGACGTCACGCTGCTTGGTCGAGGTGTACGGCCCCGCCTCGGCGGGCGCGCGGTGGACGAGGTAGCCGATGGCCCCGGCCACCGGTTCCCAGGTCAGCGTGACCTGCCCGCCTCCGCTGTCGGCGCGCAGTCCCCGGGGGGCGGTGACCTCGACCCGTCCGGCCGCGGTCACCTCCCCCGACGCCCGGTAGATGCGGGCCTGCCAGTCTCGGCGTGCGGCGTCGGCCGTGCTCATGGATACGTCTCCCCGATGGTCGGTGTGGGTGGGGTGGGTGTGCGCGGTGGCGTACGGCTCACGCGCGAGAGGCAACGCGCGTGAGCGGCACGATTCACCTGGGAGGCACGAAAGTCACTTGGCAGGCACGACGGCCCATTCCTCCTGCCGCAGGACGGGCGCGAGCTTCGCCGTGACGTCGCGGGTCGCGAAGTGGCGGCGCAGGCTGTCGTCGGCGAGCGCGTTGCCGAGCGCGATCATGATCATTCCTTGGTCGAGGGCGAGATACTGCTTGGCGACCTTGCCGCTGCGCACCGCGACCGCGTCGTAGAAGCCGCCCGGCCCGTAGGCGTCGAAGTTCGTCCTGAGCCTGGCGAGGTTGTCGAGGGCCGCACCGGGCGTGTGGCGCAGCGCGAGGAACGACGCGTGCGGGGTGACCACGCCGTCACCGTAGGACTCCGGCTCCGGCTGCCCCTCGCGGCATCCCTCGAACCCGTAGTCGACGGAGGTGCGCTCCTGGTCTGAGGTGTAGCCGGGGGTGTCCATGCCGATCGCGTCCACTCCGTACTCGCGGTAGCCCCCGGCGGGGTCGTTGGACGGGGAGAAGCCCCAGTAGCCGTACTTCGCCTCGTTCATGCCGTGCTCGATCTGGGCGGCGATGTAGACGGGCTGGTTGCGGCCCCAGCTCTTGGCGCCCCAGACGTCCTCGGGTACGAGCTGAGTCACCATCAGCTCCTCGAACATGCTGCCGCCCCAGGTGGGCACCAGGCGCATGCCCCGGTAGCCGTACGTGCCCTCGAAGACGTTGACGCCCATGTAGGTGCGCCAGGTGCCGACCGGCTTCTGCTCGGCCCACGACCAGTCGCAGGTGTCGGGGAAGGTCCGCCACATGCCGTAGTAGTGCTGGGGCGGAAGCTGGCCGAGGGCGATGCCGACGTAGCTCGCGATCCTCGCCTCGGTGAGCGCGCCGTAGTGGTGGCAGGTGGAGTGGACCGTGGTCCCCGAGTCGTTGTAGTCGCTCTCGACCGAGCAGCCGGTGGGCTTCTCCGGCCAGAACCCGCCGCGCAGCAGACCGGTGCCCGCGTCCGGCCGGGCCTGCGGGTCGTAGTAGGACTCGAAGTCCATGCCGCTCAGCAGCGCCCCGGCCTGCTTGGAGACCTCGGGCACGGCGCTGCGGATCATCATGAGGGCGGCCGCGAGCCAGCCGTTGTCGACGCTGGACAGGAACGGCTGTACGACGGAGCCGTCCTCGGGCCAGATGCGTACGACCTGCAGCGTGCGCGGGTCGTACCAGTTGTAGAACTGCCCGGTGGGGGCGTGACGCTCCAGTTTCGCCGTCGAGGCGAGCGTCGCGGCGACGCGGCGCCGGGCCTCGTCCTTGGAGATGAGGCGGACCTCGCGGGCGGCCACCGTACTCCACAGGTAGGTGGCGATGTTGGTCGGCGAGGTCACCTTGGCGCGGGTGCCGGGGGCGAGTGAGCCGTCGATCTTGTCGGAGGGCAGGCCGGTCGCCGGGTCGGTCATCGCGACCATGGACTTCCAGGTGTCGGCGGCGTAGCGGCGCAGCACCTCCCGCTGCCGCCCCGCCGTCGAAGCCGTCGCGGGTGTCGACGTTGTCAAGGGGACATCGGGGGATACCAGGGGAGACGCGGAGGGGGCGGGGGAAGGGGCAGCCGAGGCGGGAGAGGGGGCTGCCGCGATCAGGGCGAGACAGGCCGCCAGGGCGGCCGCGTGACGACGACGCACGGGGGCTCCTTACGTGGATTACTTGAGTCCGGTGGAGGCGATTCCCTGGGTGAAGAAGCGCTGCAGGAAGACGAAGAGGACGAGGACCGGCAGCACGACGACCACCGCCCCGGCGATGAGCAGCCCGTACTGGGTGCCCTGGTAGCCGTTGAAGATCGCCAGTGCGACGGGCAGCGTGTATTTGTCCTCGCTCTGGGCCACCACCGCGGGCCAGAGGAAGTTGTTCCACGAGCCGAGGAACGTGATCAGGCCGAGCGTGGCGAGGGCGGGCCTGCACAGCGGCATCACGATCCTGAAGAAGATCCGAAACTCCTTGGCGCCGTCGACCCGCGCGGCGTGGATCAGCTCGTCGGGGATGTCCGCGATGAACTGGCGCATCAGGAAGATGCCCAGCGGGGTGACGAGGCCGGGCAGGATGATCCCGAGGAAGGTGTTCACCAGGCCGAGCTTCGCGATGAGCACGAACTGCGGGATCATCACCACGATGGCGGGCAGCGCCATCTGCGTCAGGACCAGCGCGAACAGCACGTTCTTGCCGCGGAAGGCCATCTTGGCGAAGGCGTATCCGACCATCGAGCAGAACAGCAGGTTGCCCGCGACGGTGGCGAGGGCCACCACCGCGCTGTTGAAGAACACCTGCGTGATGTTCATCTTCTCCAGCAGCTCGCCGTAGTTGCCGAGCGTCCACTGCGTCGGCAGGAACTCCGGCGGATCCCGCCTGATCTCGGTCTCCGGCTTGAACGAGGTGAGCAGCGTCCAGACGAACGGGAGCACGACGAGCACGAGCCCGGCGCTGAGCAGCGCGTACGTGGAGAAGCGGCGTTTCACCAGGGCCCCGCGCCCCGGCCTCTCGGAAGCCTGGCCTCTCGCGGGGGCCTTACGACCCGAAGCGGTTGTCATCTGGACCTCCCGACCCGGAACTGCAGGACCGCCAGCGCCACGATCACGGTGAACAGGACGCTCGCCGCCGCGGCGGCGTAGCCGTAGTTGCCGGAGCCGAACTGGTTGTAGATCGCGAGCGAGGCCGAGGTGGTCGCTCCCGCCGGGCCTCCCCGCGTCATCACCAGCGGCTCCTCCATGAACTGGGCGAACCCGATCGAGCTGTAGACGGTGCAGAACAGCAGCGCCGGACGGAGCATCGGCAGCGTGATGGAGCGGAAACGCTCCCAGCGCCCGGCCCCGTCGACCTCCGCCGCCTCGTACAGCTCCCTGGGGATGCCCTGCAGGGCGGCCAGCAGGACGACCATGTCGAAGCCGAAGCTCCGCCAGGCGGTCATGACGATGATCACGGGAAGCGCCAGGTTCTCGTCGGCGAGCCAGCGGGGGCCGTCCACGCCCACCGCCGCGAGCACCTGGTTGACCAGGCCCGCGTCGGGTTCGAGCAGGAACCTCCAGGCCACCGCGACGCCGATGATGCTGGTGACGTACGGCAGGTAGTAGCCGAGCCGGAAGAACGCGGCCGGCAGCCGGGCGATCCCCGAGTTCAGCGCCACGGCCGCGCCCAGGCCCAGGGCGATGGTGAGCGGGAGCGCGGTCACCACGAAGATCAGCGTGTTCAGCGCCGCCTGGCGCATGAGCTCGTCGTCGAAGAGCCGCAGGTAGTTGTCGAGTCCGACGAGGTTCACCGCCAGGGGGTCGCGCACGTCGGTACTGCGCATGTCGGTGAAGCTCATACCGAGCTCGACGAGGAGCGGACCCGCCCAGAACACCGCGAACATCACGACGAAGGGCGTCACGAAGATCCAGGCCAGACCGGTGCGGCGGAATCCGCCCCGGGGGCTCCACTGCCTGGCGGGGGCCGGTGCGGTGGACTCACGCGAGTCCACCCGCTCGCTGACCACCATGGTCAGACCCCGGTCCCGATGGTCTCGGCCTGCTCCTGGACGCGCTTGGCCGTCTCCTCGGCGGTCTGCTTGCCCAGGGCCATCTTCTCGACCTCGGTCTCCATCACCTTGGCCACCTGCTCCCATGTCGGGACGGCGGGCACGGCCTTCGCGTCCTTGAGCTGTTCACCGAAGACGGTGACCCGCTCGTCGGCGGTGAGCGCCGGGTCCTGCCAGGCGGCCTCGACGCTGGGCAGCGCGTTGACCTTGGTGTACCAGGTGGCCTGGACCTTGGGGTCGACGAGCCAGCTCAGGAACTTCCAGGCCGCGTCACGGTTCTTCGCGTCCTTGAAGACCACCATGTCGCTGCCGCCGACCAGGCTGGGACCTCCCGCGCTGCCCTTCGGGTAGGGCGCGACGGCGAACTTGTCCCCGAAGCCGTCGCCGCCCTCCTTCTCCAGGCCCGCGATCATCCACGGCCCCGAGTAGAAGGCGCCGACCTTCCCCTTGACGAACGTCTGCGGGAAGGCGCCGGTCGGCTGGTCGGTGCTGGAGAGCCCGCTCTCGAAGAACGAGCCGTACTGCTTGAGCGCCTTGACCATCTCGGGCGTGTCCAGCGTCCACTTCCCGTCGGAGACGATCTCGCCGCCCGCCTGCCACACCAGCGGCAGCACCTCCTGCCAGGAGCCCTGCCGGAAGTTCTGCTCCACGCCGAGCGAGGCGCCGCCCTTCTCCTTGAGCGCCTTCACGAACGCGGTGGTCTCCTCCCAGGTGACGGGCGGCTTCACCGACGCCTTCTCCGCGAGGTCCTTGCGGTAGTACAGGGCGCGGGTCTCGACGTACCAGGGCACGCCGTACGCGGTCCCCTCCACCTCGACCGTGCCCCACGCGCCGGGGAAGAACGCCGACTTGTCGATCAGGTCGGCCGGGGTGGGGTCGAGGGCGCCGGTCTTCGCCATCTCACCCATCCAGGTGCTGCCCAGCATGGTGATGTCGGGGGTGGCGTTCCCCGCGATGGCCGCGGTGATCTTGTCGTGGGCGACGTCCCAGCCGAGCGGGGTCACGTTGATCGTGATGCCGGGGTTCGCCGTCTCGAAATCCTTGGCGAAGGCGCCCAGCGCCTCCCCCTCCGCCCCGATCGCCCAGACCGTGACCTCCCCGGTGGCCTTGCCGGTGTCGACCTCCCTCGCCTGTTCCGCGGCCCCGTCCCCGCTCCGGCCGCACCCGGCGAGCACCAGTCCCAGCGCGAGGATCCCGACGGCGTACTTCTTCACTTTTCCTCCAGGGGGTGAGGACCGCAGCTGGATCGGACGATCAGCTGGGTGGGGAGAATCTCGGACTTCGGGACGTTGCGAGTGCCCCTGATGAGTTCGTCCAGCGCGCGGGCGGCACTGGCGCCGAGCAGGCGCATGGGCTGGCGCACCGTGGTGAGGGCGGGCCTGGCGTGGCGGGCGGCCATGATGTCGTCCCAGCCGGTGACCGCCACGTCGCCCGGCACGTCGAGGCCGAGTTCCTCGGCCGCCAGGATGACGCCGAGGGCCACCTGGTCGTCGGCGCAGATCACCGCCTGCGGCCGGCCCGCTCCACCGGCTCTTCCCGTCTTCCCTGCTTTCCCCGCGAGCAGGGTCCGCCCCGCCTCGTACCCGCCCTCCACGGTGAACTCGCAGGGCAGCGGCTCGGGGGGCCGGATCCCGTGGTCGGACAGGACCCGTCTCACCCCGGTCCAGCGCTGGGTGACGTCGCCCCCGTCGTCGTCCCCGGCCATCGCGAAGGTGGAGTAACCGTGGCCGAGCAGGTGGGCGGTGAGCGCCTCGGCCGAGGAGGTGTTCTCGCTGCAGACCGCGTCGGCCCGCTCGACGGGGTCGCGGGCGAGCAGGACCAGCGGCGTCCTGCTCCTGACGATCTCGTCCACCACGGCGTCCTCGACGGTCCTGCCGAAGATCACCATGCCGTCCACCCTGCCGACCAGGTCCCTGACCAGGTCCTGTACGGCGGCCCGCCCGCGCGTGGACAGGATGAGCACGGAACGGCCGAGCTCGGAGGCCACCTCCTCGTAGCCGAGGAGGACTTCGGCGAAGTAGGGGCCCGACAGGTCGGGGAAGACGATCCCGTTGGCCGCGTGGCGGCCCTGGGCGAGGGAGACGCCGAGGCGGCTCGGGGTGAAGCTGAGCTCCTCGACCGCCCTCAGCACCTTCTCGCGTGTCCCGGCCGAGACGGGTCCGGTGTTGCGCAGAGCCCGGGAGACGGTGGCGATGGAGACACCCGCCCGCTGCGCGACCTCGTAGATGGTCGCCCCCTGACCTTCGTCGCTGTTTGCCACCTGTCGTCCGATCTCCCTGCCGAGTGGAAGCGCTTACACTCAACGACGACTGAAGGTGGAAGCGCTTACAGTGGATGCTCGGAGTCAACCACCGAACGTAATCACCGGTAAAGGTCTGTTACATCACCGTTACCAAACAAGCACGGTGCCCCGTCGACCGTCGTGAGCACCGTGACACCGTCGTCGAACCGGCCGACGACCCCGTGACCTACCCCAAGGGCGTGACAGCACGGGCTTTCGCCACCGTGCGACATGGCCGACACTGAACGCATGTCGAGACGCGCACTGACCTGGTCGGGGGTGGCCGTGACGCTGGTGGCGCTGGCCGCGCTGGGGTGCTACTTCATCGCGGTCGGCCTGGATCGTGCCGACAAGCTCGCCAGCGTTCTCGGAGCCTTCGTCGGACTGCTGGGACTGGGTCTCGCGATCTACGGCACGGTCTCCTCACACCCGGAAGCGGCCCAACCCGAACCGGGTGGCGTGCACAACGAGATCAGCGGCACCGTGCACGGCAGCGCGGTGCAGGCGAGAGATATCGAAGGCGGCATCACCTTCGGCGCCCCGAAGCCGCACAAAGCACAGGACACAGCGAAGGCGGACATCCCCGATGCTTGATCCCGGCGCCCCCTTCCCCGTTCCCCCGCAGGGCGAGAAACTCGTCAGGGAAGCCTACCGACGCGACTTCCGGCAACGGGACGCGCGGATTCGCAATCATGACTCCTGGAAGTTCGAGCGGCGGCAGCACTTCGAGGAGCAGGACAGTCCAAGTCGTGACGCCTTTCGCCGAAGCGACTGGGACGAGGCGCTGCGGCTTCTCGACGAAAGGCGGGACGACCTGCTCGCGCTCACCCAGGAGGACGAACGTCGCGGTTCCTTCTTTCACCGGGTACGCGTGGTCGAGACGCCACTCACACCGTATATGCGATGGGAGCTGCACTCTCTGCGTATCCGCGCCGAGTGCGGTGAGAGGATCCGTGTGATCGGCGCGGAAAGGGTGGAGGCCCTGGAGAAGACCGATCCACTGCCGGAAGTGGTCATCCTCGGCGGGCAGACCCTCTACCACGTCCTCTAAACCGCGACCGACGTCCCGGACGGCGCGGTCCGCTACACCGATCCCGGCTTCATCGCAAGTTGGGAAAAATACATCAAAAACCTCTATGAGGCTGGCGAAGATGTGACTTCCTACTTCGACCGCGAGTTGGCCCATCTTCACTCGCCCCAGCCGAAGACGGAGTAGACGTCAGAAAGACCGGAGAGGGAGAAGATCACTCCGGCGGTTCGCGTTCCGAGCTGTCAGGGTCCTCTCGTGATGTCGTACAGGCCAGAGACGTCAGTGGCGGAGTTCACTTTCACGAACACGGCAAACCGAACCGGAGCGAATCCGCTCACCTCACCCCGCGGCAACTCCCGGCCGATGTGCGCGGGTTCGTCAATCGCACCGACGAGTTCCAAGAGCTGAACACCGTTCTGATCGGCGGAGACGGCGATCCGCATGTCATCTCGGTTTACGTGATCGCCGGGACTGCGGGCGTGGGGAAGACATCGCTCGCGCTGCGCTGGGCCACCAGGTCCAGGATCGCTTTCCCGACGGGCAGCTCTACATCAATCTCCGTGGTTACGACCCGGGCGAACCGGTCACCGCCCATGAGGCCCTACACCGTTTCCTGGTCGCTCTCGGTGTCCGCGCCCATTCCGTGCCGCAGAACCTCGACCGTCCATCACGAACTCGGCGACACCTGGCACGAGGCTCTGGCTCTCGACGGTCTGGGGGCGGCCTTACTCGACGAGGACCCTGAGGCGGCTGACCGGCACTGGACGATGGCACTAGGCCTCCTCGCCGACTACGACGACCCGCGGGCGGTGGCGATACGCACCCGCATCGAGTCACGGGTGACGGGTGACGGGCGCGAACCAAGTCCGGCTCGGGTGGCCCGGTGCCGCTCGGTGGCGGGACGCGGTCGGCCGCTGCCGTCGCACGTGACAAACCCGGCGACTTCGACGATCATCCCCGGGATACTGGCTGCCCATGGATGAGGTCGAAGTAGTCGTCGCCCATTCCGAGCGCGCGACCCTGCGCGTCGGGGACGTCTTCCTGAAGGTGGACGCCGATCAGGCGCGCATCGACGTCGAGGTCGAGGCGATGACCCTGGCGCCGGTCCCGACCCCGAAGGTCCTGTGGCACAAGTCGCCGGTGCTCGCGATCACCGCGGTCCCGGGAACGGCCCTCGGTCGCCTCGGCGAGCCGTCGACCGCGTCCCCGGCGGCGTGGGCCGCGGCGGGCGCCGCCATCCGGAAGCTGCACGACGCGCCGTTGCCGCCCCGGCTCGGCCAGGCCGGCCGGGGCATCGAGGAGTTGGCGGCGGATCTCGACCGCGAGTGCGCGTGGCTCGTGACGAACGGCGTCCTGCCCGCCGACCTGGTCACCCGCAACCGCCAGGTCGCCGAGGTCGCGCTCCGGCCGTGGACTCCGGTGTTCACGCACGGCGACCTGCAGATCCCTCACGTGTTCGTCGACGGCGACGAGATCACGGGCATCATCGACTGGTCCGAGGCGGGCCGAGGTGACGCCCTGTTCGACCTCGCCACCTTCACGCTCGGACACGAGGAGCACCTCGGCGACGTCGTCACCGGCTACGGCACCGACGTCGACCTCGACGTGATCCGCGCCTGGTGGTCGTTGCGGAGCCTGCTGGTGGTTCGCTGGCTGGGCGAGCATGGCTTCGACCCGTTCGCGCCGGGCTGTGAGGTCGACGTGCTGAGGTCCCGGCTGTGAGGTGGCGCGGGCCCGAATGCCGTTGGACCTGGGCTTTCACGAGGCGGCCCGCGCGACGGCGTTCGGGAAGGCGCTCTCACGATCCCGACGACGCCGATCCTGCGCCTCACCGCCTGGAACTCACGTCGCCGCCGGTGAACACGTACGACCAAGCACCCGATCGCTTTTCGCGCGCTCCGCGTCCGGTTCCGCGCCGGCCGTTTAGCTGTAACATGCCTTGTTACAGACAGGAGGGCCGATGGCCGCGAACAGCCGGCTGACGATCGCCGTACACGCGCTGACCTGGATCGCGCTCGCCCAGCGGCGCGGGCAGGAGTGGCTCACCTCGGAGCAGGTCGCCGCCAGCGTCAACACCAATGCGGTGATCATCCGACGCAGCCTCGGCGATCTGCGCCGGGCGGGCCTGGTGGAGGTCCGCCACGGGGCCGGGGCCGGCTGGAGCATGGCCCGCGCGCCCGAGGACATCACCCTGCTTCAGGTGTACGACGCCGTGGAGCGAGAACCGCTCTTCGCCATGCACCGCACCGAACCCAACCTGGAATGCCCGATCGGCAGGGGCATCCGGCCCGTGCTGGACGTGGTCTACGACCGGGCCGACCAGAGCCTGCGCCGCGAACTCGCTCTCACCTCGATCGCCGACGTGCTGCGGGACTGCCTGTAGGCGCACCGACGCCCGCCTTCGGATAACACGCGCCTTCAGTAGTAACAATGTTTGTTCCATCAAAACGGAAGGAGCCTCACCTGTGGAGGACAGTCGATACCCGATCGTCGAGCTCAGGCAGTACACCCTGCACGAGGGTGAACGCGACGTACTGATCGACCTCTTCGAGCGGGAGTTCGTCGAGCCGCAGGAGGCGACGGGAATGACCGTGATCGGCCAGTTCCGCGACCTCGACGCCCCGGACCGATTCGTCTGGCTCCGCGGATTTCCCGACATGGAGCGCCGCGCCGAGGCGTTGCGTTCCTTCTACGGCGGTCCGGTCTGGAAGGCGAACCGCGACCGGGCCAACGCGACGATGATCGACTCCGATGACGTGCTGCTGTTGCGCACCCGAGAGGACTTCCCGGCAGCGGCGCGGCCTCCACTCGGCGATGCCACTCCGACGTCGATCGTCGTCGCGACGCTCTGTCACCGCGACCGGCCGTTCGACGACGCGTTCGCGGACTTCTTCGACCGCTCCGTACGACCGGCGCTGACCGAGACCGGAGCACGGCCGCTCGCCTGCCTGCGAACCGAGTACGCCGAGAACACCTTCCCCGCCCTGCCGGTCCGCACCGGGGAGAACGTCTTCGTGTGGTTCTCCCGGTTCGCCGGTCCCGACGATCTCGCCGATCACCAGGAGCGGCTGGCCGGCTCACGCACATGGCGCGATCGGGTGCTCCCGGAACTGTCGGAAACCCTCACCGGCGCTCCGTGGCGACTCCGGTTGGCGCCCACGGCCAGGTCATCGTTGCGCTGAGGCGTTCGGCCCCATATCTCGGGATGGAGCACGCGAAACCGAAGGCAGAGTCAGAGCGTCAGTGCCAGCACCGCCCACGCCACGCCCGCCCCGGTCACCGCACCCACGAGGGTCTGGGCGGGCGTGTGGTGGGAGACCTTCACCCGAGCCCACCCGATCACGCCGACGAGGACGGCACCCACCGCGAGCGTCACCGCGGCGGGCAGCACATGTGCCAGCACGACCACCGCCCCGGCGGACACCCCCGTGTGAAAGGAGACCTTCCACGTCAGGGTGATCGCCCCCATGACCAGGATCCAGCCGAGCATCACCCCTGCCGTGGCCGTCACGATGAGCGGCGCGTCCAGCAGGACCAGCACCGCCAGACCGACGACCACCGCGATCAGCCCGGTGAGCATCGGCCCCCTGCGAGAATTCCGGTCGACCAGATGCATCGAGTCCAGGCGGCCCCGCCGCACGCCGACCGCGATCACCCCAACGGGCACACCGGCACACAGCGCCGACGCGAGCAGACCCCACAGCGCGCCCACCCATCCGTGGGCGAGCAGACCGGCCACCGGCGGCAACGCGACCGCGACGTACTGGGGCGCGGCCATCTCGGTCACCGCCCACGCGAGACCGCCGCGCTCCGCCGCGGCACCCGCGCCTCGCTCAGGCACTCCCACACCGTCCACTCATGCGCCTGACAACAGTGGCCGGAACGGCGGTGACCATCACGCCGCGGCCTCGTCGAGCAGGATCCGCGCCAGCTCTCGCGGCCGGGAGAACATCGGCCAATGACCGGTGTCCATCTTGACCAGCCGCCAGTGCTCACCGCTCAGCAGCTTGGCCACGTCGTCGCTCGGCTCGTCGCCGTCGAGCAGGCATTTGACGTACGTCGCCGGGAGCTCGCCGAGCGGGCGTGCCAGCACCGCCGGCTCGGTCAACGTGGCGCCCGGATGCGGCGTCGCGCCGCTCACGATCCGGGCGATCTGCTCGCCGGTGAGACCCTGGCCGTCGTAGTCGGCCGCGACAGGCGGCGCCCAGAAGCCGCCGGTCTCGGCGATCGAGGCCTCCACCATCGCCCGGCCGTACGGCCAGCCGGACACGAAGGACTCTCCGTCGGCCGGAACGTTGGAGTCGACGAAGACCACGCGGGCCAACCGGTCACCGATCCGCTCGGCGGCCTGACCGACCGGGATTCCCGAGTAACTGTGCCCGACCAGGACGACGTCGCGCAGATCGCGGTGTTCGACCTCGTCGACGATGTCCTGAACGTGGGTCCGCTGCCCGGCGGGCACGCCCCGCTTGTCCGCGAGACCGGACAGCGTCAGCGGATGGGCGCCGTGCCCGGCCGCGCGCAGCTCGGGCACCACCTCGTCCCACGCCCACGACCCGAGCCACGCACCTGCGACCAGTACGAAATCCGCCATGGCGGCAACGTAGCGGAACAGACCGACAATCCCGGTCGCGACCGCGAGACCGTCGGCCCGCCGACGCGCCTGGTAGCGTTCGCGGACGGGAGTGTCCGGGACCGATCGGGTGGAGCAGGACGAACGATGATCGCCGAGTCGACGCCGCGCGAGGCGACCGCCATCGCCATCGCCGAGCACATGGTCGCGATCCCGGCGGGAAACGTCTTCCTGCGGGACGAGGGCACGAAGGCGATCTGGAAGGTCGAGATCGGAGCCTTCGAGCTGGCCTCCTATCCGGTGACCCGCGAGCTGTACCGCGCCGTCCTGGGTGAGGCGCCCGCGAGCCCGGCGGGGCCGCGGACGCCGGTGACCGAGGTCTCCTGGATGGACGCCGTCCGGTTCTGCGACCTGCTCTCACGGGCGGAAGGGCTCGCCCCCTGCTACTCGATGGGCGACGACCCCGACGGCGAGGACGTGGTCTTCGACCGGGAGGCCGACGGCTACCGCCTCCCGACCGAGGCCGAGTGGGAGTACGCGTGCCGGGCCGGGACCACCGGCGTCCGCTACGGGGAGCTGGACGAGATCGCCTGGCACCGCGGCAACTCCGGCGGCGAGGTCCACGACGTCGCGACCAGGGCGCCGAACGCGTGGGGGCTGTACGACATGATCGGCAACGTGTGGGAGTGGTGCTGGGACGTCTACGACCCCGAGGTCTACGGCCCGTACCGGGTCTTCAGGGGCGGAGGTCTCTACGATCACCCCCGGGGGTGCCGGGCGTCGTGCCGCCGCAAGAGCCACCCGACCTTCCGCATCGACGACCTGGGATTCCGACTCGCCCGATCGCGCTAAGGACACCTCCCGCCCTCAATGAGCCATGCCCGACGTCGCGCTCTTCGGTCGAGAGGCAATTGTCCTACTGTCTTCCGGCCTCCACACTTCCACCCGAGCAGCAATGCCAAACCCCACCACTTTAACTTTATGTGACGATACATTCACTCTGTGATTACGAACTTCTACGTTGATGGGTTCAACCTGTTCTACGGCTGCCTGAAGGGAACTCCCTACAAGTGGTTGGACCTCGACGCTCTTTCCCGGCGGCTCGCACCCACCCATCAGATCCACCGCATCCGCTACTTCACTGCCAAGGTGTCAGCCCGCCCCGATGACCCCGACGGCCCAAACAAACAGGATTTTTACCTCAGAGCTCTGTCTACCATTCCTCATCTCACCATCCATCTAGGGCGGTTCCAGCGGAAAAAGACAAGAATGCGACTCGCCTATCCGCCTACAACAGGCCCCACGACGGTGGAGGTCATCAAGACCGAGGAGAAAGGGTCGGACGTCAACCTTGCGACCTACCTGCTCGCGGACGCCTTCCGAGAGGATTGCCAGGTCGCCATCGTGATCAGCAATGACGCCGATCTGGCCGAGCCCATCCGGCTGGTCTGCCACGAAGTCGGCCTCCGCGTGGGCGTGGTCAACCCCCATCGCGTACGTGGACGGAGTGTCGACCTGCAAGCCGCCGCCCCGACCTTCTTCCGGGAAATCCGGGAGACCGTCCTGGCTACCTGCCAGTTTCCGGAAAAGCTGGAGGACTCGCGAGGAGAGATCCGGCGGCCGACGACCTGGTGAGAAAATACAAGGCCCCGTCCAACGGACGGGGCCTGTTCCCACCGGCGCATGTCCCGTGGGGCGATGCCCCAAGTGAAGCAGTCCGCCTCCGTGTCTGTCAAACCACTCGGAGTAACAGACACGCCCGTCCGGCCACCGTGCCCCGAGGCAGCGTGCCGTCGGTGAACTGCCCAAACCAGCCTTCCCGCGACGTGACCAGCCCCTCGAAACGCTGTTCGTCATAAGAGGTCGTCTCATTTGGTCAGGTTGCTATAACAAATCGCACAGCGGGTGGTTGGCCCACATTCTTGCCCCGCTCCACTCGGTCACCCTCCGGGGCGCCGCCACGCAGGTGCGGACGGACATTCAGACGGACGGGGGAGTACGGGCACGGTGGATGTCAGCGGCGGGGTAGGTGGCCGTCCTGGTCTCGCCGAGCAGCCTGCCGTAGAAGTCGTTCATGACAGCGGCGACAGGCGCGTGGCGCCTGACGATCGCCGCGACAGGCTCCGGGACGCCCGAGAGGACGTCGCCTCTTGCGCATCGCCGTACGAGATCGAGGAGCTCCGCCCGCCCGACTGGGTGGCTCAGGGCGATCAGCAACTGGTTGACCAGTTCCCTGGCCGCGTAGGACTCGTCGTGGCCGGCGTTCAGCTGGAGAAAGGCACATTCGGCGGCCGAAAGCTCGAACCGCGAGGAGGCCGCGAGGCCGAAGTCAGTGAAATAAATGCGGCGGCCGTCAGTGAGGATGTTGCCGAAATGCGCATCGAAGTGAAGCAGCCCGTTCGCGTTCATGAAGCAGACCCCGGCAGCCAGTTCCCCCTCCAGCAGCGAGCACGCCGCTCCGGCAGCGTCCCCGCCACGGGCGGCCTGCGCTTCCAGCCACCGGCTCACGTCCTGTGGGATGTACTCCAGGAACAGCACGACGGCCGCCGACGCACTTGCGAGCGCTTCTAGTCGCGCGCGCACTGCCGGGGACGACTCCCAGTACGCCGCGGCCTCCTCCAACTCCGCCCGCTCTCCGGCCGTCGGCGTGCGGACCGGCTCCGCCAGTACTCGCCAGTGGTGCAGCAGCGGAAGCCCTCGTAGCGCCCGCCGACCACCCAGCCGGTTGCCATGACATGCGCTGCCAGCTCGCGCCACGCGCCGAAGCCCGACCCGGATCCGAGCCCGTAGTGGCAGAACGCGGGGAGCTTGAATACGTTCGCCGTGGAGCCGATGTTCTTCGGGCGTCTCTCCAGGTCAGTGAGGGGAACGCGCTTGACGAAGACCGGCTTTCCTTCGATCTCCAGCAGTGCCGTGGTACCGCCGACGCCGGTGCCGCGGTGTGGTGCGGTCTCCACGAGTTCGGCGAGACGCCGGTCGCTGAACAGCGCTAGGGCGGTAGAGACCGAGCCGTGGCGGGCCAGGCGGGCAGCTCGGGACATGTCCAGGCTGTTCGGGGGCGATCCGGTCATGACGTACCTCATTTCATGATCGTCATGGCGAGACTATCGTGTGTCTGTCCGGAAGCGATCAGCCGTTTCGGTCGTTGGATCTTCCGTGGATTCGTTCCTTCAGCCGCTGGTGCCGGACGAGTTGTGGGAGCTGTTTCAGCGAGTGGCCCCCCGGCACCCACCCGGCTGCAAGGAGGCGGACGGCGGCGGGCCGAAGACCGCCTGATCCTGGCCGGGATCATCTTCGTGGCCACCACCGGCTGCACCTGGCGGCAGCTGCCACCGATCTTTGGCGCGTCTTGGCAGACTGCGCATCGCCGCTTCGCCGAGTGGAGCGCCGCACGGGGGTGATCCAAGCTGTATCGGGTCATGCTGGATGAGCTCGGTTCCCGCGGCGAACTGGACTGGTCGTGGTGCGCGATCGACTCGGTCAGCGTTGGGGCGGCCAAAGGGGGGATCTGACAGGCCCCAATCCTGTCGATCGCGGCAAGAAAGGGTCGAAGATCCATCTCATCGCTGAGCGGATCGGATTGCCGCTGTCTGTCGCTATCAGTGCGGCCAGTACCCACGACAGCCAGGCCTTGGAGCCGTTGGTGCGCAGCATCCCACCGATCCGCTCGCGCCGCGGACCGCGCCGACGACGGCCTGGCAAACTCCACGGCGACAAGGGCTACGACTACCCACACCTACGGGCTTTCCTACGTGGGCGCGGCATCACCCCTCGCGTCGCGCGCCGTGGAATCGAGTCCAGCCAACGACTGGGGCGCCATCGCTGGGTCGTCGAACGAACCGTCTCCTGGCTGGCCGGCTGTCGTCGGCTCCACCGTCGCTATGAGCGGCGAGCCGAGCACTTCAGCTCCTTCGTCGCCATCGCCGCTGCCCTCATCTGCTACCGCCGACTCACCAAATGAGACGACGTCTGAGTCACTATGAGAATGAGTGGTCAGTGCATCAGGATGATCTTGCCGCGGGCGTGGCGGGTCTCGCTCAGTTCGTGGGCGGCGGCGACGTGGGTGAGCGGGAACGCGGCGGCGACGGGGATGCGCAGGCGGCCTTGGGCGGCGAGGTCGACGGCGAGGCCGAGGCCGTGTACCGCCGGCCGGTCGGCGTTCGCCGCGAGGGCGGTGCCGTCGTCGGGGACGCCGTGGGATATGTGGACGCCGTGCGCGGCCGCGGTGGTGTCGGCGATCGTGACGACCCGGGCCGGGTCTTCCGCGAGGGCGACGAGGTCGGGCAGTGCTCCTCCGGCGCAGTCGAACACCGCGTCCACCCCGGCCGGGGCCAGCGCTCGGACGCGTTCGACCAGGCCGGGCCCGTAGGTCGTCGGTTCGACGCCGAGGGAACGCAGGAAGTCATGGTTGCGGGCACTGGCGGTGCCGATGACCCGGGCGCCGCGGACCGCCGCGAGCTGGCCGGCGACCGTGCCGACCCCACCGGCCGCGCCCTGGATCAGCACCGTGTCACCGAGGCCGACGGCGAGCCGGTCGAGAACCCGGGTGGCGGTCTCGACGAGGCCCGCCGCACCGCCGGCCTCCGCCCAGTCCCATGCCGCGGGTTTGGGAGCCCAGGCGGTCAGGACGACGTGGTCGGCGTTGGCGCCGCGCACGGCGGAATGCGCCATCCCGAACACCTCGTCGCCGACACGAACGCCGGTGACGCCGTCGCCGACCTCGTCGGCCACGCCCGCGGCGTCGAACCCCGTCCGGTACGGGAACGTCAGCGGCACCACATGACGCATCTCCCCTGAGCGCAGGCGCGCCTCGCCTGCGGACAGTCCGGACGCCCGGACGGCGATGCGGATCTCCCCCGGTCCGGCGTGCGGCTCCGGAACCTCGGCCACGTGCAGGACCTCGGGTGGACCGTACTCGGAAAACTGGACAGCTCTCATGAAATTTGACGGTAACGGAGCACTCCATCCGCTTGTCTAAAGTGAGAGCCGTGACGGCGGAAGTGAGACAGAGTCGGCGCTCGGACGTCCGGGACAACCGCGCCCGGATTCTCGCCGCTGCCCGCGCCGCCTTCGCCCAGGAAGGCTTGGACGTGCCGATCCGGGAGATCGCCCGCCGCGCCCAGGTCGGCCCGGCGACCGTCTATCGGCACTTCCCGACCAAGGAGTCCCTGCTCACCGCGGCCTTCGGCGAAGGGATGACGCTGTGCTCCCAGATCGTCGACGAAGGCCGGGCCGACCCCGACCCCTGGCACGGGTTCCGTGAGACGATCTTCAGGCTCATGGAGATGCGTGCCCTCGGCCGGAGCTTCTCCCACGCCTTCGTCTCACGACTGCCCGCATCGGTGGGCCTGGCCGCCGACCGCGACCGCGCCCTACGCGGGATGCGCGAACTCCTGAGCAAGGCCAAGGAGGCGGGCGACCTGCGCGCCGACATCGTTCTGGAAGACGTCGTCCTGACGATGACGGCGAACGAGGGCATCCGAGCCGAGTCCCCCGCGCTGAGGGCGGCCGCCGCCCGCCGCTTCGCCGCACTGATGATCCAGTCGTTCCAGGCACACCCCGGAGTCTCCCCTCTCCCGCCGGCCGTCCGGCTACCGCTCCGGTAAAAACCGGTTCTCTCACAGCGCCTGGCGTCGCGGTCGCGCCGGCTGCGTGAGCTTCACCGTCGGCACCGGCACGGCCTCCGCCTTCCCCGCCTCCAACGCATCGCGTACCCGGTGCTGTTCATATGAGTTCCGGTTCTGTCGGGGGCGATCTCTACGGTGTGCGGCATGACGACACACTCCCCCGTGAGCGGGGCCTGGTCGAGCGTGCGCGCGGCCATCGCCGCCGGTGACCCGGCCCTGGTCGCAGACACCGTGTTGGCTCTGGACGAGGCCGGGTGCCGGGAGGTTGCTCGCGAGCTGCCCGACCATATCGGCGTCGCCAGGACAGCGGTCGAGGAACGCGACCGGCGCCAGGGGGTGTGGACCGACGGCGAGGAATGGATCGAGCCCATGCGGGTCGCCGGGGCGGGCGTGTTCGGCGGGATGGCGGCCGTCGCGACCTGGCTGTATCGGCGCGACTTCACCCGTTGGCGGCCACCGCTGGACTCCGGGCCGCTGCTGCGGGTGATCGCCGCGCGACCGCAGCAGTGGCAGGCCGGTCTCGCGGTGCGGCTGGCCCTGCGGCTGCGTGGCAACCGGACCCAGGTCAGGGACGACAGCATGCCGTTGGCCCTGGAGCTGCTGCGCCGTAGCGGTGCCGTCCCGCCCGAGCACGACCCGCTCACCGTCGCCTGGGTGTCCCAGCCGCCGGATCTGGAGCACGACCCGTTGGCCGAGCACCTGGTGCCCCGGTTGTTCGAGGCCGAGGGCGTGGGCCGGGCGCTGCGCGGGGACAGTGTCGATCCGCCCTCGTGGGATCCCAGCCTCCGCACCTGGCTGGGGGCGCTGCGTGCCGCGGTCGCGGTCGGCCGACTCGCCCCCGAGCCGCTGGTCGACGGCTGTCTGCGCCGGTTCCTGCGCGGTGGCAACCCCGCCGACCTGCGTTTCTTCGTTCGCCTGCACGAGATGCTCGACCCGGCGCCGAGCGCTGAGCGCACTCGCGACTACCTGCGGCTGCTGCCCGCCGCGCCGGGGCCGGTGGCCGAGCTGGCGCTACGGCAGCTGCGCGGCGCGGGTGGGCTGAGCGGCGAGGAGCTCGAAGAGGCGGTGTCGGCGCTGCTGTTCCGCCCCGAGGGCAAGCTCGTGCGGGCCGGACTGACCCTGCTCGACCAAGCCGCCCGCGACGCGGACGCTGACCTCGACGAGCTGGCCCCGGCGCTCGCCTCGGCATTCCTGTGCGAGGCCTACGAGGTGCGCGAGCGCGCGGTGCGCCTGGCCGTCAAGCATGCCCGGCGCTTCACGCCCGCCGGAGCCGAGGCCGTCCGCGAGGCGGCGAGCGTCCTGCCCGCCGAGCTGGCGGCGCGGCTCTCCCAGGCTTACGGGGTGATGGCGGCCGAGCCAGAGGAGATCGACGACTTCGAGCCGGGGACGCTGCCGCCGTTCCAGCCGGTCGCCCGCGAGCCGTTCCCACCGGCGCTGGAGGACCTGACCGCCACCTACGACCAGGTGAGCGACATCATCACCTTCGAACGGTGGCTCGACGGTTTCGTCCGCGACCCGTCCAGGCGACCGCGCCCCGGCCGGGGCCGCATCTACGAGCGGCGTCACTGGTGCCACCTTGAGGAGTGGACGGAGGCGCTGCTGCGCGAGGCCGCCGACCCCGGGCAGGAGCCGCCGGTCCCCGAGCCAGAACAGGCTCCCAAGTACGCCAGGCACGTCATCGGCGTGCGCATCGCCGAAGGCGGCGAGGAGCGCGACATCGAGGTGGACTTCGGCCGGCTGCCCGCCGAGATGCGCGAGAACATCGCCGCGGCCCTCACCGAGAACGGCACTCCGCTCGGCAATCTTGAGCACTTCACCCAGGGCCCGCCGCTCGAAGCGGAGATCCTGAACGTGTGGATCATGTCGTCGGGCAGCTGGAGAAGCCTTGAGGAGCAGGAGAAGCCACCGCACGACCGCCTGCCTGACCCGCGTCACCTCTCGGCGCCGCACTACGCCATGCTGCTGCGCTGCTCAGAGGTCCACTCCGCGCTGAAAGCCGGGACGCTGCCCCCGTACCTGCTGGCCACCCCGACCCTGACCTCCGGTCACCTCGATCCCGCCGAGCTGGTGGCCCGCCTGGAGGGGTACGAGCGGGCCGGCGCCCAGGCCCTGCCCGCCGACCTGGGGCAGGCGCTGCTACGGCTGCCGCGTGAGGCGTCCGCCGAGGTGGTCGACCGTGCCGGGAAGCTGACCTCTCAGGCGGGCGCCACGCTGGCGCGCTGGCTGACCGACCGGCCGGAGCCGCAGTTGCGGGTGGACTGGGCACACGCCGGCGGCGCCTACACGCACGACCGGCAGAAGGGCGAGCACTCCCCCCGGCTGAACCCCCGCATCCGGATCGAACCGACGGGGCTCGCGCTGATCGACACGCTGCTGTCCGATCCGCGTCCCTGGACGGGCACGGACGACGGCAAGTACATGGAGTTCTGGCGGCTGACGCTACCCTCGGATCGGGAGGCGGTGGCCATGCACCTGCTGCCGCACCTGCTCGACACCTGGGAGCGGCCCGGTTACTTCCATCGGTACGTGACCGCGCTGTTCTCCCAGGACGGGCCGGTGGGTGAGGCGACGGCGCTGCTGATCGCCGTCCCGTTGGCCCAGCTGGGCATGTTCGCATGGCCCGAACGCGGTCTGCGGTTGCTGCTGGACGCGGCCGCCGCCGGCTGTCTGCCCGCCGTGGAATGCGGACGTCAGCTCGGGCTGTCCCTGCGCAGGGAGGTGACCACGATGAGCCCCGTGCGCTCGGCGCTGGAGGAATGCGCGAAACAGGGCGCGCACCGGCAGGTGTGGGAGATCATGACCGGGTTGCTGCCGGTCTACCTGCCAGGACCGGACGAGCGACCGTATTCCGGGCACACCCAGGCGCTCTCCCTCGCGATCGACGCCGCCCGCTGGGCCGGAGCGCACGGCCCCGTCCCCGCGGTCGCCGAGGCGGCGGCCCGCAAGGGGACGAGCAACTTCGTACGCACCGCCCGCGCCCTGCACGAACAACTCCTCGGCCGACAGGAGCAGGCCGTGACACGGACACCCGCCTGAACAGGCGGAACCTCCTCGACCGGATATCCCTCCTCCTCCGCTCCCGATGACGTAGCCCGGCTCCCTATCGGCCGAGCTGACACAACCGGTCGCGGCCGGTCCCATCGCCCCGCGACCGACGCCGGGCTCCCAAAAGCAGTGTTCCTACCGGAGGGACCGCTACGGCGGTGTTAACGTTCGCGTTCACGTCCGGGCAACAGCATGATCGCGAAGCTCGGCGGCATGAGAAGCAGAAAATCGTTCGTCATCGCGATCACGCTCGCCGCTCTCATCGGTTCCGGGGCCACCGGCGCGAGCGCCAACCGTGGGTACGGCGGCCGATCACCGGCGTGCGTGTCCCTGTCAGGACCGTCGGGGCCATCCGAGCCTCCGCCGTTGAAGCCGACCACCGTCACCACCCTCGAGCAGGCGTACCACTGCGTCTTCGCCAACTACTACAGCGGCCCGGTCCTGGATCCCCGCGCGCTGCTGGTGCCCGCGTTCGCCGCGCTCACCCAGGAGCTGCAGCGCCGTGGGCTCGACCGGCCGAACGCGACGATGCCCGCGCTCACCGGCAACAAGAAAGCCGACTGGGCCGCGTTCAGCGCCGTCTACCAGAAGGTCGTCGGCACGTTGCCCGCCGACCCGGAGATGCGGCAGGCGGTCGCGGAGGCGACGATGCGGGGCATGGTGCGGAGCCTCGACGACAACCACGCGAACTGGGACCGCCCGCCCCCCGGCGGGCTGTCGCTCGGCGTCCGCCTCTCCGGCCTCCGTCCCCCGGGGGTGATCGATCCGGCGGCCACCCCGCCGCTCTTCATCACCGACGTACGCCCGGAGGGTCCGGGCGCGAAGGCGGGGATCCGGCCGGGCGACGAACTCGTCTCGGCCGAGGGGGTGCCGCTCTTCGTCAACGGGGTGCTCTCCCAGGGAGTCCTTGACGGGCTCGTCAGGCCCCCGGCGGGGAAGGCGATCCGGCTCACCCTGCGCCGTCCCTCCACCGGCGGCACCGTCGACGTCTCGGTGACCCCCGCCCCCTCCTCCGGCTCCAAGCCCAAGGTCGACTCCAGGCTGCTCTCCGGCTCCGTCGCCTACGTCGCACTGCCGGGCTTCTTCCCCGGCGCGGCGGACGAGGTCCTTGCGGCCATCGCCTCCCTGCGTGAGAAGGCGACCCTGCGCGGGGTCGTGCTGGACCTGCGCGGCAACGGGGGCGGCAGCCCGCAGGAGGTCTCCAGGCTGCTCGGTGCCTGGACGCACGGCAAGGTCACCAGCTACTGGTGCGACGTGCAGGGCCGCTGCACCGCCAACCGGAGCGACGACACCGTGCCGCTGCTGGGCCTGCCCCTCGTCGCGCTCACCGACCGCAACTGCGCCTCGGCGTGCGACTCCTTCACGAGCACGGTCAAGGATCTCCGTCTCGGCACCCTGGTCGGCACCCGCACCGCCGGCGCGGTGTCGGGTCCGGGAGCCGGTTATCTGCTCGACGACGGCAGCGTCCTCGTCCTGCCCAAGAAGCACGAGATCGGAGCGAACCGGGAGGTCGTGAACACCATCGGTGTCGCCCCCGACCACCAGGCCCCGATGACCTCGGCTGACCTGTCCGCCGGACGCGACCCGGGCGTCGCGAAGGCCCTCATCCTGCTGAAGTAGGCCCTCCCCGCGCAAGGAGCCCGGCGACCGCCGGGCTCCTTCTTCTGTGTCGCGGGCGGTCCCTGCCCCGTACGGGGAAGCTCGCGGTCGGCTGCTACGGGCGAGAAGAGTCGCGATCGACCGCTGCGGGTGAGGAGACTCATGTCAGCCACCAAGGACGGGGAAGCTCACGGTCAGTTCGAGGCCGCCGCCGGGGTTGGGCCGGGCGGTGACGGTGGCGTGGTGGGCTTGGGCGATCGAGGCCACGATGGACAGGCCGAGACCGGCGCCGTCGGCGCTTCCGGTCCGGGAGTGCAGCCTGCGGAACGGCTGGAACAGCTCGTCGACCCGTTCTGCGGGCACCTTGGGACCCGTGTTGCGTACGGTCAGCACGCCGGTCACGGTGAGACCGACGTGCACGGTCCCGCCGGGACGGTTGTGGCGGACCGCGTTCTGCAGCAGGTTGGTCAGGAGCCTGCCGAGCAGGATCGGGTCACCCACGACGACGACCGGCCGGGTCTCCGAGGTGATGACGACACCGTCGGCGGTCGTCTCCTCGATCGCCTGGCGGACCAGCGCGTCGAGGGCCGCCGGCTCCATGCCGTCCGGGCCGTGTTCTGCCTGGGCGAGCAGGAGCAACGAGTCGATCAGCCGCTCGGTCCTGCGGTTCGCGGTCAGCAGCTTCTCCCGTACCGGGACCAGCCGGTCCGGCAGCGGGTCGTCCAGTCCGATCTGGATCGCGGCCCGCTGGACGGAGAGCGGGGTCCGCAGTTCGTGGGCGGCGTTGGCGATGAACCGGCGCTGGCTGTCGACCGACCGTTCCAGCCGTTCCAGCATCGCGTCGAAGGTCTCGGCGAGGTCGGTGAGCTCGTCGCGGGGACCGGCGAGCCCGATCCGTTCGTGCAGGTTCGACAGGGAGAGACGGCGCGCGGTGGCGGTGATGTGCCGCAGCGGGCTCAGCACCCGTCCGGCCAGCCACCAGCCCGCGGCCACCGAGACGACGGTGAGCAGGGCGATCACGATCGCGCTCACCGTCCACTGGTAGCGCAGCACCGCGCCGGACAGGGTGTTCACGACGTCGACGACCTCGGGTCGTGCCGGGAGGTCGGGCAGGTCTGGTGCCCTCGGCACGGGCACCCCCGGGGGGAATCGGTCAAAGGGCGGAAAGTCCTCCTTGATGGATCTGACCCGGCTCTCCAGCGCGTTGCTGAGCAGCAGGTTCACCACGGTGAGCAGGATCGTCGAGGTGACCAGGAACAGGCCGGTGTACAGCAGGGTGAGGCGCATCCGTACCGTGCCGAAGACCGTCCGGGCCGCGCGCCCGCTCACAACGGCCCTCCGGCACCGCGCGTTCCCGGACCGCACACCGGACACACCGCCCTTCTCCGACCGTGTGCCGGGCATGCCGCGCCTTTCCGACCGTACGCCGAGCATGCCGCGCGTCTCCGGTCGTGTGCCGGGAGTGCCGGGTTCCTCCGGGGCGTACGCCGACTCACAGCAGGTATCCGGCGCCCGGCACGGTGTGGATGCACGGCGGGTCGCCGAGCTTGGCGCGCAACCGGCTGACGATGACGCGTACCACGGTGGTGAACGGGTCGGCGTGCTCGTCCCACGCCGACTCCAGCAGCGTCTCGGCGCTGACCACGGTCCCGTTCGCCCGCATCAGCACCTCAAGCACCGCGTACTCCTTCAACGACAGCCTCAGGAAGCGGCCGTCGCGGGAGACCTGCATCCGCTGCGGGTCCAGCACGATCCCGTGGCGTTCCAGCACCGGTGGCAGCGCTGCCTGGCTACGCCGCCCCAGGGCACGTACCCGCGCCACCAGCTCGGTGTAGTCGAAGGGTTTGGGCAGGTAGTCGTCGGCGCCCAGCCCCAGGCCCGCGACCCGCTCGGGGATCGACGCGGCCGCGGTCAGCATCAGGATGCGAGTGCGTGCCCCGGCTCGCACCAGGTCCCGGCAGATCACGTCGCCGGATATCCCGGGCAGGTCCCGGTCCAGCACGAGCACGTCGTAGTCGTTGACGGTGAGCCGCTCCATCGCGGCCTCGCCGTCGTACGCGACGTCGACCGCCATCGCGTGCCGGCGCAACCCCATGGCCACCAGGTCGGCCAGGTCCCGCTCGTCCTCCGCCACCAGTATTCGCATGATCGAAGTCGTATCCGACGACCGGTAACAGTGGCGTTAACGCCCGTGCCACACCGTCGCCGCCGGGGTGACCGCGCGGGGGTACGCCTCGTCACCACCCGGCACCCGGCACCCGGTCCGGGACATGGACTCGCCTCCGACGAATCCACCTTTCCCCGGAGGAAGCCCCCGCCCTACCTCCGGATACGGCGGCGCTCAGCCGAGGTCGTGCCACTGCCGGAGCGCGTCCCGGTGCTCCTGCCGGCCGACCGCCACGAGGTTGGAGCGGTAGAGGCCGATCGCGCCGGGGGCGTCGAGGTCGGCTCGCGTACACGGCCGCAGGACGTTGTTCAGCTCGTCCACCAGGAAGACCCAGGGATAGCGGGCGAAGACGAGGTCGAGGAGCTCGCTCGTGTCGCAGCCGCAGTTCGCCTGGAGTTCGGGGTGCAGTTCGAACAGCAGCGTCGGCAGGGCGGTCAGGGTTTGGGCCGCGCCCTGCAGTACGAAGCCCTCGTACCCCTCGACGTCGATCTTGATGATGTCGGGTGGGCCGAGGCGATTGTCGGCCAAATAGGCGTCGATCGACGTCATCGGCATGGTGATCGTCCCCGCGGACGTCCCGACGTTCGCCGCCGCGGCCGAGTGCTTGCCGGACTGCTCACCCGACAGATGCACCGTCAACTCTCCGGCCGACGCCCCCACGGCCACCGGCTCCACGGTCACACAACCGGTCAGATCGTTGCGCTCCACGTTGCGCCGCAGGTAGGCGAGGTTCTCCGGCACCGGCTCGAAGGCGATCAGACTGCCGTCCCGCGAAAGGTGCGCCCCGCCGGTGCAGGCGTAGACGCCGATGTTCGCCCCGACATCGAGGATCGAACGACTGCACGCGGCCAGCCGCTCGAAGACGCTCACCTCGAACTCCTCGTAGTATCCCGCCGAGATCGAGGGCATGATCGTCGCGTCCCACACCGGGCCGGTCAGCACGACGCCCCGGTAGCGCGCCTCGGCGTCGCGATTCCCGGTGGCGGCCCCCAGCCGGAACACCGTGTGATAGAGCCGGTTGACCAAGGGAAAACGCCGGACGCTACGGCCGCGCAGCAGGGTACGGGTCACCCGGCTCCTGTTCGCCGCCCTCGCCGCCCGCATCACCCCGACGGCGAGATCCTGCCGCAGTCGCTTCATCGACATGACCATGACATAAGCCTTGACTTGACGCTGACATCATTGTGTTGACGGATGTCGGCGAAGGACGTTTCGGTGTGGCGCGCGTGGCGAACAACGGGCCGATCCTCGCCAGAGGTCAGCGATGTCCGAGTCATCCAGGGTCTCAAGGAGCGCGGCCGCCTTCCGAAATAGATCCGGGTCTCTTCCCGCTGCCCCCCTGCCCCGATACGCTCCTTCGACACCGATCAGGGCAATGTGCTCATTGAGCCTGTTTTCGATCGCCAACGCGAGCCGATAACCGGCCCATCACGATCGAGGCTGCGGGTGGGGCCGAATCCACCGGCCTCCGGCAACGGCCGGCCGTCGGCACATTTGACCATCAGGACTTTCCGGCATCTTCCGGAACCGAGGACTCTGGTCTTATTCGTACGGTGAAGGACGTCGATGTCGCGGAGGCGTCATCGATCGTCGAGAGCTTCGAGGATCGCGCGGACCTTACCGGCTTCCGCGTGCTGCGGGCCGTACTTCCGCTCCAGGTCGCCCAGCAGGTCCCCCAGCGTGCGCCTGGCCTGGGTCCGGTGACCCGAACCGAGTTCCACCAGCCCGATCTGACGCCGGAGTTCGAAGATCCGCTCCTCGTCGGCACCGAACCGCCTCTCGTCGGCGAGGAGCTCGCGAAACTGCGTCAGGGCGAGGCTCATCTCCCCCACCGCCGCGTGGCAGTTCGCCTCCATCAACCGGCATCGCAGTACGAGGTTGTTGCCGGGTCCCTCCACCTGGGCCACGTCGATCGCCAGCCGGCGGAACTCGGGCGCCGCCCGGCGGTAGTCCCCGCCGAGGAAGAGCGCCTCGGCGAGCTCGATCCGCAGGTCCACCACCTCGGAGCTGGCCGAGCCGAACGAACCCTCGGCGGGGCGCATCACCTCCGCGAGCACATCCGCCGCCTGGGTGAAACGGGACTCCACCTTGAGCTTCCTCGCGTCCCTGCGAGCACGTTCAAGATCGTCCCCTCCGATCTGCGCCGATTCCGCGGCGAGCCTGATCCGCGGCGGCCGTACCGGATCGGCGGGCCGACGGTTCCGGTTCGCTCCCATGGGGGCGACGCGTCCGACGACCGCGGCGTACATGCGCACCGGGTGCGGCGCGTCCAGGTTCACATAGCCGGGAAAGGGCGGCAGTTCGCGGCAGAAGTCCAGCAACCGCTCGTAGACCACCCCCGCGTTGGCCGGCCGTTCCTCGGGCGACTTGGCGAGCAGCCACAGGACGAGCCGCTCCAGACCTTCGGGGATGCCCTGCCTTCTGGCGCGCAGTGGCCGGGGCGGGACGTCCGTGTGGTTGCGCATCGAGGCGAGCGCGGTGGGGGCGGCGAACTGGTTCTCGCCCGCGAGCATCTCGTCCAGGATCACGCCGAGAGAGTAGAGATCACTCTGCGGACCGGCGATTCCGGTCATCGCCTGCTCCGGTGCCATGTAGGCCGGCGTGCCGAGTATCTCTCCTGTTCTGGTGAGCCGGGTCGTCTCCGTACCGGCCAGCGCGGTGGCGATCCCGAAGTCGAGCACCTTCACCGTGCCGTCGGGGCAGAGCACCAGGTTGGCGGGTTTGAGGTCGCGGTGCACCAGGGAGTTGGAGTGGGCCACGGCCAGCACCGAACAGACCTGCGCGGCGATCGCCACCGCCCAGGCGACGGGCACCTGTGTCTCGTCGAGAAGCGAGGAGACGGGGGCGCCGTTGACGAGTTGCATGACGAGGTAGAGGTCGTCGTCGTGCGATCCGCAGTCGTAGACCGTGGGGACCCCCGGGTGCTCAAGCCGGGCGGTGATCCGTGACTCGCGCACGAAGCGTCTTGCGAGTTCCTCGTCCTCGCGGCCGTCGGGCAGCTTGTCGATCCTGATGAACTTGATGGCGATCGGCCGGTCGAGGCGGTTGTCGTAGCCGAACCACACCTCGCCCATTCCTCCCGAGCGACGCGACAGAGGGTCCAGCTCGTAACGGGCTCCGATGATCGTCCGCCTGCTCACAACCGCCCGCCGTCTGGATCAGGGGCTTCCTGTTTGTTTTCGACCGGTCCGGCGGCGATTTCGGATGACAGATTAAGCCCTTGCCGTCTATCCCTTAAGTCCGGAAACAGGCCTTCCTGATCATTTACCACGCCCGCCGACACCTCTCGCGGAGTTCACGCCTCAGTCGTTCACTGAAACAAACTTAGCCCCGTTTTTGGCACGTCTCTCAATGTCTAAGCAGACATAAACGACATTGACGGATATATGAGGATATTTTTTATCCAGAACTCTCTACACCGCTGCCGCCAACCCGACCTCGCGGCAGCCCGGCGTCCCGGTCACCTGCGAGCCGCCGGCTCAGCCAGAGCCCGAATCGGCCTCGGGCGCGGGCCGTTGTCCCGGACACGGCGCCCCGATACCGATGTGCACCTGGTGCAGCTCACCGTTCCCGACTCGGACATCTACCGGAAGACAGGCAGCACGCCGGACGGTGTAGCCACCCGCGAATGCCGGCCATTCCTTGTCCGAGTCGCAGCGATCGACAATCACGTGGTCGCCCAGCGGCTCCGGCCTGCCCCATTTCATCCAGAACCGGTCCCGAAGATTCTCCGGAACGATCAGCTCGACGAGCTCGCCCCGCCGTACGAGCAGCCCTTGTTTCGCGAACAATCCCGTCTTCCCGTCAGGCAGCTTCACCTCGCCGGCCTGTAGGGCATGTGATCGATCACGGCTCGTCGGCAGTGCCACCGCACCACCGATGATCTCGAACCCGGCAGGGGGGACCTGCTCTCCGCCGACCGTCGCCTCACACTCGACGGTTACCGAGGTGGCGGGCGAGGACGAGGCCGGCACGCCGGTTTCCTGCCTTGCCGGAGAGGCGTCGGGAGTGCAGGCGACCGCGCCCAACGCCAGCATGAAGACGATCTTTCTGATGTGCACCCCCGTAGAGCCTCGGCGTGGGTCAAGCAGTCGGAACGACGGTCTTGGTGAGCTGCTCCGAGATCCGCCAGACGCGCTCGGCGTCGTCCGTACCGCGTAGCGGAGAATACATCCGCTGCTCGGCCGGTGCGCCGCCGAGATCGCCCAGCCCCTTGGGGCCGTAGAGGACGCCGGGCTTGGCATCGGGGTCGGTCGCGGCCATGAGCGCGGGCAGCATCGCGGTCTCGACGGTGCCGACGAGGATGCCGCGAGCCGAGAGCGCCCGGATCAGGCGGACACCGCCGGTGTCCTTGTCACGGCTGAGCTCAGGGCGGGCGGCGAGGAGGCTGGTGGGGGCTATTCCGGGGTGGGAGAGGTTGCTGGTGATGCCCCATCCATGGGTCTTGCTGCGACGCTCCAGTTCGAGACCGAAGAGCCCGAATGCGATCTTGGACTGCCGGTAGGCGCGCATGGCGTCGTAGTCGCGTTCCCAGTTCAGATCGTCCCAGTTGATGCCGCCGCGTTTCACGGCGATGCTGACCTGCGACGTGACGCGGGCACGACCGGCGCGCAGCAGCGGGAGGAGGTGGGCGACGAGGGCGAAGTGGCCGAGGTGGTTGGTGCCGAATTGGAGTTCGAAGCCGTCCGCCGTGGTCTGCCGGCTCGGCGGGGTCATCACGCCCGCGTTGTTGATCAGGATGTGGATGGGCCGCCCCTCCTCGCGGAGAGCCTCTCCGAGGGCCTGGACCGACGTGAGCGACGACAGGTCGAGACCGCGCAGCGAGAGCTTCGCGTTCGGGAGGTTCCGGCGGATCGCGGCGATCGCGTTCTCGCCCTTGCGGGGGTTGCGGACGGGCATGACGACCTCCGCGCCGGCCGCGGCGAGTCGCGCGGCCATGCCCAGCCCCATGCCGTCGCTGGCGCCGGTGACGAGCGCGCGCTTTCCTGACAGGTCCGGAATGGTGATGTCGATTGCTTGACGCGACATTGCTCTGCTCCCTGTGGTGTCGTCTTGGATCCACGGTCCCGGAGGCGGCGTGGATGTTCCAGGGACCACCGATCCATGGATGCGGCCTCGCCCACTTCGGAAACCTCGGAAACCTCCGAGACCTCCAAGACCTCCGAGAGGGGGATCGACGGTCCGTGGTTGCCGTCGCGCGAGGACGATAGAAACGGAACAGCACCGCGAGCGGAGGGAATGCCATGATCGATCGCGCCGGGCTGGCGGAGTTCCTCCGAAGCCGTCGAGAAGTGCTGCAACCCGAGGACGTCGGCCTCCCGCGCGGTCCCCGTCGCAGGACGAACGGGCTACGGCGCGAGGAGGTCGCGACGCTGTGCCACATGTCGACCGACTACTACTCCCGCCTTGAGCAAGAACGCGGACCGCGGCCGTCGAGCCAGATGCTCGCCTCGATCGCCCAGGGCCTGCACCTCTCGCTCGACGAGCGAGACCATCTGTTCCGTCTCGCGGGGCAGAACCCACCCGCCCGCGGCGGGGTCGGCGAGCACATCAGCCCCGGCCTGCTGCGCATTTTCGACCGTCTGGACGACACTCCCGCGGAGATCGTCACCGAGCTCGGCGAGACCCTGCGGCAGACCTCGATGGGCGTCGCGCTCACCGGCGACACGACCCGATACACCGGGCCCGCCCGCAGCCTGGGATACCGGTGGTTCACCGATCCGACCGCACGGGATCTCTACGCGCCGGAAGAACATCCGTTCCTCACCCGGATGTTCGCCTCGGGACTGCGCGAGATCGCCACCCTCCGCGGCCCCGGATCCCGAGCCGCGCACCTCGCCGACCTGCTCCTCGCCCGCAGCGACGAGTTCCGGCGCGTGTGGGACGCCCACGAGATCGGGATACGCCCCCACGAGGTCAAGCACTTCGTCCACCCCGAGGTCGGAGCCCTGGAGCTGACCTGCCAGCGACTGATCGACCCCGACCAAGCCCACTCGCTGCTCGTCTACACCGCCGTTCCCGGCAGCGAGAGCCACGACAAGCTGAACCTGCTCTCCGTCATCGGCACCCAGACCCTCCACTGAAAAAGTCGTGCCCCGATCCCGGTGGACGGTTCACTACGGGACGACGCCGACATCCGCAGGTGGCGCGAATGCTAGGCGGTCGGAATCAGCGCGGCCGCCGTCCTGGTCATCGTCATCATCATGGTCGCCTTTTCGGCCCGCTCATTGATGGGCGACCCAGCCGTGGGCCCGAAGCCGCATATCCTCCCCAAAACCAGCATGCTTCCTACAGACCTCGCAATTCAGCCACCACCGCCAGACCCGACCTTAGACCACTCGGCCCACTTCGCCAGAGGGCGATTGCACCAAAGGTGAGTGAAATACCCCATTCCAGGGGACAGGCTAATCGCCGTGTCTGCCGAAAACGCTCCGGTGGACAATCCGACCTGACACGACGAAGCCTTGAACTGCCTTCGGGTGCGGTCGCGCTGCGACTGGGGCGAGTGAGATAACGGATATGCGTCATCGTGGTGGGTTGTCATCCTCGGACGACAAGGTTGGAGAGTGTCGACTTCTTTGTCCCCTGAGGACGCGGTAAAACTGGTGCTGTCCACGATCGGTGCCGCAGCCGGCCCCGACCGCGCCCAGGCCGAGGAGCAGGCCGGACGGCTGGCCGCAGAGCTGGCAGGATCACCACTGGCGCTTCGGCAAGCCGGTGCCTACATCGCCAACACTCCCGGTGCGGACCTGGTCGGCTACCTGCGTCTGCTGCGCACCACTTCTGACGGCGTCCCGGACGCCGACGGGGCGGTGGCCCGGGTGTGGGCGCTGACGTGCCCACAGATCGAGCACGCCGACCCCCTGGCGATCCGCGCGCTGCGAGTGCTGGTCTGCTACGCGCCCGAGGACCTGCCGCGCGCGGCGCTGAACGGGCTTCAGGACGCCAAGGAAAGCGCCCTGGACGGCGCGCTGGACCTGCTCGTCTCCTACGGCGTGATCGACCGGTCGCCGGATGGCCTGCTGGTAAGAGTGCACCGTCAGGTCCAAACCGTCATCGTGGCCGGACTGACCGAAGACGAGCACGCCGCCTGCGAAGCCACCGCGGCCGCCCTGCTACAGGCAGCGCTCCCCTCCGATTCAGGGCACCCCTCCTCGTGGCCGACCTACGCGAGCCTGCTGGCGCATGCCCGCGCCGTCCTCGCCCTCGACTCCCCCACCATGGACTCCGTCATCGAGTACCTGTACGACAGGGGCGCGTACGGCACCGCCCTGTCCCTGCAAGGCCGGCGCCACGCTGTCATGCACGAGACCCTGGGTCCCGAACACGCCGACACCTTGACCGCCCGCGCCAACCTCTCCTCCCTGATCGGGACGATCGGGAACATCACCAAGGCCCGGGATGGGTTGGCGGAGCTGGAACCGATGACCGAACGACTGCTTGGGCCGGATCACCCCACCACGCTGGACGTCCGGGCCAACCTCGCCAGCGTGGTCGGAACAGCGGGGAACGCCGCCGAGGCCCGCGACCGGTTCACGGCGCTGGTACCGATATTGGAGCGGGTCCTGGGCCCTGAGCACTCCGTCACCCTGAACGCCCGCGCCAATCTCGTTTTCTGGGCGGGGGAAGCGGAGACCCCTGCTGCCGAGACGCGGGATCGCTTCGTGGCGCTGATGCCGGTGCTGGAGCAAGCTTTGGGTTGCGAGCACTTGATCACCCTGAACGCCCGTGTCAACCTTGCCCGCTGGAGCGGAGAAAGCGGCGACCCGGCCGACGCTCAAAACCGGTTCGCGACGCTGGTGCCGGTGCTGGAGCAGACTTTGGGGTGCGAGCACCCCATTACCTTGAACGCCTGCGTCGGCCTCGCCCGCTGGAGCGGGGAAAGCGGTGACCCGGCCGATGCCCGAGACCGGTTCGCGGCACTGCTCCCCCTGGTCGAACGAGCACGGGGTCCTGAGCACCCCGTCACCTTTGAGATCCACAGCGCTCTCGCCGATTGGACAGGAGAGGCCGGGGACACGGCCGGTGCCCGGGACCGATTGTCGGCGTTGGTACCGACGCTTGAGCGGGTCGTAGGCCCTGAGCATCCCATCACCCTGGGCGCTCGGTTCCACCTGGCCCGCTGGACGGGAGAGGCGGGAGACGCGGCCGGCGCCCGATACCAGTTCACGATGTTGATACCGGTGTTCAAACGAGTGCGAGGTTCCGAGCATCTGGCCACGCTGACCAGTCGCTTCCACCTCGCCATGTGGATGAGCGAGGCGGGGGACGCGGCCGGTGGGATGGACCAGTTGGCGGTGCTGGTGCCGGTAATCGAGCGAGCCCTGGGTCCCGAACACCCCACCACGCTGGCCGTCCGTTTCTCCTTCGCATCCTTGACGGGGCAGACGGGAAACACCGTCGACGCCCGAGACCAGCTGGCGGTGCTGGGGCCGATGATCGAGCGGCTGCTGGGGCCGGATCACCCCACCACACTGGTCGTCCGCGCCGACCATGCCCATTGGGCGAAGTACGCCAGACGCTCAGCGTGGAGGCGATGGTTTCGGAGACGGTGAACGACAGCTGGGAGTGGTGGGAGGCGTCAGGACCGCTCGAGACCGTCGAAGGGGTGCTCGCCCGGCCGCTACACCGTGAACTCCGGACGGTCCATGAAGTCCACATGACATGCTTCTCGTCTCATCCGGTGCTGATGGCGGGAAGCAGGACAGATGCGGTTACAGCGGTGGTGGTTGACGGCCGCGTTGCTCGCGCTCCTCCCCTCGGTCATGGCCTGGTTCGGCAGCGACGCCATCGCGAGCACCGGTCTCTTCTACTACGACTTCCACGTCAGCGACGGGATCGGGATCTTCCCTCTGGCGCAGGGCCTTGGCATCGGCTATCTGGGCTCTGTCGGCGTGGACATCATGCAGGTGCTGTGGGATGTCGAAGTCGTCGTGCTGGCCTTCGCGCTCCCCGTATCCATGGTGGCCGTGGCGGCCTTGCTCCGGCGAAGGTGGCGGGATCGAACCACTCTGGCCCTGGCGGTCTTTCTCGGAATTCTCGCGGTGGTCAACCTCGCCGCCAACATCGTCGGCCCCTGGTCGGACCTGACCCAATGCCCGCCGACCGATCCCCTGTCTCTTCCCGACCAGTACTCCTGTTACAGGAACGGCACAGGGGCGGGTATTCCACCCTTCTTCTACAGTCCTGCTTACGCTTTTGCCACCCACACCCTGGTCGAGATCCGTCGCCGCAACCTCACTGACGTTCCTCGTCGCCCTGAGGCGCGAAGCGGTGTCGACATCGTTGACTGACATTCGATGTTCATCCTGCGGCGATAGCCATCTCCAGAACTTGGACAAAAAAGCTTGTCCAGCGAACCCCGCCATCCATACGACAGACGATTTGAAACTCTACGATCTCCTCGATGAATACGACCTCGACAGCGAGGATTTCGGCTTCCGCGCGGCTTGGTGCGAAGGCCTGACCTGCGAGGAGGCCGCGCGTCGCCTTCGAGCAGACCTTGACAGCGCCTACGCGTCCACCGTCGACGAGCTGATGCACGAAGAGGGAGACCACGACTTCGATGAAGGCGCGGTCCTCATCGGTCCGGCCGGAGCCTGGACAATGATCCTGCAGCTCAACGGACTGGACTGCACTCGGTATTCGACACTTGAGGCATTGTCCGCCGGAGCCGGGCGAGCGGTTGGAATCGGCTGGAGCGCCAATGGTGACGAGCGGCTGATCTACGCAGAAGATGGACGCGTTCTGGTCTCAATGGACTTCACGTTTCCAGAGGACCGCAGCGGGCCTGATCGCCAGGCGCTCGACCCGTATATGGAAGGGCTTGTCCTCGGGTACGAGGAGGGTGCCGATGTGGAGGAGAGCATCGACGCCGCCTTGACCTTGATCGGCCGAATGACCGGACATCCCATCGATCGCGACTGGATCGAGGCCCGCCAGACGTTCTACGTGATTCCCCGAAACGCATGGGCCTTCCAGTCGTAGGAGCGGGACGTCACGGCACGCAAAGCCGGGGGGTCCTACGGCGCAGAATTCGACTCGGTAGAGAGAACGGCTGCCTCACCTGGCCAACCGCTCAACGTTGCCGTACCGCACCAGAACCCGGGACCGCCGGGCCCTGGGCACCCGAGCGGTTCAGTAGGCGGTGAAGCCGTCCGTCGCGGTGCGGCAGAAATCGCGGAAGCGAGTCAGCCACGCGACCATCGCGGAATAGTTGCGTCCGAGGTCGTCGCGGTGGAACTCGTAGGTGTCGGGTTCCGTGACGATCGATCCGTCCAGGAGGACTCGGCCTTCGGCGGGAGCGGTCGCCAGGTAGGTGTCCAAGAAAGCGGCGATCCGCCGGGCCTGCTCACCGGTCAGTTCCACGGCGATGTTGTAACCCAGCATTTCGGTCGTGTCGGCGTCGAGGAGGCCGGATCTCTCCAGTAGTTCCAGAGTCGGTCGCCAGTTCCACGCGTTGACGTCAAGCGACTCGCCACCCGGAGTTTCGAGCGTCCAGGACATCGACCCATCCTATCGAGACGTCAGGTGAACGTACGGGATGGCGGATTCGCACGTCAGAGTTCTTCAGAGGGCAGGTGTCCACCAACTTCAGCACGCCCCTGCCCCTGTTGCGATGTCATGCTTCCGGCGCATTGACCGGCAAGCCGTGTGACCATTCCCGCCGCGGTCGCGTCTGCATGTGACGTGACAATCGAAACCGTTCGGGGGGCGACATCATCGAGGAGCTGTACCGCGAGCACTGGCCGCTCGTGTGCGGGTTCCTTCTGCGCAGGACCCGCGATCCGCATCTCGCCGAGGACCTGGCGCAGGAGACGTTCATCAAGGCGACCAGGGCACTACTCGGCTGGCGGGGGGAGAACGCGGCGGCGTGGCTGCTCACGATCGCGCGTAACACCCTGGTGGATCACGTACGCAGGAGCCGCCGCGAACTCGCCCTCCCGAACCCCGACGAGCTGGGCGTGCCGCCACTTCACGTGGAATCACTGGACGTTCGCGACGCGCTGGAGCGGCTGCCCGAGCAGCAGTGCCGGCTCCTCACGCTGGTCTACTTCGAGGGCTTCTCGATGGTGGAGGTGGCCGCAATGACCGGCAGGTCGCACAACTCGATCAAAACCGCGGTGTGGCGGGCGAGAGCCGCCTTCGCCGACCTCTACGGGAGAGCCGATGAACATGCCTGAGATGCCAGACCTGCCAGACTTCGACCCCAAGCGCACCCGGCGTGCGGTCCGGCGAGGACTCTTCAGGACGGTCGCCATCGTCCTGGCCGTCCTGGCGCTGCTCGCGGTGGCGGCGACCGAAGGTTCGTCCCTGCTGCAGACCCGCGGCGACCGGGAAGACCGCATGCAGGCCGTGCTCGGCACCGCCTTCAAGATCTACAACCCGGCCTATACGGTGACGATCGACCCTTGCTGCCAGACCTCGCCCCTGTCGATGTCGTTCGAGGTGGTGGCACGTCCCATAGGACCTGTCGGAGCCTGGCCGGCCGGGGGCGAGTCGCACACGATCGGTCAGGACTTCTTCGGCCACGTACGACGCCTGCCGTTGGGCCACACCTCCAACACCAGGCTTTCCCAGTCCCTGTTCAACGTCGGCACCAGGCTGGCGCCCAAGGACGAGGTGCGCGCGGTGCTCGCCCGGCTGCCCGCCGACCTCAGCGCGCTCGCGGTGGTGGAGTTCGAGCAGCCACTCGGCGAGGCGGATCTGAAGGCGTTCATGAAGCGGCACGGCTCCTGCGCCGAACGGATCGTGTACGAGCGCAGGCCCGGCTCCCTCCCGATCACCTGGGGCTTCGACTACTGGACCGACCCGATGGAACTCGGCATAAGCGGCGACATGACCGAAGAGATGTGCGGTGGCAGCCTGCCGCAGTTCCGCGACTGGGTCGGCCTGCTGCGTGACCACGACGACGCGAACCTGCGCTCCTTCGATCTGTCCCTGAATCGGCTGCGCGAGGCGGCCAAAGCCGGACTCGCCTACGGCTATGTGGACCAGCTCAGCTCGGTTCGCGAGTTGCGGGAGTTGCTCAAGGACCCGAGGGTGCGCACGATCCGTCTGGCCGACGTGGCGTTCAACCTGGACCGGCCTCGCCCCTAGCACGCGTACCCTCGGCAAGCATTCGGATCACGGCGAGACCCACCCGTATGACACCTGGCCGGCCGGGCACCTCAACGCCGCCACCGGCCACCTTCAAGCCGCCCAACGCGAATTCTTCGTCGACCTCTACGGAAGCGACATGGTCGTCGTACCGGGAGACGAGGTGAAGGCGAAGGTGCTCGCCTTCTACCGGCACGACTACGAGCGGGCCGGGAGCAGGAGCGGCCCGTGGACTCCGCCCGACCTGCCCGATCCCGGCTTCCCTCAGATGGGGATGGTCGCGATCCTCTTCGACGAGGAGGACGGCCTCGGCTTCCCCCCGGACTTCGACCTGCTCCAGGAGGTCTTCGCCGACCCCGCGCTCATCGCCCGCGGCCGGTATCGCGAGGTGGTCAGCGGATATCTGCGCGGCGACGACGTCATCCTCCACATACTGCAACGACTCGCCGCGAAGGACCCCGGCAAGGCGAGCGAGGTCTTCCGCAAGCTGCTCAAGAAACCGCGTTTCTCCGCTAGACGAAGGCCGTGACGCCCTCGTATTCCGCTGTCGGGGCGGCGCCGGCGGCCTCGTACTGGAGCAGCAGCAGGCCTTTCGCCGTCACCTCGTGGCGGAGGAGTCGAAGGCCGACGGGTCGGCTCGGATGGTCGAACAGCCGCCGTCCGGAACCGGTCACGGCCGGGGCGACGACGAGCCGGAGCGTGTCGACGAGGCCCGCCGCCAGCAGGGCGCCGCCGAGCCGGGCACTCCCGTGGATCTGGAGTTCCCTTCCTGGCCGCGCCTTGAGTTCCCCGACGG
>NZ_JBIAYX010000022.1:0-156717 GCF_042898365.1 Streptosporangium sp. NPDC000509 | reverse complement strand
ACGGGGTTGTGCTTCATGCACTGGCTTTTAACACACTGTTGAGTTCTCAAGAAACGGACGCGTACACCATCACCCTGACCCGACCAACCGGTCCGGCAGAACTCCGGGGCGTTCCATTTCGTATTTCAACCGTACAAGCCTATCAAGATTGTGTCAAATTGCTGACCGGCAGCTGTATTGTCACAAAACCTGTAAACTCGCTAGGATTCTCTCCGCCTCGCTCTCGAGGCAACCCACTGAACCAACCCTGCCATCCAGGACGCAGCGAACTCAACCGGTTTTCCGGTGACCTACGCGGAGTCCGAACACTCAGGTTCGTTCAGGTGGAGTGGCCCTGGGCCCGTCCGCCGATCGGCGTCCGGCTCGCTCCGGGGCATTGAAAAGATTATGCGCCCTTCGAAGCATCGTCAAATCAGCCGCTCCCAACAAAACCGCAGGTCAGCGCGGTTGCTTAGGAAAACCAGGAGCGTTCGCTACCGGAACGTTACTCAACAAGACGGCCGGTATCCCGGCCGGAGCCGGACGCCGGCCGCTCGGGATCTTCCGCGTTGACCTGGCCAAAGGCCAGAAGCCAACAAAGACCGGGACAACGCGGAAGATCCACATCACACCAGCGTGCGGATGTGCGGAGGAAAAGTCAGGGCGCGAGAATCTCGACGCCGCCGACGGAACGCTTGCCACGGCGCAGCACCAGGAAGCGTCCGTGGAGCAGATCATCGGCGGACGGCACGTACGCCTCGTCGGTGACCTTGACGTTGTTGAGGTAGGCGCCCCCCTCCTTCACCGCTCGGCGCGCCTCCGACTTCGACTTGACCAGGCCACTCTCGGCGAGCAGGTCGACGAAGGACGCCCCCAAGGTGGGGACCTCCGCGCGCGGCACCTCGGCGAGGGCCTCCCCCAGCGTGCGCGCCGGCAGCTCCTGCAGGGAGCCCTGGCCGAACAGGGCCGCCGAGGCGGCGATCACCGCGGCGCACTCGTCGGCGCCGTGCAGCAGCGTGGTGAACTCCTCGGCGAGCGCCCGCTGCGCCTCGCGCCCGGCGGGCCGCTCGGCGGCGGCCTTCTCCAGCCCTTCGATCTCCTCACGGGACCGGAAGCTGTAGATCTTGAGGAATTTCACCACGTCACGGTCGTCCGCGTTCAGCCAGAACTGGTAGAACGCGTACGGGGAGGTCATCTCCGGGTTGAGCCAGACCGCGCCGCCGGCCGTCTTGCCGAACTTGGTCCCGTCGGCCTTGGTGATCAACGGCACGGTGAGGGCGTGCACGTGGCTGCCCGTCACCCGGCGGATGAGGTCGGTTCCCGCCGTGATGTTGCCCCACTGGTCGCTGCCACCGATCTGGAGCGTGCAGCCGTGGCGCCTGTTCAGCTCCAGGTAGTCGTTGGCCTGCAGGATCTGGTAGCTGAACTCGGTGTAGCTGAGCCCTTCTCCGCCCAGTCGGGCCGAGACCGACTCGCGGGCGAGCATCCGGTTGACCGGGAAGTGCTTGCCGACGTCGCGCAGGAAGTCGATCGCGGACATGCCCTCGGTCCAGTCGAGGTTGCTGACGAGGATCCCGGTCTTCTCGTCCGAGAAGTCAAGGAACTTCTCCACCTGGACGCGGATCCGCGCCACCCATTCGGCCACGACGTCGGAGGAGTTGAGCGAGCGCTCGGTGCTCCGCCCGCTGGGGTCGCCGATCAGGCCCGTCGCGCCTCCCACCAGGCCGATGGCCCGGTGGCCCGCCCGCTGGAGGCGGGTGAGGGTGAGTAGCGGGACCAGATTGCCGACGTGCAGGGAGGGGGCGGTCGGGTCGAAGCCGCAATAGACCGTGATCGGACCCTCGGCCATCGCCGCGCGCAGGGCGTCGATGTCGGTGGACTGCGCGATCAGGCCGCGCCAGGCGAGGTCATCCAGAATGTCGGTCACGATCCTTGCTTTCCAATGCTCGAAGGGACATTTAGCGCTCTCGTACACCCTGCCCGATCACGGCACCACCGCGCCACTCGAAACCCTTCTCGCGCCCCAGGACAGTCGGGAGAAAGATCGGCAGGGGAGAGCATGCGCGGCCTACCGCCGGCGCGGGACATGCGGGCGGTGGGGTGAGACCGTGGGCTCTCCGTCGATCCAGAAGCGCCACAACGTCTCCTTTCCTGACGAGACACCGGTGCGTGGTCCCGACAGGATGGATGACGCCTTGGCAGGTTCGCCCTCGATCACGGAGAGTGATCCCGGGGCACAGGCGTCGAGCCCGTTGTGCTCGCGGGTGAATCCGAGCGACACCGCCAGTCGCGCCGGCCCTCTGGCGAGATCGACCTCCCTGACGGGCTTGGTGCTTCCCGCGCTCCGGCGGGCCAGGGCGGTCTCCACGCCGGAGATCACCTCTCCGGCCCGCAACAGCACACCGGAGCCGATCATCTCGGGGAGGCACGTGAGGTTGGCGCAGAAGTGCATACCGTACGTGAAATAGACGTACAGGTGACCCGGTGGGCCGAACATCACCGCGTTACGTGGCGTCCGGCCCCGATAGGTGTGCGACGCGGGATCCTCACCCGGCAACCCGTAGGCCTCTACCTCGGTGAGCCGCAACGCGACCTGTCCGTGTACGAGCACCCGTCCCAGCAGGTCGGGGGCGACCTCGTGGGCGGGCCGGTCGAAGAAGCCGCGGGCCAGCGGCGTGTCGGACCGATCCTCGCCCCGCATCAGCTTCCGCTCGCCCAGGCGGCCTGAGCGTCGACGATCTCCCGCAGCGCGATGAGCTGGTCGCGGACCCGGTCGGGTGCCGTACCGCCGTGCGCCTTGCGGGCCGCCAGGGCGCCCGGCACCGAGAGGACCTCACGGGAGTCGGGTGTGAAGTGCGGTGAGACCTTGGCCAGCTCCTCGTCGGTGAGCTCGCCGAAGTCCTTGTCGTTGACCTGGCACCAGACGACCAGGTGCCCGACCGCCTCATGAGCCTCGCGGAAGGCGACCCCCCTGCGGACCAGCAGCTCGGCCAGGTCGGTGGCGAGCGCGAACCCGTCGGGGGCCGAGGCCTCCAGCTTGGCGGTGTTGACGCGCATGGTCGCGACGAGTCCGGCCATCGCGGGAAGGACCAGCAGCAGGCTGTCGACGGAGTCGAACACCGGCTCCTTGTCCTCCTGCAGGTCGCGGTTGTAGGTCAGCGGCAGGCCCTTGAGGGTCGTCAGCAGCGCCATGAGGTTGCCGATGAGACGGCCGCTCTTGCCTCGGGCCAGCTCGGCCACGTCGGGGTTCTTCTTCTGCGGCATGATCGACGAGCCGGTGGAGTAGGCGTCGTCCATCTCGATCCAGCGGAACTCCTGCGAGGCCCACAGGACGATCTCCTCGCCCAGCCGCGACAGGTGCACGCCGATCATCGCCGCGTCGAACAGGAACTCGGCGGCGAAGTCGCGGTCGGCGACCGCGTCCATCGAGTTGGGCGCGGCGGAGTCGAAACCGAGCTCTCCGGCCACGGCCCGGGGGTCGAGCGGCAGGGAGGACCCGGCCAGCGCCCCCGCTCCCAGCGGGGAGACGGCTGCGCGCCTGTCCCAGTCGCGCAGACGATCGATGTCGCGGGCGAAGGCGTGCACGTGCGCCAGGAGCTGGTGGCCGAAGGAGACCGGCTGCGCGTGCTGCAGGTGGGTCATACCGGGGGCCGCGGTCTCCGCGTGCTCCTCGGCCTGGCTCATCAGCGCGGTCTCCAGCTCCACCAGCCTGGACACGATGTGCCTGACGTGGTCGCGGAGGTAGAGCCGTAGGTCGGTGGCGACCTGGTCGTTGCGACTGCGACCGGCCCGGAGCTTGCCTCCGAGCGTGCCGAGGCGTTCCAGCAGGCCGCGCTCCAGTGCGGTGTGGACGTCCTCGTCGGCGACGGTCGGCCGGAACTCGCCCGCCTTGCAGGCGCGCTCCAGGTCGTCCAGGGCGCCGATCATGCGCGCCAGCTCGTCGTCGCTCAGCAGGTTCGCGCGGTGCAGCACCCTGGCGTGCGCGCGCGAGGCCATCAGGTCGTACGGCACCAACCGCCAGTCGAAGTGCACGCTCACCGAGAGCCTGGTCAGCGCGTCGGCCGGACCTCCTTCGAACCGGCCGCCCCAGAGCCGCATGGGCTTGCCACCATCAGTCACCGTTGTTCTCCCTCCCAGTTCAATCCGCGACCTTAGCCCAATCGGACCGGTCGGGCGTCACGGGCGGAGGCAATCTTGGAGGGCAGGCTCCACAGCTCGACGAATCCCCTGGCGAGGGACTGGTCGAAGGTGTCGCCGGTGTCGTAGGTGGCGAGGTTGAAGTCGTACAGCGACGCCTCGGAGCGGCGCCCGGTCACGGTGGCCCGGCCGCCGTGCAGGGTCATCCTGATCTCGCCGGTGACGTGCTCCTGTGCCTCGGCGATGAAGGTGTCGAGGGCCTTCTTGAGCGGGGAGAACCAGAGGCCGTCGTAGACGAGTTCGCCCCAGCGCTGGTCCACCGACCGCTTGAAGCGGGCGAGGTCGCGTTCGACGGTGACGTTCTCCAGCTCCATGTGGGCGGTGATCAGGGCGATGGCGCCCGGCGCCTCGTAGACCTCTCGGGACTTGATGCCGACGAGCCGGTCCTCGACCATGTCGAGGCGGCCGACGCCCTGGGCGCCCGCGCGGCGGTTGAGCTCCTCGATGATCCGGAACGGGGTGAGGTGACGCCCGTCCAGCGCCACGGGGACGCCCTTGACGAAGCTGATGATGACCTCGTCCGCGTCGCGCGGCTGTGCCGGGTCGGCGGTGTAGGCGTAGATGTCCTCGATCGGGCCGTTCCAGATGTCCTCGAGGAAGCCGGTCTCGATGGCCCTGCCCCAGATGTTCTGGTCGATGGAGTACGGGTTCTTGCTGGACGTCTCGATCGGCAGGTTCTTCTTCTCGGCGTAGGCGATCGCCTTGTCCCGGGTCCACGCGTAGTCGCGGGCGGGGGCGATGACCTTGAGCTCGGGGTACAGGGCGGCCAGGCCGGCCTCGAAGCGGACCTGGTCGTTACCCTTGCCGGTGCAGCCGTGCGAGACGTGCGTGCCGCCGAACTCCTTCGCCGCCGCGGCCAGGTGCTTGACGATCAGCGGCCGCGACAGGGCGGAGACCAGGGGGTAGCGGTCCATGTAGAGGGCGTTGGCCTGCAGGGCGGGCACGCAGAAGTCGGTGGCGAACTCCTCGCGGGCGTCCACGACGACGGACTCCACGGCGCCGCAGTCGATGGCGCGCTTGCGGATGACCTCCATGTCCTCGCCGCCCTGACCGACGTCCACGGCGACCGCGACGACCTCGGCACCGGTCTTCTCGGCGAGGAAGGGAATGGCAACGGAGGTGTCGAGTCCTCCGGAGAATGCGAGTACGACCCGGTCGGTCATGATGGATATCTCCAAGATCTTGTTGGCACAGGAGTCAGATGTTGCCAGGGATGACCGCCTGAGCAGGCTAAATACGTCGGTCGGCGTGCCGCAGCAATCCCTCGGCGACAGCTGCCCCGCCCATCGGGTCGCGGCTGATGACGAGAATCGTGTCGTCTCCCGCGACGGTGCCCAGGATGGACTCCCAGTCGGCGTGGTCGATGGCGGAGGCGAGGAACTGCGCGGCGCCCGGCGGCGTACGGACGATGACCAGGTTGGCGGAGGCCTCGGCGGAGACGAGGAGTTCCTCCGCGAACCTGCTGAGCCTGGCGGCGGGTGACTCTCCGGTGCCGAGCCTGGCGAGCCCTATCCGGCCGCCGCCCTCCCCTGGCAGGGCGTAGACCAGGGAGCCGTCCTCGGCGCGCAGCTTGAGCGCGCCGAGTTCGTCCAGGTCGCGGGAGAGGGTGGCCTGGGTGACCTCGACACCGCTCTCCAGCAGGAGTTTGGCCAGTTCGGGCTGGGATCTGACCGGTTGCCGCTGCAGGAGGTCGGCGATCCGTGCCTGGCGGGCGACCTTGGTCATCGGGATCGTCACACGGATCACCCGCCTCCGCGCGTGTCACCCGCGAGGTCGGCGTTCCGGGACCCGTCGCGGCCCGCCATCGAGACCAGCCAGTACAGCAGGGCCTTCTGGGCGTGCAGCCGGTTTTCCGCCTGGTCCCACACCAGGCTCCGCGGGCCGTCGAGGACCTCGGCGGAGATCTCCAGGTCGCGATAGGCGGGCAGGCAGTGCAGGACGACGGCGCCGGGGGCGGCCCGGCTCATCAGCGCGGCGTTGACCTGGTACGGCATGAGGTCGGCGATCCGCTGTTCCTTGCCGTCCTGGCCCATGGAGACCCAGGTGTCGGTGGCGATCACGTCCGCGCCCGCGGCGGCCTCGGCCGGGTCGGCGAGGACGGCGACGGATCCGCCGGTCTCGGCGGCGACCTCGCCGGCCCGCCGAAGGATCTCGGCGTCCGGCAGGTATCCGGCGGGGGTGGCGATCCGCACGTGCATGCCGGCGACGGCCCCGCCGAGCAGGTAGGAGTGGGCCATGTTGTTGGCCCCGTCTCCGAAGTAGGCCAGGGTGAGCCCCGCCGTCCTGCCGAAGTGCTCCCGCACGGTCTGCAGGTCGGCGAGGATCTGGCAGGGGTGGAACTCGTCGGTGAGGGCGTTGACCACCGGCACCGAGGACGCCGAGGCCATGGCCTCGATCCTCTCCTGGCCCGAGGTGCGCCACACGATCGCGCCCACCTGGCGTTCCAGGACTCGGGCGGTGTCCTCGATCGACTCGCCCCGGCCCATTTGGGAGGATCCGGCGTCGAGGATGAGGGGGAGCCCGCCGAGCTCGCCGATACCGACCGCGAAGGAGACGCGGGTGCGGGTGGAGTGCTTGTCGAAGAGGACGGCGACGGTCTGCGGGCCCTCGAAGGGGCGGTAGGCGTAGCGGTCCTTCTTCACGGCCTCGGCCAGGTCGAGCACCTGTGCCTGCTCTGCGGGCGAGAGGTCGTCGTCCCTCAGGAAGTGCCTGACGTGCGCCTGTCCGGCGAGGTTACTGGGCATCTGCGGCCTCGTCGAGGATGGCGGGAAGGGCGGCCACGAAGGCCGCGACCTGGGCGGATGTGATCACCAGCGGGGGCGCGAGCCGTACCGCGTCGGGCTGGAGGGCGTTGACCAGGAAGCCCGCGCGCTGCGCGGCGGCCTGGACCTGGGCGGAGCGGTTATCACTCAGCACGACGGCCCGCCACAGCCCCCGGCCGCGGACACCGGCGAGCAGCGGGTGGTCGATCGCGGCGATGCCCTCCACGAGTTCGGCGCCGAGGGTGCGGACGTGCTCCAGCAGGCCGTCCCTGTCGATGGTGTCGAGGACGGCGAGCGCGGCGGCGGCGGAGACGGGGTTTCCGCCGAAGGTGGAGCCGTGGTCTCCCTGGGCGAAGACGGTGGCCGCCGCGCCGAAGCCGACGCAGGCGCCGATCGGCATGCCGCCGCCGAGGCCCTTGGCCAGGGTGAGCACGTCGGGCAGGATGCCCTCGTGCTGGTGGGCGAACCAGTGCCCGGTGCGGCCGATCGCCGACTGGATCTCGTCGGCGACGAGCAGCGCGCCGGTGGCGTCGCAGATCTCCCTCGCGGCCGTGAAGTAGCCCTCGGGCGGGGGCACGACGCCCGCTTCGCCCTGGGTGGGTTCGAGGAAGACCGCCGCGCATTCGCCGGTGACCGCGTTCTTGAGCGCGTCCGCGTCACCGTAGGGGACGAAGCGGACATCGATCGAGAACGGGCCGAACTGGTCGCGGATCGAGGGCTTGCCGGTCAGGGCGAGCGCGCCGAGGGTACGGCCGTGGAAGGCGTTCTCCGCGGCCACGAAGTAGGTGCGGCCGTTCGACTTGCCGTACTTGAGGGAGAGCTTCAGCGCGGCCTCGTTGGCCTCGGTACCGGAGTTGCTGAGGAACACCTTGGCCGGGGCTTTGAGCAGGCCGATCAGACGCTCGGCGAGCAGCACCTCGGGCTCGTGCAGGAAGAGGTTGCTGGTGTGGGCGAGCGTGGCGACCTGACGGGAGACGGCCTCCACCAGCGCGGGATGGGCGTGGCCGAGCGAGCTGACCGCGATGCCGCCGATCAGGTCGAGATACTCGCGGCCGTCGACGTCCCAGACCCTCGCGCCCTCGCCTCGGGCCAGCGCCAACGGGGGCACGCCGTAGTTGGCCATGAAGGCGGCCTCGAAGCGCCTGGCGAGCGCCTCTCCGGTGGGGCTTTCCTGCGTGCTCACTCGTCGTTCCCCTTCAGCTGGGCGGGGGCCTCGGGCCGCCGCCTGACCGGCTCCGGCGCGGCCGCCGCCTCGGCGGCGTCCGGCAGCACCATGGTTCCTATGCCCTCGTCGGTGAAGATCTCCAGCAGCACCGAGTGGGGCACCCTGCCGTCGAGCACGTGGGCCCGTGGCACGCCGCCCTGGACGGCGGTCAGGCAGGCCTCCATCTTGGGGATCATGCCGCTGGACAGGCTCGGCAGGAGCTTCTCCAGCTCGGTGGCGGACAGCTGCTCGATGATCTCGTTCTCGTCGGTGCCGGGGCGCCAGTCGCGGTACAGGCCCTCGACGTCGGTCAGGACGATCAGCTTGGAGGCCTGGAGCGCCACGGCGAGCGCGGCGGCGGCGGTGTCGGCGTTGACGTTGTAGACGGTGCCGTCGTCGCTGCGCGCGACCGAGGAGATCACCGGGATCCGTCCGTCGTCCAGCAGCGCCCGCACGGCTCCGGCCTCGACCTTGACGATGTCGCCGACCTGGCCGATGTCGACGCCGACGCCGTCGACGACGGCGTGCTTGCGTACGGCGGTGAACAGGTGGGCGTCCTCACCGGACATGCCGATCGCGAACGGCCCGTGCCGGTTGATCAGGCCGACCACGTCGCGGTTGACCTGGCCGACGAGGACCATCCTGACGACCTGCATGGCCTCGGGGGTGGTGACCCTGAGCCCCGCGGTGAAGGTGGACTCGATGCCGAGGAGGTCGAGCTGGGCGTTGATCTGCGGCCCTCCCCCGTGCACGATCACCGGCTTGAGCCCGGCGTAGCGCAGGAAGACGACGTCGGCGGCGAACTTCTCGCGAAGGTGCTCCTCGGTCATCGCGTTGCCGCCGTACTTGATGACGACGGTCGCGCCGTGGAAACTCGCGAGCCAGGGCAGGGCCTCGATCAGCGTGGTGGCCTTCGTCAGTGCCTCGACGCGCCTCATGTGGAGTACGCCGAGTTCTCGTGGACGTACTCCGCGGTGAGGTCGGTGGTGTGGATCGTCGCCGAATGCGGTCCCGCCGACAGGTCGATGGTGATCGTCACCTCGCGCGGGGTGAGGTCGACCTTGGAGCGGTCGTCGCCCGCGGCGCCGCCCCTGCAGATCCAGATGCCGTTCATCGCCACGTTGAGCCTGTCGGGTTCGAACACGGCGTCGGTGGTGCCGACGGCCGACAACACCCGGCCCCAGTTGGGGTCCTCGCCGTAGATGGCGCACTTGAAGAGGTTGGAGCGGGAAACGGCGCGGCCGACGGTGACCGCGTCGTCCTCGGAGGCGGCTCCGACGACCTCGATGGCGATCGCCTTGGAGGCGCCCTCGGCGTCCATCAGCAGCTGGCGGGCGAGGTCGGCGCAGACGGCGAGAAGCACCTGCTCGAACTCGGCGAGGTCGGGAACGACCCCGGAGGCGCCGCTGGCCAGGAGCAGCACGGTGTCGTTGGTGGACATGCAGCCGTCGGCGTCGAGGCGGTCGAAGGTGACCCGCGTCACCTTACGGAGCACCTCGTCGAGGTGCTCGGCGGGCAGGTCCGCGTCGGTGGTGATCACCGACAGCATGGTGGCGAGGCCGGGGGCGAGCATGCCCGCGCCCTTCGCCATGCCACCGACCATGTAGCCGCCCTCGCCTTTTCTGAAGGAGATCTTCGAAACGGTGTCGGTGGTGCGGATGGCGTCGGCGGCGGCCAGGCCACCGTCCCTGGCGAGCTGGGAGACCGCGAGGTCGACCCCGGCCAGCAGCGAGTCCATCGGCAGCCGCTCGCCGATCAGGCCGGTGGAACAGACCGCGATCTCCCCCGCCGAGTCTCCCAGTGCTTCGGCGACCTTCTCCGCGGTGGCGTGGGTGTCCTGGAAGCCGAGCGGCCCGGTGCAGGCGTTGGCGCCGCCGGAGTTGAGGACGACGGCGTGGACCCGGCCTCCGGCCAGCACCTGGGCGGACCACAGGACCGGCGCGGCCTTCACCCGGTTGCTGGTGAAGACCCCGGCCGCGGCGCGCGAGGGGCCGTCGTTAACGATCAGTGCCAGGTCGCGGTCGGCGCTGGACTTGATCCCGGCGTCGACACCCGACGCCCGGAAGCCGAGAGGTGCGGTCACGCTCATGGGGCGACTCCATTGAGAGGTAGGCCGAACTCTTCCGGCAGGCCGAGGGCGAGATTGGCGCTCTGGATCGCGCCTCCGGCCGTGCCCTTGGTGAGGTTGTCGATGGCGACGACGGCGACGACGCGACCCGCGCGCTCGTCCAGGACGACCTGGAGAGCGGCGGTGTTGGCGCCGAGGGTCATCGAGGTCGCGGGCCACTGGCCCTCGGGGAGCAGCCGCAGGAACGGCTCGTCCTTGGTGGCGGTCTCGTACGCCTCGCGCAGGACCGCCGGGGTGAGGCCGGGCCTGGCGGGGGCGGTGCAGGTGGCGAGGATGCCGCGGCTCATCGGTGCCAGCACGGGGGTGAAGGAGACGGTGACCGGCTCACCCGCCAGGGGCGAGAGGTTCTGCTCCATCTCCGGGGTGTGCCGGTGGACGCCGCCGACACCGTACGCGCTGGCGGAGCCCATCACCTCGCTGCCCAGGAGGTTCGGCTTGGGCGCCCTGCCGGCCCCGCTGGTGCCGCTGGCGGCGACCACCACCACGTCGGGGCCGACGAGTCCGGCGGCGAAGGCGGGGAACATGGCCAGGGTGACGGCCGTCGGGTAGCACCCCGGCACGGCGATCCTCCGGGTGGCGCGCAGCTCCTCGCGTCGCCCCGGCAGCTCGGGCAGCCCGTAGGGCCAGGTGCCCGCGTGGACGCCACCGTAGAAGTGCTCCCAGGCGGCGGGGTCGGCGAGCCGGAAGTCGGCGCCGCAGTCGACCACGAGGGTGCCGTCGCCGAGCCGCTCGGCGACGGCGGCCGACTGCCCGTGCGGCAGGGCGAGGAAGACGAGGTCGTGGCCGCCGAGGGTCTCGGGAGCGGTCTCCAGCAGGATCCTGTCGGCCAGCGGGGCCAGGTGTGGCTGGTGGGCGCCGAGGGCGGTGCCCGCGCTTGAGGCCGCCGTCAGCGCGCCGATCTCGATGCCGGGGTGGGACAGCAGCAGGCGCAGGAGCTCACCTCCGGCGTAACCGCTGGCACCCGCGATCGCCGCTCTCATCCGACCCCTCTCGGTTTATGCATATTCATGCACTACTTCTCATGGACTTACTAGAAAGATTATGCATCTTGAAGGATTGCCATGCAAGCCCGGCGAGGGCGACGGGCTTCCAGGCTCAGAAATACCCCACCCAGGCTGAAAGATCAGAAAATCACGCTTCGCGACTTGTGAATACGGGCACGAGGCCATCGGTCATGTTTCGGCCCTGTTGCACGTACCTACCGGTCGGTATCGTGACGTTTCCGGCCCCTCGTCCTCCGGGAGTGCGAACGCATGACTGTCACCCATGACCAGCTCCAGGCCCGGCTCACCGCACCGGGGCAGCTTTTCGAGACGGAAGAGATCCTCAGCCACGGCGGGACCGTCAAAACCTGGAAGCACGCGCCCCGCGACTTCCGGGCACTTCTCGAGACGAGCAGGTTCCACGGCGACAAGGTCTTCCTGGCGTACGAGGACGAACGCATCACCTACGAGGAGCACTACCGGCTGGCCGCCTCGCTCGCGCGACGCCTGGTGGACGACTACGGCGTGGTCAAGGGCGACCGGGTGGCCATCGCCATGCGCAACTACCCCGAATGGGTGATCGCCTTCTCGGCCGCGCTGGCCGCGGGGGCGATAGCCGTGCCGCTCAACGCGTGGTGGACGCCGCAGGAGCTGGAGTACGGGCTTTCCGACTCGGGGGCCAAGGTGCTGATCGCCGACGGAGAACGGGCGGCCGGGCTCGCCGGGCCCGGCCCGGCGCTCATCGTGACCCGCGGCGAGACACCCGAGGGCGCCCGCTCCTTCGAGGACGTGCTGGGCGAGGTGGAGGCGGACGTGACGCTGCCACCGGTCGACCTCTCCCCCGAGGACCCGGCGACGATCTTCTACACCTCCGGCACCACCGGCCGCCCCAAGGGCGCGCTCGGCAGCCACCGCAACCTCGGGCAGTCGCCGATGACCGTCGCCTACGGCATGTACCGGGGCGCGATCAGGGCGGGCAAGGATCCGGGTGAGACCTCGGGGCAGCGGCGGATCACCCTGCTCACCGTGCCGCTCTTCCACGCCACCGGCTGCTTCGCGGTGCTGACCACCACCATGTTCAGCGGGGGTGGCCTGGTGCTGATGTACAAGTGGGACCCGGGCCGCGCGCTGGAGCTGATCGAGCGCGAGCGGATCACCGGTCTCACCGGCGTCCCCACCAACGTGTGGCAGCTCCTGTCGCACCCCGACCTGGGCAAGTACGACATCTCCAGCCTCAGCGGCCTCGGGTACGGCGGCGCCCCCGCCCCGCCGAAACTGCTGGAGCGCATCACCGAGCAGCTGCCCAACCGCTCCTCCTCCAACGGGTACGGCATGACCGAGACCACCGCGCTCGCCATCAGCAACACCGGAGCCGACTACCTGGCCAAACCCGACAGCATCGGCCTGCCGATGGCCGTGGTCGAGGTGCGGATCGCCGACCCGGGCGGCCGCGAGGTGCCGGTCGGCGCGGTCGGCGAACTCTGCCTGCGCGGCCCGAACGTCATCCTGGGCTACTGGAACCGGCCCGAGGCCACCGCGGAGACCATCGTCGACGGATGGCTGCACACCGGAGACCTCGCCAGGGTGGACGAGGAGGGGTTCGTGTTCATCGTGGACCGGGCCAAGGACATGGTCATCCGCGGCGGCGAGAACGTCTACTGCGCCGAGGTCGAGGCCGCACTGTTCGAACACCCGGCGGTCGAGGACGCCGCGGTGATAGGAATCCCTCACGAGGAACTGGGCGAGGAGGTCGGCGCGGTGCTCCGCCTGTCGTCCCCGGCGAGCGACGAGGAACTGCGGGCCTTCCTGCGCGAGCGGATCGCCCCCTTCAAGATCCCGGTCAGGTTCTGGGTGCGCGAGACGGAGCTCCCCCGCAACCCCGGCGGCAAGATCCTCAAGACCCGCCTGCGCCAGGAGGTCCTCAACCTCTGACACACTGCTCCGCACCCGCAGGAGACCTCCCGGGGGGCCACATCCGGCCGGGCGCCCGTCGCCATCGCCTTCCCCGCGTCGGAAACGGTTTTCCGATACCCCATCCCGACGGTGACCTGTTCGGAAAATGGTTTGCCCTCGCACAGGTCACCGTCGACACTGACTGCTCGTGCCGGAAAACGCCGATCGACCGATCAAATCCCTGCTTCGCCGTCTGGCGATGGATCTCAGCCCCCTGCGCGACTCGCGTGACTTCCGGCTGCTCTTCGGCTCCGGCGTCATCACGATGTTCGGCACCTTCCTGACACTGGTCGCGGTCCCGCTGCAGATGAAGGAGCTCACCGGCTCCTACCTGGCGGTCGGCCTGGTCAGCGTGGCCGAGTTCGTCCCGATGGTGGTGTGCGGGCTCTGGGGCGGGGCGATCGCCGACGCCCTCGACCGACGCAAGATCATTCTCCTCACCGAGGTGGGCCTCTGCCTCACGGTCGCGATCCTGACCCTCAACGCGCTGCTGCCGAAACCACAGGTCTGGGTGCTGTACGTGGTCGGCGCGCTCTCGGCCGGGCTGGGCAGCCTGCAGCGGCCCAGCCTGGAGGCGCTGCTGCCGCGCGTGGTCAGGCACGACCAGCTGACCGCGGCCGCCGCCCTCAGCGCCTTCCGGTGGAACCTGGGCGCCATCGTCGCCCCGGGCCTCAGCGGCCTGATCGCGGCCTGGTTCGGCGTCGCCGCCGCGTACGGCATCAACGTCGTGACCTTCCTTGCCTCCCTGGTCCTGCTCTGGATGGTCCGGGCCCAGCCGCGCTCGGAGGACAGTCCCGAAGCCTCGATCGGTTCCCTGATCGAGGGGGTCCGCTACGCCGTGGGCCGCTCCGACCTGATGGGCACCTATCTGGTCGACATCGCCGCGATGATCTTCGCGTTCTCCACCGCGCTGTATCCGTTCCTCGCCGACGAACTGGGCGCCCCCGAGGCTCTCGGACTCTTCTTCTCCGCCTCCGCCATCGGCTCGCTGATCGCCTCGGTCACCTCCGGATGGACCGCGCACGTGCACCGGCACGGCCTCGGCGTGATCGTCGCGGCGGCCGTGTGGGGGGTGGCGGTGGCGCTGGCGGCGCTGATGCCCAACGTCTGGGGCATCTTCGCCTTCCTGGCCGTGGCCGGAGCCGCCGACATGATCAGCGGTGTCTTCCGCTCGACCATCTGGAACCAGACCATCCCCGACGAGTTCCGCGGCCGTCTGGCGGGGATCGAGCTGCTCTCCTACACCAGCGGTCCGATGCTCGGCAATGCCAGGGCCGGCCTGATGGCCCAGCTCGGCGGCACCCGCTTCTCCCTGGGCGCCGGCGGGCTGCTGTGCGTCGGCGCGGTGGCCGCGATGGCCGCGCTGCTGCCGAGGTTCCGCACCTACGACGCCCGCACCGACGAGCACGCGGTCAGGGAGCGCGCCCGCCGCGAGGAGGCCGCCCGCGCCTGAGGCGGGCTCCGCCATACCGGCCAGACGTCTCGGACGCCGCGGGCCCCGCCCCTCCTGGCGGGAGTCCACGGCCGGGGCCGCGTCTCACCCGCTCTCGAGCCAGCCCTCGTACCTCTCGGCCAGCGCCTCCAGCCGGGTAACCCCCTCCGGCGGCAGCGCGCCGGAAGGGTCTTCTACGACCACCAGCCACTGAGCGTCCTCGGCGTCGTCCTCGCCCGCGAGGGTCTCCCTCACCACCTCGGGCACCCCGATCACCGGGAACTCCCCTGCCACGCTCTCGGCGACCTCCTTGGCCGCGTCACGCTCGGCGAACACCAACAGATGCCTCATCATCCCCTCCTCCCGGGGAAAGCTCTTCTCCGCTCCGGGCAGGCGATCCACCCCGAGCGACCGCCGAGTATGCCATCGCCACCCCCCAGAAAACAGACATCCCAGCCCGATACGGCGAAAAGGGGGCCCGGGGCACGCCCCGAGCCCCCTGTGAACCGGTCAGGCTCCGCGCTGTCGCGCCCCGGTGCGCTCCCCCGCCAGAGCCACGGCCGCGTCACGGGCCGCGGTGGTCTCCTCCACGGTGAGTGTCCGGTCGGACGCCCGGAAGCGCAGCGAGTAGGCGAGGGACTTTCCGCCCTCGCCGACCTGGGCGCCGGTGTAGACGTCGAACAGCCGGATCGACTCCAGCAGCGGGCCCGCGCCCTCGCGCAGCGCCGCCTCCACCGCGGCCACCGGGGTCGCCGCGTCGACGATGAGCGCGACGTCCTGGCTCGCGACAGGGTAGGCGGAGATCGCCGGAGCCTGCGGCGAACCGGCGGCGAGCGACTCCAGCCGGGTCAGCTCCAGCTCCATCGCGCAGGTGCGCGGCGGCAGGCCGTACGCCTCGACGACGCGCGGGTGCAGCTCACCGGCGTGACCGACGAGCACGTCACCGGCGTACAGCGCGGCGCAACGACCAGGGTGCCAGGGTTCGTGCCGGTCCGCGCGGACCTCAAGGGTGACGCCGGCCTCCGCGGCCACCACGCGGGCCGCCTCGACGGCGTCCGCCCAGCCGGCCGGGCGACCCTTGCCCCACCAGCCGGACGGCTCGAACTCTCCGGCCAGCACGACCCCGACCCGAAGCGGCTGGGCGGGCAGCGCGGACTCGATCGAGGCGAGCTCCTCCGGGCTCGGCCTGCGGTCGACGCCCAGCACGGGAGCGACGGAGGGCACGTCGGACGAGGGCCGGTAGACCAGACCCGCCTCGAACAGCGCCACGTCGCCGAACCCCCGGCCCACGTTGCGTACCAGCGTCTTGAGCAGGCCGGGCAGCAGGGTCGTCCGCATCAGCGGCTCGTCCTCGCTGAGCGGGTTGGCCAGCCTTGCGGCCACGCGGCGCGCGTCGTCGGCGGGCAGCTGCAGGTTGTCGAGATCGTGCTCCCCGGTGAAGGGGTAGGCGAGGATCTCGACGTATCCCGCGGCGGCCAGGGCGCGGCCCACCCTGCGGCGCAGGCGCTGGCTCTCACTGAGACCGGCGCCCGCGGGGGCGGCGGGCAGGATCGAGGGCAGGTTCTCGTAGCCCTCCAGCCTGATGACCTCCTCGGCGAGGTCGTTCGGGTCGGTCAGGTCGGGCCGCCACGAGGGTGGGGTGACCGCCAGCATGTCGTCACCGGTGACCGCGAGTTTCGCGGCGATTCCGGCGGAGGCCGGGTCGCCCGTGGCGGCGGTGCCGCCTGCCGTGCCACTCGTCACCGATCCGGTCGCGGTGGCGGAGCTCTCCACCGTGCAGCCGACCTGCTCCAGGCGGCGGATCACCGTCTCGCGGTCGTAGGCGGCGCCCGCGACCCTGCCCGGGTAGCCGCTCGGGACGGCGATGTGGACCGGTTCGACCTCCACCTCGGCGTGGGTGACGCCCGGCTGGATCGTACCGCCGCCGAGCTCGGCCAGCAGCTCCGCCGCACGCCAGGAGGCGTACAGCGGGAGCTCCCTGTCGACGCCCCGCTCGAAGCGCTTGGACGCCTCGCTCACCAGGTTGTGCCGGCGCGACATGCGCGCGGTGCCGCTGGCGGAGAAGTGGGCCGCCTCGATCACGATGTCGGTGGAGGTGTCGGAGATCTCGGTGTGCAGGCCGCCCATGGTGCCGGCCATCGAGATCGCGCCCGACCCGTCGGTGATCAGGATGTCGTCCGGGTGGAGCTTTCGGACCACGTGGTCCAGCGTCTCCAGCGTCTCGTCCGGCTCGGCCCTGCGCACCACGATCTCGCCGGTCAGCTTGGCCGCGTCGAAGGCGTGCAGCGGCTGGCCCATCTCCAGCATGACGTAGTTGGTGACGTCGACGGCGAGCGAGACCGGGCGCATACCGGCACGGGAGAGCCGGGCGCGCATCCACAGCGGACTCTGCGCCGACGGGTCGAACCCGCGGATCTCGCGAAGCACGAAGCGGTCGCAGGCCGACGGGTCGGCGATCGAGGCCGGATAGGACGGGTCCGACGCGGCGGGCGGGGAGACGTCGGCGGGGTCGATGAACGCCGAGTCGAAGGCGGTGGCGGCCTCGCGGGCCACACCCCTGATCGAGAGGGCGTAGCCGATGTCCGGAGTGATCTCCAGCTCGAGCACGTCGTCACGCAGGCCGAGCAGCTCGACCACGTCCGCGCCGATCGGGGTGCCGGCGGGCAGCACGAGGATGCCGGGTGAGGAGTCGGCCATGCCGAGCTCCGCCTCCGAGCAGATCATGCCGTCGGACAGGCGCCCATAGGTCTTGCGCGAGGCGATCTCGAATCCGCCGGGCAGCACGGCGCCGGGCAGCGCGACCGGAACGCGGTCGCCGGCCTCGAAGTTGGTCGCGCCGCAGACGATCTCACGTGGCGCGGCCTCGCCCACCTCGACCTGACAGTGGCGGATGGGCTTCTTGAAACCCTCCAGCGTCTCGAAGGAGATCACCTCGCCCACGACGACGTTCTTGATGTCGTGACCGTAGGAGGTGACGGATTCGAGCTTGAGCCCGGCGGCGGTGAGCTTCTCGGCGATCTCGTGCGCCGTGACGGCGGGGAGATCGACATACTCCCGCAGCCATGAAAGCGGGACCTTCATCAGATCTCCATTCCGAAGGGAAGCGTGAAGCGGACGTCTCCCTCGACCATGTCGCGCATGTCCTCGACGTTGTGACGGAACATCAGGGTGCGCTCGACGCCCATGCCGAAGGCGAAGCCGCTGTAGCGGGCGGGGTCGACGCCGCAGGCGACGAGCACCCGCGGGTTGACCATGCCGCAGCCGCCCCACTCGATCCAGCCCTCCGACTTACAGGTGCGGCAGTACGGGTTGCCCGGCAGCGCGGAGGCGCCGCGGCAGACGAAGCACTTCAGGTCCATCTCGGCGGAAGGCTCGGTGAACGGGAAGTAGTTGGGCCGGAAGCGGGTGGTGATGCCCTCACCGAACATCACCTCGGCGAACCGGTCGAGGGTGCCCTTGAGGTGGGCCATGGTCAGGCCCTCGTCGATCGCCAGCCCCTCGACCTGATGGAAGACCGGGGTGTGGGTGGCGTCGAGCTCGTCGGTGCGGAACACCTTGCCCGGCGAGATCACGTAGACCGGGAGCTCCCGGGTGAGCAGCGCGCGGATCTGGACGGGAGAGGTCTGGGTGCGCAGCACCTTGCCGGAGTCGACGGACTCCACGAAGAAGGTGTCGTGCTCCGAGCGCGCCGGGTGGTCGGGAGAGATGTTCAGCGCGTCGAAGTTAAACCACTCCCCCTCCAGCTCTGGCCCCTCCGCCACCTCGTAGCCCATCGCGACGAAGGCGTCGGCGATGCGCTCCTGAAGGGTGGTGAGCGGATGCCTGGCGCCGCGGGGAGCGCGGGTGGAGGGCAGCGTGACGTCGACGGTCTCCTCGACGAGGACCCGCTCGTCGCGCTCGGCCTCCAGCTGTGCCTGCCGCTCGGCGAGGGCGTCGGCGACCGCCCGGCGGGCGCCGCCGATGCGCTTGCCCGCCTCGGAGCGGGCCGCCGGAGGCAGTGCGCCGATCTCACGGTTGGCCAGGGCGATCGGCGAGCGGTCACCGGCGTGCGCGAGACGCACCTGCTTGAGTTCTTCGAGGTCGCGCGCCGCCTTGATGGCGTCGAGCGCTTCGGCCTGCATGCGCGCCATCTCGTCGGCGTGCAGCGGGGTCACCTCGACCGGGTCGTAGTTTGACAAGAGAGAGCTCCGAATCCAGGGCTTGAGCGGCCATGAGTCTAGTCGGGTAAGCCCACCGGGCCGACATTCGCGATCAGGCGAAGTCGGGGGTGCCGGTGGGCACCATAAATCGAAACTCGGCGCCGCCCTCGGGCCCGCGCTGCACGGAGATGGTGCCGCCGTGAGCCTCGATCAGCCCCTTGACGATGAACAGGCCGAGCCCGGTGCCACCCCGGCGGCGGGCGTTGCCCCGCCAGAACTGCCGGAAGACGCGCGTGACCAGCTCGGGCGGGATGCCCTCCCCCTGGTCGCGGACGGACACGCTCACTCCCCATTCACTCGGCTCGACGACTATTGTCACCGTACCGCGCCCGTGCCGCACCGCGTTTTCCATCAGGTTGGCGAGCACCTGATCGATCTTGTCCTGGTCGAGCCAGGTCTCGGGCAGCTCACCGCGCACCTGGAGCACGAAGCGGTCCTCCGGCTCGCCCGCGGCCACCCGGCCCGCGATGATCCTGGAGATCCTGGCCGGGACGTCGACCACCTGGCGGTGGATCTCCAGCCGCCCCGACTCGATGCGCGACACGTCGAGCAACTCGGTGATCAGCCGGGTCACCCGGTCGGCGTCGGCGTTGACGGTCTCCAGCATGACGAGCTTCTGATCGTCGGTGAAGCGGGTCCACTTGGCCAGCAGGGTCGCGGTGAACCCCTTGACGCTGGTCAGCGGGGAGCGGAGCTCGTGGGCGACGGTGGAGACCAGGTCGGCGCGGCTGCGCTCCAGGCGGGCGCGTGCCCCGGCGTCGCGCAACGTGATGACCACCCGGACGACCGCGCCACCCCGCCTGGGCTCGCGCACCAGCCGGGCGGCCACCAGCAGCTCCTGGCCGCCGGAGGTGCGCAGCGGCAGCTCGGGCTGGCGGGCCCGGCTGGACAGGCCGCCGTAGGGGTCGAACCACTTCCACCAGTCGCGCCCGTCGTGGTCGTGGAAGGAGAACACGTCGCGCAGGTGCCGCCCCGCGGCCCGCTCGCGGGTGACGCCGGTCAGGCGGGCCGCGGACCGGTTGACGGTGAGCACGCGGCCGTCACCGTCGGTCACCACGAGGCCGTCGGGAAGCTCGTCGACGTCGATCACAGAAGCGGCCTCGGTGCTCCGCTCACCGGTGTGTTCGCCGTGCACGACCCCGCCTCCTCGACGCTACATCGCCGACAATAGCGGGTTTCTCACGCCGTACGGCAGCCTCGCCGGGCGGGCGGCGTCACCCGGGGCCGGGGCCGGTGCGCTGAGAACGGGCAGATGCGTACAGACAGACCGCGGCGGCGGTCGCGAGGTTCAGGCTCTCCGCCCGCCCGTAGATGGGAACCCGGACGACCTCGTCCGCCAGCTTCAGGATCTCCTCGGGGAGCCCCCACGCCTCGTTACCGAAGATCCAGGCCGTCGGGCCTGACAGGTCCACGTCGTCCAGGGTCTGCCTGCCCGCGCCGTCGGCGGCGAGCACCCGCAGCCCGGCCCCCTTCAGGTGCTCCACCGCCCGCGCCACCGGGACGCCCGTGGTGACGGGAAGGTGGAACAGGCTGCCGGCGCTCGCCCGCACGCACTTGCCGTTGTAGGGGTCGACCGAGGCGTCGGTGAAAAGGACGGAGTCGGCGCCCGCGGCGTCGGCCGTACGCAGCACGGTGCCCGCGTTGCCGGGATCACGGACGTGGGCCAGCACCGCCACCAGGGTGGAGCCGGAGACGACGGAGGTGTTCAGGGGCACGTGCACGAAGCGGCACACGGCCAGCAACCCCTGGGGGGTGACGGTCTGGGCCAGTTCGGCCATCACCTCGCCACTGGCCCGATGGACGGGCACCCCCGCGGCGGTGGCGGCGGCGACGACGTCGGCGTGACGCGACTCGGCCTCGGCCGTGGCGAACAACTCCACCACGACCCCGTCCAGCGCCAGCGCCTCGCGGACCGCCTGCGGCCCCTCTGCCAGGAAGGAACGGTCGCGGTCCCTGAAGGCCCGCTTCGTCAGCCTCCGCGCGGCCTTGACCCGCGGTGACTTGATGTTGGTCAGCTCAGACCCGGCCATGCCCGTCCCCCAAGAATGCGAATGCGGCCCGCAGCGTCATCGCTGCGGGCCGCACGATCGTCAGTGCCTCGCTCAGCCGGCGACCGGCGCGTTCACGTCGGCGGGAAGCGCCTTCTTGGCGGCCTCCACCAGCGTCGCGAACGTGGCGGCGTCGTTGACCGCGAGGTCGGCGAGGATCTTGCGGTCGACCTCGATGGAGGCGAGCCGCAGGCCCTGGATGAGCCTGTTGTAGGTGATGCCGTTCTGGCGGGCAGCGGCGTTGATGCGCTGGATCCAGAGACGGCGGAAGGTGCCCTTGCGGTCCTTGCGGTCGCGGTAGGCGTACGTCATCGAGTGGAGCATCTGCTCCTTGGCCTTGCGGTACAGCCTGGATCGCTGACCCCGGTAGCCCTTCGCCCGCTCGAGAACGACCTTGCGCTTCTTCTTGGCGTTGATCGCCCGCTTCACGCGTGCCATGTGTATCTATCTCCCCGGGGGCGGTTACTTAGCGAGCAGCTTCTTGATCTTCTTGGCGTCGGCCTCGGAGAGCACGACCTCGGGCTTGAGACGACGCGTCAAGGTGGACGGCTTGTGCTCGTTGTAGTGCGCACGGTTGGCGCGGCGGCGCACAAGCTTGCCGGAACCCGTGAGCCTGAACCGCTTCTTCGCACCGCTGTGCGTCTTCATCTTCGGCATCTCAGCCGTCTCTCCCTCGATCGTGCCGATGTCCCGGGCCGGTAACCCAAGTCAAGGGCGTGCCTGACTACGAGACCGGACCCGGTCTCGGACTGATCTCGCGACTACCTGACGATCCAGGCTATGCGAGTTACTCCTGCGGAGCCGCCACCGCTCCGTTGACGGACACCTCGTCGTTGACGCGCGTCCCGTCCGCGGCCGATGACGCGTCCCCCGAAGGGTTCTCGTCATGTCGCGCCTTGGCGGCGGCCTTCTCGGCCTTGGCCTCGGCCTTCTTCTTGTGCGGCCCGATCACCATGATCATGTTTCGACCGTCCTGCTTGGGCTGGGACTCGACGAAGCCGAGCTCCGTCACGTCCTCCGCCAGCCGCTGCAGGAGCCGGAAGCCCAGCTCGGGCCGGGACTGCTCCCGCCCGCGGAACATGATGGTGACCTTGACCTTGTCGCCGGCCTTGAGGAACCGCACCACGTGACCCTTCTTGGTCTCGTAGTCGTGCGGATCGATCTTCGGCCGAAGCTTGATCTCCTTGATGATGGTGTACGCCTGGTTACGGCGCGCCTCACGTGCCTTCATCGCGGACTCGTACTTGAACTTGCCGTAGTCCATGAGCTTGCACACTGGCGGGCGAGCCGTTGCCGCGACCTCGACCAGGTCGAGGTCGGATTCTTGAGCCAGCTTCAAGGCGTCGCCGATGGAGACGATGCCCACCTGCTCGCCGTTCGGGCCGACGAGGCGGACCTCGGGCACGCGAATGCGGTCATTGATGCGGGGCTCGGCGCTGATGGGGCCTCCTAGGTTGCGATCCGCGGCCGTCCGGGAGGAGGCCGCAACATGCTCGATCGTGCCGGGAGGTCGTAGAACGCACACCCTGTCGAGGGCGTTCGAACGCAAGATGCCCCGCACGTCACGCATGCGGGGCCACATGAACTCGAAGGCTTCACGCCGTAAGCTCTGCCGGAGGTTTAACCCCGGTTGTGATCCTGACCTGTCAACCTTGCGGCCGACGAGGTGGGAGGACGACCTCCGCTTGCGCGTCCAGCAGGCACGCCGGACCGATCGAGTCGTTACTCTACCACAACAGCTCGCTCACACAGAATCATCCCGGCCCCGCGAGCGATCACTCCGCCGGGGCGGCACGCCTGACGATCTCGGCCTTACCCGCCTCGCGCATCGCCTCCACCGGCACGTCCGCGCGGCCGGTCATCATCTCGACCTGCCGGACCGCCTGGTGCAGGAGCATCGGGAAACCACCGACGACGATCCCGCCCCGCTCGGCCACGGCCGCGGCCAGGCGGGTGGGCCAGGGCGCGTAGACCACGTCGAAGAGAGCGGGCACGCCCGCCAACGTCCCGGCGAAGTCGTCGGCCACCCCGGAGGGCAGGGTCGAGACGACCAGGTCGACCTCGGTCGCGGTGTCGAGCTTGTCGAGGGTCCGCACCGACAGGTCCATGCCCAGCCGCTCGGCCACCCGGGTGGTCTCCCCCGCCCTGGCGGGGTCGCGGACCACGAGGATCGCCTCGTCCAGGCCCAGTTCGCGCAGGGCGGCGAGCGCGGAGGCCGCCGTCGCCCCGCCGCCCAGGACGGTCGCCGCACGTGGCGGGACCACGCCCGCCTCGGCGAGCGCCTGGACGATGCCGTACACGTCGGTGTTGTCCCCGTGCCGGACACCGTCGCGCAGGATCACGGTGTTGGCTCCGCCCACCTGGAGCGCGAGCTCGGAGACGGTGTCGAGCAGCGGCAGCACGGCCCGCTTGAGCGGCATCGTGAGCGAGAGCCCCGCCCAGTCGCCCTCCAGGCCGGCGAGGAGGGCGGGGAGTCCGGCCTCGTCGCACTCGATCGCCTCGTAGCACCAGTCGTGCAACCCCATGCCCTCGTAGGCGGCGCGGTGCAGGTGAGGGGAGAGCGAGTGGACGATCGGTGACCCCAGGACCGCCGCCCTCAGCACCCGTTCACCTTGTTCCTCTCGTACTCGGCCTTGAGCACGAAGAAGTCGGACTCCGCCGAGGCGAACTTGGTGACGCGCTTCGCCGGGCAGGTCGTCACGAACCAGACCCAGTCGCCCTTGGTGGGGTTGAGCGCCGCCTGGATCGCCTCGTCTCCCGGGTTGGCGATCGGGCCGGGAGGCAGCCCCAGGTGCTTGTAGGTGTTGTAGGGCGATTCGCTCTCAAGATCCTTGTGGGAGGCCTCGATGTTGTACTTGTTCAGCGCGTACATCACCGTGCTGTCCATCTCCAGCTTGCGGGGCGGGTTGCCGTCGAGCCGGTTGTAGATGACGCGGGCGACCTTACCCATGTCCTCCTTGGTGCCCGACTCGGCCTGGACGATGCTGGCGATCGTCATGATCTCGTGCGGGGTGTGCCCGAGAGCCTTCGCCTTGCCCCGCAGGTCGTCCTTGTCGGCGGTCTGGTTGAAGCGGTCGACCATCTTGGTCAGGATCTCCGAGGCCGTCATCTTGGGCGTGATCTCGTAGGTGGCCGGGAAGGCGTATCCCTCCAGCTTGCCCCTGGAGTAGGAGGGCAGGCCGAGCTCGCGGGTGTTTCTCGCGGCCTGCTGGAACTCCCGCAGGGGCTTGCCCGTCTGCTTGGCGAGCTGCTCAAGGGTGTCGCTCACGCGCAGTCCCTCCTTGAGGGTGACCCTCTCCCGCAGCCGCTTGTCCGGGTCGAGGAGCTTGACGGCCTCGGCGGCCGCCATCTGCTTGCGCATGGTGTATTCGCCCGGCTGCAGGGAGGAGGTCTTGCCCGCGGCGGCGACGGCGTTGACGAATGCCTTCACGCTCTTCACCACCCCCTGCTCCTCCAGGGTCTGGGCGATGTCGGAGGCGCTGTCGCCGTCCTTGATCTCCACGACGACCTCACCGGCCCCCTGACCGGCATAGTCGTCGGGGGTCATCACGTCGCGGACCCAGGTGTAGCCGTAGAAGCCGGCGGCGCCGACTCCGCCGATCAGGACGATGATCGCGAGCATGGGGGCGAGGAAGCCGCCCCGGTTACGGCGTCGCTTCCTGCGGCGGCCTCGGCGGCCCGAGTCGCGACCGGAGGACGCGTTGGAACCTCGGCGCGACCGACCTTCGTCGTCGGAGCCGACCAGGAAGTCCATATCGAGATCGTTCATAGAGGCGCTGGCCAATCTCCCGCTAGAGACGGCCTGGCGTCAAGCGGGTGTGCCGAACCGAAGGAGAGCACCCGGGAGGACGTCCCGGTGCTTCGGGAGTCGTCGTCCGATCCGCGAGTGCGGGTCGCCGCCTGGGGCGGAACGGGGGGTATTCCGCCGGGCATCAACGCTTCCCGAGGTGTTTGTTCAGCTCTTCCCGGTATCTCACAAACTCACTCTCTGTGTCAGTGAATTTCGTGATTCTATGCTCCGGATCGGTAGTGACAAACCAGAACCAATCACCTTGATCTGGCTGGAGTGCCGCGATCAATGCCTTCTCCCCGGGGTTCGCGATGGGTCCTGGTGGCAGACCGGGTTTGAGGTAGGTGTTGTAGGGAGACCTTACCTCGGTATCCCGCTGCGAGACCTCCAGGGTTCTGCGTCCCTGCGCGTACAGCACCGTGGTGTCCATCTGGAGCGGCGTCCGGGCCCTGATCCTGTTGTAGATCACTCTAGCGATCTTCGGGTAGTCCGGATCCCGCCCGCCCTCCGCCTGGACGATGCTCGCCACCGTGACGGCTTCCAAGGGAGACAACCCTTTCTTCTTCGCCCGTTTCCTCAGTTTCAGCTGAGCGGCCATCTGTTTGTAACGTTCCACCATCGCGGTGAGCACACCCGAGGCGGTCGTGGTGGGCTCGATCTCGTAGGTGGCGGGAAACAGGAAGCCCTCGGCGCTTTCCGCGTATCGGGGCAGGCCGAGCGCCCGTTCGTCGGCCGCGACCCTGGCCAGACCGGCCCGGCGCATGCCGGTCTGGTCGGCGAGCCGGTCGAGCAACTCCGGCAGGCGCAGCCCTTCGGAAACGGTGACCGTATGAACGATCCGCGACTCCGGTGCCACCAGCATGCCGAGCGCCGACAGCGCGTCCATGCCCCTGCGGAGCCTGAAGCGCCCCGGGGGCAGGCCGGCCGTCCTGCCCTGCTCCTTCGCCACCGCGAGGAACCCCCTGGCACTCGCCACCACCCCGGCGTCGGCGAGCACCAGCCCGATCTGGGCGGCACTCGACCCCCGGGGGATCTCGACGACGACCGCCCCCGAGCCGGGCCCCTCGAAGTCGGCGGGCACGAGATAGGAGCGGATCACGACGAAGCCGGCCGTCCCCGTGGCGACGGCGAGCGCGGACGTCCCGGCCACCAGCAACCACATCGGCCGCAGGCGGTTCACCGAACGGACCCGCCGCCCGGCCTTTCGACGTCCCCTCCGCCCGAGGTGGATCCGGCGGGAACACCCGGGGGCCTGCCGGTGGCACGCTCGGCGTCCAAGGCGGCCTGGAGCAGCACGATGGCGGCCGCCTGGTCCACCACGCCACGCTGGTTCTTCGCCTTCACACCGCTGGCCCGCAGCCCCTGCTGGGCGGTGACGGTGGTCAGCCGCTCGTCGAACAGCCGTACCGGTATCGGCGCCAGCCGCAGCGAGATCCGGTTCGCGAAGTCGCGGGCGGCCTCCGCCGCCTGCCCCTCGCGCCCGGAGAGCGACGTCGGCAGGCCGACCACCACCTCGACGACCTCGTACTCGGCCGCGATCTCCGCGAGCCGGTCGAGGTCGCCCTTACCGCGCCGGACGGTCTCCACCGGCGTGGCCAGCAACCCCGAGGGGTCGCTGCGTGCCACACCGATGCGGACCGAGCCGACGTCGACGCCCAGCCGAATGCCGTTTCTCATCGTTTCCGTCCCCACCCCGGTGCCGGACACGGCGCGAGGGCGTCGTTCGCCGTCAGGTGAGCGTCTGCGCGATCGCCTGCTCGACGGCGGCGAGCGCCTCGCCGATCGCCTCGGGACGCACACCGCCTCCCTGCGCGACGTCGTCCTTGCCGCCACCGCCACCTCCCAGTGCCTTCGCGGCGACGCCGACCAGACGGCCCGCCTTCAGGCCGCGACCGCGTCCCCCCTCGTTCACCGCGGCCACCACGACCGGCCGGTCACCGGGGACACCGGCCACCACGACCACCGCGGCGCGATCGCCGGGGAACCGGCCGCGCACGTCAAGCGCGAGCTTACGCAGATCGTCGGGGGAGGTGCCATCAGGCGCGCGGTGTGTCACGACGGACACTCCGTGCAGATCGTGGGCGTTTTCCGCCATCTCCCCCGCACCGGCGAGCACCTGGGCCGAGCGCAGCGCGCCCAGCTCCTTCTCCGCGGAACGCAACCGGGTGACGATGCCCTCGATGCGCTCGGGCAGCTCCTCCCTGCGGGCCTTGAGCTGCTCCGACAGCTGGGCGACGAGCACGCTCTCCCTGGCCAGGAAGCGGAAGGCGTCGAGACCGACCAGGGCCTCCACCCGGCGCACGCCCGCGCCGATCGAGGCCTCGCCCAGCACCTTGACCAGGCCCAACTGCCCGGAGCTGGCGACGTGGGTGCCGCCGCAGAGCTCGCGGGAGTATTCGCCGACCTCGACGATGCGGACGGTGTCGCCGTACTTCTCTCCGAACAGGGCGAGGGCGCCCATCGCGCGGGCCTCCGCCTGGGAGGTGTGGAAGGCGTTGACCCGCAGGTCGTTGATGAGAACGGCGTTGACCTCGTCCTCGACGTCGCGCAGCACGCTGGGCGGCACCGCGCCCGCGGCGGTGAAGTCGAAGCGGAAGCGGCCGGGGGAGTTCTCCGAGCCGGCCTGCGCCGCGGTCTCGCCCAGCGCGTTGCGGAAGCCACGGTGCACCAGGTGGGTGGCGGTGTGACTGCGGGAGATCGCCCGGCGCCGCTCGACGTCGATCTCCGCCTGGGCCTGGTCGCCCACCCGGACCTCTCCGGAGCGGACCTTGCCCCGGTGCACGACGACGCCGGAGACCGGGGACTGCACGTCCACGATCTCCACCTCGGCCCCACCGGTGCGGATGACGCCCTGGTCGGACAGCTGGCCGCCGCCCTCGGCGTAGAAGGGGGTGCGGTTCAGCACGACCTCGACCGCCGTGCCCGTGCCCGCCGCGGGCACGGAGACGCCGTCGACGAGGAGGCCGACGACCTCGGCCTCGGCCGTCACGTGGTCGTAGCCCAGGAACTCGACCTTGCCGGTCTTCTCCAGGAGCGTGCCGAAGATCGAGATGTCGGCGTTGCCGGTCTTCTTGGAGGCGGCGTCGGCCTTGGCGCGGTCGCGCTGCTCCTTCATCAGGCGGCGGAAGCCTTCCTCGTCGACCTGCAGCCCCTGCTCGGAGGCCATCTCCAGGGTGAGGTCGATCGGGAAGCCGTAGGTGTCGTGGAGCTGGAAGGCCTGGTCGGCCGCGAGCGTGGCCTTCCCCTTGCGCTTGGTCTCCTCGGCCGCCACGTCGAAGATCGCGGTGCCGGTGCGGAGCGTGCCCAGGAAGGACGCCTCCTCGGCGTCGATGACGCCGTGGATCTGCGGGGCGTCGGCCCTGAGCTCGGCGTACTGCTCGCCCATCACGTCGACGGTCACCGCGGTGAGCTCGTGCATGTAACGCTCCTCGCCCGCGCCGAGCAGGCGCAGGTTGCGGATGGCGCGGCGCAGGATGCGGCGCAGCACGTAGCCCCTGCCCTCGTTGGAGGGCAGCACCCCGTCGGCGACGAGCATCACGCCGGTCCTGACGTGGTCGGCGACCACTCGCAGCGACACGTCGGCGCGCTCGTCGCGGCCGTAGCGCGTCTTGGTGAGGTCGGCGGCCCTGTCGAGGATCTTGTACGTGGTGTCGATCTCGTAGATGTTGTCGACGCCCTGCAGGATCGCCGCCATGCGCTCCAGGCCCATGCCCGTGTCGACGCTCTTGGCGGGCAGCTCACCGGCGATGTCGAAGTCGATCTTGCTTCGGACCGCGCTGAGCTGGTACTGCATGAAGACGTTGTTCCACACCTCCAGATAGCGGTTCTCGTCGGCGACCGGACCGCCCTCGCGCCCGTACTCGGGACCGCGGTCGTAGTAGATCTCGCTGCACGGGCCGCCGGGTCCTGGCACGCCCATGTGCCAGTAGTTGTCGGCGAGGTCGCGGCGCTGGATGCGCTCCTGTGGCACCCCCACCTTGCGCCAGATCTCGGCGGCCTCGTCGTCGTCGAGGTAGACGGTGGCCCAGAGGCGGTCCTCGGGGAAGCCGAACCCGCCCTCGGACTCGGGCCTGGTCAGCAACTCCCAGGCGAACGGGATCGCCTGCTCCTTGAAGTAGTCGCCGAAGGAGAAGTTGCCGAGCATCTGGAAGAAACTGGCGTGCCTGGTCGTCTTGCCGACCTCGTCGATGTCAAGGGTCCGCACGACCTTCTGCGCGCTGGCGGCCCGCTTGTAGGGCGGCTTCTGCTGGCCCAGGAAGTAGGGCTTGAAGGGCACCATGCCCGCGTTGACCAGAAGCAGTGTCGGGTCCTCGGCGATGAGGCTGGCCGAGGGCACGACGGTGTGCCCACGCTCCTCGAAGAAGCGCAGGAAGCGGCGGGCGATCTCTGCCGACTCCATGTCAGCGGCCATCCTTTACGTTGGAGTGATAGGAGTTTTCCACGCTGTCGAGCCCGAACCTGGAACGCAACTCGATTTCCCGCTCGGCCGCGCCTCGCAGGGCCTCCCCCGCGAGGTCACGTGCCTGCCCCAGGGCGCCGGTGGCGTTGTGCACGGCCCGCCGGGCCAGGTGGTTCGGGTGCAGTGCCTGAAGCTTACGCATGGCCCACACCGCGCCGAACGCGCCCAGCCCCATGTAGAACAACCTGCGGATCATCGCGGGCGCCTCTCCAGCGCCGGCGCGGCGAGCCTGGTGCGTCTGCGGGTGCCCAGGGCCCTGCGGACACCGTGGGTGAGGGCCGCGACCTTGATCATCGGCCCGGTGACCAGGTTCTGGGTGACGTCGCTGACCTTGGCCACGTGCCCGCTGACCTGCTTGACGTCCTTGGTGATGGCCTCGATCGCGACCAGCTGCCGGTTGGTCTCGCCGACCGCGGCCGAGACGTCCTCCAGCAGCGGCACGACGCGGTCGCCCAGCTGGGAGACCATCTTGGTGGTCTCGGTGAGCAGCCGGGCCAGCCTGACCATGACGACGGCCATGAAGGACACCAGGATCGCCCAGGCCATCGCGGCGATCAGCCCCGCGACCTCTCCTGCGGTAAGCATGTGCGGACCCGCTCCCCTCACTGGTTCATAGGTGACCCCGGCCATGGTCGGGCGGATTGGCGAAACCCTATCGTGCCCGACATCGCTCATCCCCGCTCACCGCGCGCTCCGGAGGTGACCCTCGCGGGAGGCTACTCCCCACGAAGGAAGGCGCGAATCCTGGCCCAGCGGTCGGCGAAGCCCGCCTCGGCACCGTGACGGGTGGGCTGGTAGTAGCGCCGGTCCCTGAGCTCCTCGGGGGCGTACTCCTGGCGTACCAGTCCGTGCTCGAACTCGTGGGGGTATCTGTAGCCCCTGCCGTGGCCGAGCTGCTTGGCCCCCGCGTAGTGGGAGTCGCGCAGATGGTTGGGTACGTGGCCGATGTCGCCGCGCCGTACGTCTTCGGAGGCCGCGCCGATGGCGTTGATCACCGCGTTGGACTTGGGGGCCAGCGCGCAGTGGATGACGGCCTGGGCCAGGTTGAGGCGTCCCTCGGGCAGGCCGACGAACTCCACCGCCTGAGCGGCGGCCACCGCGATCTGCAGGCAGGTGGGGTCGGCCATGCCGACGTCCTCCGAGGCGAAGACGACGATCCTGCGGGCGATGAACCGGGGGTCCTCCCCCGCCTCGATCATCCGGGCGAGGTAGTGCAGCGCGGCGTCGGCGTCGGAGCCCCGCATGCTCTTGATGAAACCGCTGATCACGTCGTAGTGCTGGTCGCCCTGGCGGTCGTAGCGCACGGCCGCCTTGTCCACCGCCCGCTCCACCACCTCGACGGTGATCTCGCCGTCGGCGATCAGCGCGGCGGCCTCCAGGTAGGTGAGCGACCTGCGGGCGTCGCCGCCGGCGAGCCGCACCAGGTGCTCGGCGGCCTCGGGTGCGAGGCTCGCCCTCGCGTCCAGGCCGCGCGGGTCGGTGACCGCGCGCTCCAGCACCACCCGGATGTCGTCCTCCGACAGTGACTCCAAGGTGAGCAGCAGCGAGCGCGACAGCAGGGGCGAGATGACGGAGAAGAAGGGATTCTCGGTGGTGGCGCCGATGAAGGTGACCCAGCGGTTCTCCACGGCGGGCAGCAGGGCGTCCTGCTGCGCCTTGTTGAAGCGGTGCACCTCGTCGACGAACAGGACGGTCTGGCGGCCGGACATGCCCAGCTCGCGCCGGGCCTGCTCGATGGCCGCGCGGACCTCCTTGACACCGGCCGAGACCGCGGAGACCTCCACGAAGCGGCGCTTGGTGACACCCGCCACCACGTAGGCGAGGGTGGTCTTGCCGGTCCCCGGAGGGCCCCAGAGGAACAGCGACATGGGCGCCTCGGCCTCGACGAGGCGGCGCAACGGCGTGCCGGGACCCAGCAGGTGCCGCTGGCCGATCACCTCGTCCAGGCTCCGGGGGCGCATTCGCACCGCCAGGGGCTCCTGGCCGCGATGGGCCTCCTCCGCCGCCGAGTCGAACAGGCTGTCCACGTCTGAGACAGTACCGCCGCCCGGCGGGGCCTCAGCCCGCGCGGACGGTGGTGCGCCGGGCTCCCCCGGCGTCATGCGACATCACGGCCCCGGCCGGCTCAGCTCCAGACCGCGACGGCCCCGCTGTGCCCGCTCCGTACCACGTAGTAGATCGTCACGACGGCCAGGACAACGGTGAGCGCCGAGAGCGCCAATTCGGCCGTGCGTCCGAACCTGTCACGGCGCGTGACGTGGACGAGAGCGGCCGAGGCCACCCCGAGGGCGAGGGAGACGAGCAGCAGCGGGACGCTGAGGTTCGCATGTTCGGTGATGAGCTCGGCGAGCCGTCCCCCCGCGGAGGCGAAGCGGCCCTCCTCCAGCGCCTCCCCGCTCTCCCGCGCCACGAAGACGCTCACCGGCACGACCGGGGCGAGTCCGACCACCGCCCAGGTGAGCACGGGTCGCGTGCGGGGCGCCAGGGCGTACACGGTGGCGAGCACCGCGAGGAGCGGCGTCAAGACCACTGCCGCGTGAACGACCAGGGGATGAAGAGGCAGGCCGAGGATCTCGTCGAACATGGGGGCGCTCCGGTGGTGCGTGGTTCATCATCTGCAAGTACGGATCCCACCATGAGCGGGTTATGGAGAGCGTGAAGAGGTCTCCCCTTTCTCTCCGTCCCCCTCTGATGAATTCCGCCACTTACGTCCAGCACATCTTGGGGCCGGTACTCTTTTCGCCAGCCCATAACCATGGATCAGCAATCTTGGAGGACATAGCGGTGAGCGCCGAGGACCGCCAGAGCCGGCTGGCTCGGGAACACAAAGAGCGGCAGGCGAAGCGTGCTGCGCAGGCGACCACGTCGTCGAAGCGCAACGCCGTCATCGGAGCGGTCGCCGCGGTGGTCGTCGTCGCGGGGGGGTTGTTCGCCGGGGTGACCCTTCTGGGGGGCGACGGTGACGACCCGAAGGTCAACGCCGCCGCCACCGGTTCGCCGTCTCCTTCGGAGACACCCGCCGCGACGCCCGAGCCGACCCCCACGGCCGCTCCGGCCAACACGAGGTGTACCTACCGCAAGGACACCAGCGGCAGCCCGATGAAGAACGTCGGCATGCCACCGGCCAGGCCGAACCTGAAGCTGAAGACCATGACGATCGCCACCAACCACGGCAATGTCGTGATCGACCTGGCGACCCAGCAGGCCCCCTGCACGGTCAACTCCTTCGCCTTCCTGGCCAAGAAGCGCTTCTTCGACAACACCAAGTGCCACCGCCTGGCCACCCCGGAGAACTCCGGCGTGAGCCTGCTGCAATGCGGCGACCCGCAGGCCAAGGCCGACGGGAAGAACCCCACCGACGGCCAGGGCAGCTCGGGATACGTCTACGACAGCGAGAACCTCGACGGCGAGGTCTCCTACGCCAGGGGCACGGTCGCGGTGGCCCAGGCGATGGACGCGATCAACGAGAACGGCAGCCAGTTCTGGATCTCGCTGGGGGACGACACCGAGCAGGTGGAGAAGGCTTACACGCCCTTCGGCGTGGTCTCCCAGGGCATGGAGATCCTCGACGAGATCGCCAAGGGCGGGTGGATCACCAACCCCGACGACATCACCGGTGACGGCGGCTCCAACGCCCCCAAGATCCCGGTGATCATCAAGAGCGTACGGCTCTCCTGACCGGACTCGCGGCACCTCGCCGCCACAGGACGCCCCGGCGGTCGGACGACCGCCGGGGCGTCCTCGCGTCCCGGTGGTCGTAGCCCCGGCCCCGCCGTCTCCGCTCGCGAGCACGGGCGGCACGCGGCCCACACAGGCCTCAGCGCGACCGCACGCGGACCGCGCCCCCCTCCTCACCCCTGAACGCCATCGGCCGCCCAGGATGCCTGTGAGGGACGCACAGGGCGGTCTCCTCGACGATCGCCGGTCCGGGAATCGAGGAGAGGAGATCCCCTCTCACATCACCTCTTTCGCCGGGTACCGACACCCCGGACCCGCCCAGCTGTGCGCGCCGCGACAGCGCGCGACAGCCGGCAGCGCCACAGCAGCGCCACGGCAGCGCCATGACAAAGGCCCCCGGAACACCGTCCGGGGGCCTCGTCACATCCGGATCAGGCGCCGGTCTTGGGCCTGCCGTCGACGCCCGCCTCCTTGCGCTGCTCCACCGTGATCGGGGTGGGCGCGCCGGTCAGCGGGTCGAACCCGGAGGCCGTCTTCGGGAAGGCGATGACGTCGCGGATGGAGTCGGTGCCCGCCAGAAGCATGCAGATCCGGTCCCAGCCGTAGGCGATGCCGCCGTGCGGCGGCGGGCCGTACTTGAACGCCTCCAGCAGGAAGCCGAACTTGCTCTCCGCGTCCTCCTTGGAGATGCCCAGCACGTCGAAGACGCGCTGCTGCATCTCGGCCCGGTGGATACGGATCGAGCCGCCGCCGATCTCCATCCCGTTGCAGACCATGTCGTAGGCGTAGGCCAGGGCCTCGCCGGGATGGTCCTGGAAGGTGTCGGCCCACTCGGGCTTGGGACCGGTGAAGGGGTGGTGAACCGCGGTCCAGCCGCCCTCGCCGTCCTCCTCGAACATGGGGGCGTCGACGATCCACAGGAAGTTCCAGGCCGACTCGTCGATCAGGCCGCAGCGACGGCCGATCTCCAGGCGGGCCGCGCCGAGCAGGTCGCGGGAGGCGGCGGCCGCGCCGGCCGCGAAGAAGATCGCGTCACCGTGCTTCGCGCCGACCTTCGCGGCGAGGCCGGACGCCTCGGTCTCCGACAGGTTCTTGGCGACCGGCCCGCCGAGCGCGCCGTCCTCGCCCACCAGCACGTAGGCCAGGCCCCTGGCTCCGCGCGACTTGGCCCACTCCTGCCAGGCGTCCAGCTCCTTGCGGGTCTGCGAGGCACCGCCGGGCATGACCACGGCGCCCACGTACGGCGCCTGGAACACGCGGAAGGTGGTGTCCGCGAAGAAGTCCGTCATCTCGACGAGCTCCTGGCCGAAGCGCAGGTCCGGCTTGTCGGAGCCGTAGCGCGCCATCGCCTCCCGGTAGGTCATCCGGGGCAGGGGGGTCGGCAGGTCGTAGCCGACCGTCTCCTTCCAGATGCGGCCGACGAGCCGCTCGCCCAGGGCGATCACGTCGTCCTGGTCCACGAAGGACATCTCGACGTCGATCTGGGTGAACTCCGGCTGCCGGTCGGCGCGCAGGTCCTCGTCGCGGTAGCACTTGGCGAGCTGGTAGTAGCGCTCGAGCCCGGCGACCTGCAGAAGCTGCTTGAACAGCTGGGGCGACTGGGGCAGGGCGTACCAGCTGCCCGGCTGGAGCCGGACCGGGACCAGGAAGTCGCGGGCGCCCTCCGGGGTCGAGCGGGTCAGCGTCGGGGTCTCGACGTAGGTGAACCCCTGCTCGTTCATCACCTCGTGGGCGAGGTAGGTGGCCCGGGAGCGGACGCGCATGGCGTGCGCGACCTGCTGGCGGCGGATGTCGAGGTAGCGGTACTTCAGCCGCGCCTCCTCCGAGATGCCCGTGGTGCCCTCGATGGGGAACGGCAGCGGCGCGGACTCGCTGAGCACCTCGACCTCGGAGGCGACGACCTCGATCGCGCCGGTCGGCAGCTCGGGGTTCTCGTTGCCCTCGGGGCGGACCCGCACCTCTCCGACGACCTTGACGCAGTATTCGGCGCGCAGCCCGTGGGCGTCGTCCTCCTCGCGGAAGACCACCTGGGCCGAACCCGAGGCGTCACGCAGGTCGATGAAGACCACGCCGCCGTGGTCGCGGCGTCGCGCCACCCACCCGGCGAGCGTCACCCGCTGCCCGGCGTGCTCCTCGCGCAGTGACCCCGCTTCGTGCGTGCGGATCATTTGTCCAGTCTCTCCTTCAACATCGTGACGATCTCAGCGAGCGGTACGGCGGTCTGGTCTCCGCTGGCCAGGTCCTTGACCTGCGCGGTCCCCTCGGCGATGTCCCGATCGCCGAGGATCACCGCGTAGCCGGCCCCCGAGCGGTCGGCGCCCTTCATCGCGCCCTTGACGCCCTTGCCGCCGAACGACATGTCGGCGGCCAGGCCCGCCCGGCGCAGCTCGGTGACGAGCAGGAACATCCGGCGGCGCGCCTCGGTGCCCAGCGGCACACCGTACACCCGCACGCGTGCCTCGGCGCTCTCGTCCCCGAACAGGCCCTCGGCCTCCATCGCCATCACCGTGCGGTCGACGCCCAGCGCCCAGCCGACGCTGGGCAGCGCGGGTCCGCCGAGCATCTCGCTCAGCCCGTCGTAACGGCCCCCGCCCCCGACCGCGGACTGCGAGCCGAGCCCGTCGTGGACGAACTCGAACGTGGTGCGCGTGTAGTAGTCGAGGCCGCGGACCAGCCGGGGATCGTCGGTGTAGGCAACGCCCGAGGCGGTCAGCAGCGAGCGGACCTCCTCGTGGTACGCCTTGCACGCCTCGCACAGGTGGTCGACGACCAGCGGCGCCCCGGCCAGCCGAGCCTGCACCTCGGGGCGCTTGTCGTCGAGCACGCGCAACGGATTGATCTCGATCCGCTGCCGGGTGGGCTCGTCGAGGTCGAGGCCGCGCAGGAAGTCCTGGAGCGCGGCCCGGTACACGGGACGGCACTCCTTGTCGCCCAGCGTGTTGATCAGCAGCCGGACCCCGGTGAGTCCCAGGGCGGCGTAGCCGTCGACGGCCAGCAGGATCAGCTCGGCGTCGAGCGCCGGATCCTCCGAGCCCAGCGCCTCGGCGCCGACCTGCCAGAAGTGACGGTAGCGGCCCTTCTGCGCCCGCTCGTAGCGGAACTGGCTGCCCGAGTACCAGAGCTTCACCGGAAGCTGCCCGTTGTGCAGGCCGTGCTGGAGGACCGCCCGCACCACCGACGCGGTGCCCTCGGGGCGCAGCGTGATGGAGCGCCCGCCCTTGTCCTCGAAGGTGTACATCTCCTTGGAGACGATGTCGGTCGACTCGCCGACACCGCGGACGAACAGCGCGGTGTCCTCGAAGACCGGGGTCTCGATGTAGCCGTAACCCGCCCGGCGGGCGGGCTCGGTGAGCGCCTCGCGCACGGCGAGCGCCCGCTCCGAGCGCGGCGGAAGCCAGTCGAAGGTGCCCTTGGGCGCCTGCAAAGTCATTGTCTAAAGTCCCCTGCCGGGGCCGCGGTCGTGCCCGGAGGACGCGGAGTCCGCGCCCGCTGCCGACCTCGCCTCCGCGAGATACGGGTTGGTGGCACGCTCGTGACCGATCGTGGTCTGTGGTCCGTGGCCGGGCAGGACCACCGTGTCCTCCGGCAGCGGCAGGCACTTGGCCGCCAGGCTGCGCAGGATGGTGGGGTAGTCGCCGCCCGGGAGATCTGTGCGGCCGATGGAGCCGGCGAACAGCAGGTCGCCCGAGAACAGCACGTCCGGGATCTCCTCGGTGCTGGGCAGCCTGAACGTCACCGACCCCCTGGTATGGCCGGGAGTGTGGTCGACGGCGAGCTCCAGGCCGGCGAGCCGCAGCACCTCGCCGTCGGCGAGCTCGCGCACGTCGTCGGGCTCGGTGAAGGTGAGCCCCCCGAACAACTGCTGCTTCGTCGAGAGCGACAGCCCCTTGCCGGGGTCGGAGAGCAGCTCGCGGTCCTCCGGGTGGATCCACGCGGGAACGTCACGCGCGCCGCAGACCGGGGCGACCGACCACATGTGGTCGATGTGCCCGTGGGTGACCAGCACCGCGACCGGCTTGAGCCTGTGCTCGCGCAGCAGGTCGTCGAGGGCGCCGACGGCGTTCTGACCGGGATCGACGACCACGCACTCCTCGCCCGCGGCGGGAGCGACGACGTAACAGTTGGTCTGGAAGGACCCTGCGGGAAAGCCGGCGATGAGCATCTGCCTCAGCTGATCTCGTCAAGAATGCGGATGGGAATGTAACCGAAGGGTACCGGTGCGGGTCGGCGGGCTGCGAACCATTACCCATTGGCCGATACGATTCGCCCACCTCATTAAGTACTACTCGGCACTCGGGAGGGCGAAGCGGTGAGCGGCAAGGAGCGCCAGAAGCAGTTGGCGCGCGAGCACTACGAGCGGCAGATGCAGCGACGCGTCGAACGCGAGGCCAGGGCCAAGCGCAACGCGATCATCGGCAGCACCGTGGCCGGTGTGGTCGTGGTGGCGGGCGTGATCGCCGCGACGACCCTGTTCGGGGGCTCCGACACGACGGCCGCGACCACCGACCCGGCCCCGTCGGACAACGCCTCACCGGCCGCGTCGGAGGCCGCGGGAGCGCAGCCGAAGGCCTTCGACCCGGCCAGCGGCACCTGTGGTTACGTCGCGGACGCCGGCGGCGGTCCGGCCAAGGAGGTGGGCCTGCCCCCGGAGAAGGTCGACCTGACGCCCAAGACGATGACCCTCAAGACCAACCAGGGCGACATCGTCATCGAGGTGTCGGCGGAAAAGACGCCGTGCACGGTCAACTCCTTCGCCTTCCTCGCGAAGAAGAAGTATTTCGAAGGTTCCAAGTGCCACCGGCTGGGTTCCGACCAGTTCCCGATGCTGCAGTGCGGCGACCCGCTGGCCAAGGCCGACGGCAAGAGCCAGACCGACGGCCAGGGTGGTCCCGGCTACCGTTTCGTGAACGAGAACCTGGAAGGCGCGAAGTACACGCGCGGCGTCGTGGCCATGGCCAACAGCGGTCCCGACACCAACGGCAGCCAGTTCTTCATCGTGTTCGGTGACGCCCCGCTGAGCCCGGACTACACACCGTTCGGTACGGTCACCAAGGGTCTGGAGATTCTGGACAAGGTGAACAAGGCGGGTGTCATCACCCCGGGCCCCGACGGTACGGGGGCGCCGAAGGAAACCGTGGAAATCAAAGACGTGACAATGTCCAGCTAGAGCTGACGTAATACATACAAGGGGCGGTAAGTCCCGAAAGGCTGATGAAAGTGCGGGAGGACACGGTGAGCACCGACCCGTGGGGCCGGGTAGACGACGACGGCACCGTCTACGTACGTACGGCTGAGGGAGAGCGGGCCGTCGGGTCCTGGAAGGCCGGCGAACCGGAAGAGGCGCTTGCCTACTTCCATCGCAAGTTCGACGAGCTGGCCGGGCAGGTCGCCCTGCTGGAACAGCGGGTTCGTGGCACCGACCTGCCACCCGCCCAGGCCGAGGCGACGATCGTCAAGCTCCGAGAGGCGATCACCGACGCGCACGCGGTCGGCGACCTCGACGCGCTGCTGAACCGCCTCGGCGTCCTCACGGAGCTGGTCGCCCAGCGCCGTGAGGAGGTGAAGGCGGCTCGCGACGTGGCCAGGGCCGAGGCCAAGGGCGTCAAGGAACGGATCGTCGCCGAGGCCGAGCGCATCGCCGAGGACACGACCCACTGGAAAACCGGTGGTGAGCGGCTGCGCCAGCTGATCGAGGAGTGGAAGGCCGCCGAACGCATCGACCGGGTGACCGAGGCGGCGTTGTGGAAGCGCCTGTCGGCGGCCCGTACGGCCTTCGCCAAGCGGCGCAAGGCCTACTTCGCGGGGCTGGACGAGCAGCGCGAGGGCGTGCGTTCCACCAAGGAGCGCATCGTGGCCGAGGCCGAGACACTGGCCTCGTCCACCGACTGGGGCGCCACCGCGTCGGCCTACCGAGAGCTGATGCAGGAGTGGAAGAGCGCGGGCAGGGCCTCCCGCGAGGTCGAGGACGAGCTCTGGGGCCGCTTCAAGGGTGCCCAGGACCAGTTCTTCCAGGCGCGTTCGGCCGTCTTCGCCGAGCGCGACGCCTCGCTGGCGGCCAACGCCGAGATCAAGGAGCAGCTCCTGGTCGAGGCGGAGAAGATCCTTCCGGTCACCGACGCCCGCGCCGCCCGGGGCGCCCTGCGCAACCTCCTGGAGCGCTGGGAGGCCGCGGGCCCGGTTCCGCGCGAGCAGCGTGACCGCCTGGAGGGTGGCCTGCGCAAGATCGACGAGGCGGTCCGCAAGGCCGAGGAGACGGAGTGGAAGCGCTCCAACCCCGAGGCCAGGGCTCGTGCCCAGAACACGGTCGACCAGTTGCGCAAGTCGATCGCGCAGCTGGAGAGCCGTCTGGTCAAGGCGAGGGACGCGGGTAAGGACAAGGACGTCAAGGACGCCGAGGAGGCTCTGACCGCCCGCCGTTCCTGGCTGACGGAGGCGGAGCGCACGCTCGCCGAGTTCTCCTGACGCCCGGCGCCCTCACCGGCTGACGCGTCCCACGGGGCCGCGAGGAGCCTCCCACCGGGGAGGCTCCTCGCGGCCCCGTCGCCTGTGGTGGGCGGGGGCACGCCGGGTCGGCCGTGGGACGGGCGAGACGGTTTCGAGGGAACGGAGTCGTCGAGCCTGCGGCCACACTCCACGAGGCGGCCCGAGAGGGCCGCAAGGGACAAGGTGGAACTTGTGCCCGGTTCTCGGATTCCGTGCCCTGTGAGGCATCCTGGGGCGCCGCAGGCGGCCGGTTCAGGTCGCCTCCCATGAGGCGGCGTGGCGGGAGGGGTCGCCGCCACACCTCATGGGGCGATCCGGGAGGAGACAGGGAACGGAGCGGGAGAACCTCAGGAACTCGCGCCGCTGACCCGGTAGACGTCGTAGACGCCCTGGATGTTGCGGACGGCCTTCAGGACGTAGCCCAGGTGCTTGGGGTCGCCCATCTCGAAGGTGAACTTGCTGATCGCCACCCTGTCCCTGGAGGTCGTCACCGACGCCGAGAGGATGTTGACGTGCTGGTCGGAGAGGGTGCGGGTCACGTCGGAGAGCAGGCGGGGCCGGTCGAGCGCCTCGACCTGCAGCGCGACCAGGAACACCGAGTCGTCGGCGGCGGACCAGGCGACCTCGACCAGGCGGTCGGGCTCGGACTGCAGCTGGTCCATGTTGGGACAGTTGGTGCGGTGCACCGACACGCCGTGCCCGCGGGTGACGAAACCAACGATCTCGTCACCGGGTACGGGCGTGCAACATCGTGAGAGGCGCACCCAGACGTCGGAGTCACCCGCGACGACCACGCCCGCGCCGCCGCTGCCGCGGGGGCGTCCGCGCAGCTTGGTCGGTACGGAGGTCTCGGCGATGTCGTCCTCGGCGCCCTCCACGCCCCCGACGGACGTCACGAGCTTCTGCACGACCGTCTGCGCGGCCACGTGGCCCTCACCGACGGCCGCGTAGAGCGCGGAGACGTCCGGGTAGCGCAGGTCCCTGGCGAGGGCCAGGAGGGACTCTCCGGACATCAGTCGCTGCAACGGCAGGCCCTGCTTGCGCATCGCGCGGCCGATCGCCTCCTTGCCCGCCTCGATCGCGGTCTCGCGGCGTTCCTTGGAGAACCACTGCCGGATCTTGTTGCGGGCCCGGCCGGACTTGACGAACTTCAGCCAGTCGCGCGAAGGACCCGCGTCCGGCGACTTGGAGGTGAAGATCTCCACGGTGTCGCCGTTGCCCAGGCGTGACTCCAGGGGCACCAGGCGCCCGTTGACCCTCGCCCCGATGCAGCGGTGGCCGACCTCGGTGTGCACGGCGTAGGCGAAGTCGACGGGCGTCGCGTTCTCCGGCAGGGCGATGACCTGGCCCCTGGGGGTGAAGACGTAGACCTCCGAGACCGACAGGTCGAACCTGAGCGACTCCAGGAACTCCCCCGGGTCGGCGGTCTCCTTCTGCCAGTCGAGAAGCTGGCGCAGCCATGCCATGTCGCTGGCGGGCTTCAGCTTCGTCCCGGGAGGCCCCGAGATGGTCATGTCCTCCTTGTACTTCCAGTGCGCCGCCACCCCGTACTCGGCCCTGTGGTGCATGCCGTGGGTGCGGATCTGCAACTCCACCGGCTTGCCCTCGGGGCCGATGACCGTGGTGTGCAACGACTGGTACATGTTGAACTTGGGCATCGCGATGTAGTCCTTGAACCGGCCGGGGACCGGGTTCCATCGCGCGTGGATCGTGCCGAGCGCCGCGTAGCAGTCGCGGACCGAGTCGACCAGCACCCGGATGCCCACCAGGTCGTAGATGTCGTCGAAGGCGACATCCCTGGCGATCATCTTCTGGTAGACGGAGTAGTAGTGCTTGGGACGTCCCTTGACGGCCGCGCGGATCTTGGCGTCGCGCAGGTCACCGGAGACCTTCTCGATGACCTCCTGCAGGAACAGGTCCCTGCGCGGGGCCCGCTCCGACACCATCCGGGCGATCTCGTCGTACCGCTTGGGGTAGAGCATGGCGAACGCGAGGTCCTCCAGCTCCCACTTGATGGTGTTCATGCCCAGCCGGTGGGCGAGCGGCGCGAAGATCTCCAGAGTCTCCCGCGACTTCTGGTGCCGCTTGTGCTCGGGCAGGTAACGCATGGTGCGCATGTTGTGCAGCCGGTCGGCGAGCTTGATCACCAGCACCCGGATGTCGCGCGACATCGCCACGACCATCTTGCGCACGGTCTCGGCCTCGGCCGCGGCGCCGAACTTGACCTTGTCGAGCTTGGTGACGCCGTCGACCAGCAGTGCGATGTTGTCGCCGAAGTCCGAACGCAGCTCGTCCAGGCTGTAGGCGGTGTCCTCGACGGTGTCGTGCAGCAGCGCCGCGCACAGCGTCTCGTCGTCGGTGCCGAGCTCGGCCAGGATCGTGGCCACCGCCAGCGGGTGGGTGATGTACGGATCACCGCTCTTACGCTTCTGGTCGCGGTGGTGGTAGGCCGCCACGTCGTAGGAGCGCTCGATGAGCCGCAGGTCCGCCTTCGGGTGGGTCGCGCGGACCGTACGGAACAGCGGCTCCAGAACCGGATTCATACCGCCACCCCATTGCCCCCCAAGACGTGCGAGCCTTCGCCTTACCGCCGGCTTCTCCTCAGCGGCTCCGGACACGGCGGAACCGGCATCGCCTGCTGGGACGGCCGTCTCGGGACCGCCACCGTCGGCGGTCACATCGGGGACGACCACATCGCGGGGCACTCAGACTCCTTACGTTCGAGTCCAGATCCCTACAGTGTATCCAGACCGGGTTGTGTGCTTTCGTCCGCGGGGGCGATCAGACGACGACGAGGGAGTGCAGCTCCACGTCGGTCAGACGCTCGCGGCCCTTGAGGAAGGCCAGCTCCATGAGCACGGCGATGGCGACGACGTCGGCGCCCGCCCTGCGGACCAGCTCCACCGTCGCGCACGCCGTACCTCCCGTGGCGAGCACGTCGTCGACGATGAGAACGCGCTCCTGGGGGGCGAAGGCGTCCCGGTGGACCTCGATGACGGCGGAGCCGTACTCCAGATCGTAGGACGCCTCAAGCGTCTCGGAGGGCAGTTTGCCTTTCTTCCGTACCGGGACGAAGCCCGCGCCCGCCCGGACGGCGACCGGGGCCGCCAGGATGAACCCCCGCGCCTCGATACCGACGATCTTGTCCACCTCGTACAGCCCGGCCAGTTCCTCGATCACCGCGGTGAACGCCACCGGGTCGCCGAGCAGGGGGGTGATGTCCTTGAACAGCACCCCGGGCTGCGGGTAGTCGGGCACGTCGCGGATGCGGTCGAGGATCAGGCTGCTCAGTTCGGTCATGGGCGGCGCTCCTGTGAAGGTGTCGGGGCGGAGGACACCGGGACGGCCCGGCGGTGTCCGGAGGGTGTCGCATCGGAAGGACTCTGCGGGCGGGTGTCGCAAGGTCAGGGAAGAGCCGGGTGTCTGGAAGGGGCTGGAGGGTCTGGAGGGTAAGGAAAACGCCTCCGCTCCCTGCGAGGGGAGCGGAGGCGCGGACGTGCCCGTACTTACTTCTTCTTCCGCTTGCCGGCGGCGGAGTCGGCTCCGCCGGCGACCGTGGCGGCGCCGTTGGAGGCCCCGGCGGCGACCGGCTGACGCACCGTCTTGATCCCGGAACTCCCCCCGTGGGAGGCGATCCTGCGGGCGATCGCCTGGTAGCGCGGCTCGCGCTCCTTGAGCGTGACCAGCAGCGGTGTCGCGACGCACAGCGAGGAGTAGGTGCCGACGAGCATTCCGACGAACAGGGCCAGCGACAGGTCCTTCAACGTTCCGGCACCGAACAGCGTGGTGCCGATGAAGAGGATCGCCGCGACCGGCAGGATCGCCACCAGGGTGGTGTTCAGCGACCGGATCAGCGTGTGGTTCAGGGCGTTGTTGGCGGCCTCGGTGTAGGTCAGCTTGGAGGTCGTGCCGAGCTTGGCGGTGACCTCCTTGATCATGTCGAAGACGACGACGGCGTCGTACAGCGAGTATCCGAGGATCGTGAGGAAGCCCAGCAGGGTCGCCGGGGTGACCTCGAAGTTGGACCAGGCGTAGACACCGGCGGTGATCACCAGGTCGTGCAGCAGCGCCACGACGGCGGCCAGCGCCATCTTCCACTCGAAGGCCATCGTCAGGTACAGGATGATCGCCAACATGAAGACGATCAGTCCGATGATGGCCTTGTTGGCCACCTGACCGCCCCACGAGGCACCGATGACCTGCAGGTTGACCTGGTCCGCCGGCATCTTGAACTCGGTGGCCACCGCCTTCTGCACCGCGGTGACCTGGTCGGCCGGAAGGCTCTCGGTGGTGACCCGCCAGCCGTTCTGGGTCGTCTGCGCGATGATCTGGTGCGCACCGGCCTCGGTGAACGTGGCGCGCACCTGCTCGATGTTGGCGGTCGGGGCCTTGAAGGAGAAGACGGACCCGCCCTTGAACTCCACGCCCAGGTTGAGGCCGTTGACGATCAGACCGGCGATGGAGACCACCAGCAGGATTGCGGAAAGGGCGTACCAGAGCTTCTGACGGCCGACGAAGTCGACGTCGATTTCGCCCCGGTACAGCCGGCGCGCGATGCCGGACATCAGGCCTCCTGCGGAACGGTCTTGGGTGCGACGGTGGTCTCGCTCATACGCTCGGCATCGAGCCCGGAGAGCCTGTGCCCCTTGGCGAAGAACTTCAGCTTGGCCAGCATCGCGACGAACGGCTTGGTGAACATGAACACCACCGCGATGTCGATGAGCGTGGTCAGGCCCATGGCGAAGGCGAAGCCGGCCACGCCTCCGACCGCCAGGAAGTAGAGCACCACGGCGGCGATGAACATGACGGCGTCGGCGATGAGGATCGTCCGCCGGGCGCGGACCCAGGCGACCTCGATGGCCGTGCGCAGCGAGCGCCGGCCCTCCTTCATCTCGTCGCGGATGCGTTCGAAGTAGACGATGAACGAGTCCGCGGTGATACCGATCGAGACGATCAGTCCGATGACGTGCGGCAGCGAGAGGCGGAAGCCCGCGAACGCGCCGAGCAGCACGACGGACTGGTAGGTCAGGATCGTGGCGACCAGGAGGCTCAGCACCGACACGACGCCCAGACCCCGGTAGTAGAGCATCGAGTAGATCACGACCAGCAGAAGGCCGATCGCGCCCGCGATGAGGCCGCCGCGCAGCTGGTCGGCGCCCAGCGTGGAGGAGACCTCCTCGATGGAGCTCTTCTCGAACTTCAGCGGCAGCGCGCCGTACTTGAGCTGGTTGGCCAGCTCGTCGGCCGTCACCTGGTTGAAGCTGCCGGAGATCTGCGCCCGGCCGCCGGTGATGGGCTCCTGGATGACGGGCGCGGAGATGATCACACCGTCGAGGACCATGGCGACCTGGTTGCGGGGGGCCTGCGAGTTGAAGGCGGTGGTGGTGACCTTCGACCACTGGTCGGGGCCCTGGCCCTTGAAGGAGAGCTGGACGAGCCACTCACCGGTGGTCTGGTCGACGCCGGAGGACGCGGTGTCGATCGAGGTGCCGGTGACGGCCGCCTTCTCCAGCACGAACTTGGTGCTGCCGTCCTGGCTGCAGCCCACGTACTGCTTGTCCGGCGCGTCCTGGGCACCGACGCCCGCGTTCTTGGCGCAGTCGAGCGCCTGGAACTGCTTGAGCGCCTCCGGGTCGATCCCGGTGGGGTCGACGCCCGCCATCGGGTCGTCGGCCGCCGTCGGCGGGGTCGTCGGCACGGCGCTGGTCTCGGGCGCGGCGCTCGCGTCCGGCTTGGCGGGCTTGTCACCGCTCGGCTCTGCGGAGGGCGCGGCGGTGGCGCCGGGGCTCGGGTTGGTGAGTGCCGACGACAGGGCGCGACCGGCGGGAGAGGCGTCCGTGTCGGGCGCGGCGGTCGCGTCGGGCTTCGGAGTCACCGACTCGGCGGGCTTGGGCTCCTTGGACCCCTTGCGCCCGGATCCGGTGCTCGAAGGAGACGGGGTCGGCGTCGGCGCCTCGGTGGAGAGCTGCCCCGGGGGCGGAGGTGACCCGGCCCCGATCGCCAGCACTTGGCGGAACCTCAGCTCCGCGGTGGTGCCGACCAGCTTGACGACTTCCTCCTGGCCTGCTCCGGGAACGGAGATGACGATGTTGTCACCGGATTTGGCGACCTCGGCGTCGGAGATGCCGCTGCCGTTCACCCGCTCACGGATGATGTTCACGGCGAGGTCGAGGCTCTCCTGCGAGGGAGCGCCCCCGTTCGGCGTGATGGGCTGGAGCGTCACGGTCGTGCCGCCGGCGAGGTCGAGGCCATACTCCGGCGTGTACGCCTTGTTGAGGAGCATCGCCCCGCCCATGGCGAGAATGATCGCCAGAAGCACCAGGAGCATGCGCCCCGGTCTGCTCTGGCCGCTGGTCGGTCGGGCCACTGGTCGTCAGTTCTTTCGGTTATAGGGGGTTGGAGGTGAGGCTACTCACGGCTTCTTGCTCGTCGTGTCGTGGTCTGCACCCTGCTGTTCCGCCGTCTCCGCGAAATCGCGGTCGACAGCCTTGACATTCTCCTCCTCCGCGTCGTCGACGGGAACCAGGACACGGCCGATCGCCGCCTTGACCCAACGGGTCTCCACACCGGGGGCGATCTCCAGGATCACGTCCTCGTTGTCGATGGCCACCACGGTCCCGAAGAGGCCCGTCGTGGTCATGACACCGGTGCCCGGCGTGAGACTGTTCTGCATCTTGAGCTGCTCCTGCTGCCGCTTGCGCTGCGGCCGGATAAGCAGGAAGTAGAACACCACGACCATGAGAGCGATCATGATCAGGCTCGAATAGTTGCCGCCCACAGGGCCGCTCCTTTTCTTGAAGATTGACCGGCGAAAACCGGACGCCACGTACGACCACGCCGCTCAGCACGTCAGCCTACACAGCCAGCCAAGGCTCGGAGTTTAGGCGAGCTGTTAAGAGCGGGGCAACGAAGTCACGATTCGGCTCGCAGGGAAGTTCCCATTTCGATACAGTTGTCATCGTTCTGTGATCAATCCCGTACGACTTCCCTACCGACTCCCAACGCTAGATTTGCCCGGCATCATCCTCAAGATCGATGAGAAACGAGGCACCGAAGGCGTCGGGCGGGGGGACCAGACCCAGGTGGGTCCAGGCCGCGGCGGTCGCGACCCGGCCGCGGGGGGTGCGGGCGAGGAGTCCCTGCCGCACCAGGAACGGCTCGGCGACCACCTCGACCGTCTCCGGCTCCTCCCCCACTGCCACCGCCAGCGTCGACAGCCCCACCGGCCCGCCGCCGAACTTGCGCAGCAGCGCTCCGAGCACCGCCCGGTCGAGCCGGTCGAGCCCTTCGGCGTCGACCTCGTAGAGGTTGAGCGCGGCGGAGGCGACATCCCGGGTGACCACCCCCTCGGCGCGCACCTCGGCGAAGTCGCGGACCCGGCGCAGCAGCCGGTTGGCGATGCGGGGGGTGCCCCGGGAACGGCCGGCGATCTCGCGGGCGGCGTCGCCGGGGAGCGCGACGCCCAGCAGACGCGAGGAGCGGTGCAGCACCTCCTCCAGCTCGGCGACCCCGTAGAAGTCCATGTGCGCGACGAAACCGAAGCGATCGCGCAGCGGCGCGGGGAGCATCCCGGCCCGGGTGGTGGCCCCGACCAGGGTGAACGGGGCGATCTCCAGTGGGATCGCGGTCGCACCCGGCCCCTTGCCCACCACGATGTCGACGCGGAAGTCCTCCATCGCGAGGTAGAGCATCTCCTCGGCGGGCCTCGCCATGCGATGGATCTCGTCGATGAACAGGACCTCGCCCTCCGAGAGCGTCGACAGGATCGCCGCGAGGTCACCGGCCCGCTCCAGCGCGGGCCCGGAGGTGATCCGGATGGGCACGGAGAGCTCGGTCGCGATGATCATGGAGAGGGTCGTCTTGCCCAGTCCGGGACCGCCGCTCATCAGCACGTGATCCGGAGGTCTGTTGCGTCGCAGCGCGCTCTGCAACACCAGTGACAGCTGCTCGCGCACCCGCGCCTGGCCGATGAACTCCTCCAGCCGCTTGGGCCGCAGTGCCGCCTCGATATATCTCTCGTCGCCCTCGGCGTCCGGCGACACCAGATCACGGTCGGAACTCACGCCGCCCCTCCCTCGTCCCGCCGTACGGCGGACTCACCCGCACCCCTCATCGCACGCTCAGCGCGCGGAGGGCCGCCTTGAGCAGGGGCGCCACCTGGGGGGTGCGGCCCTCGGCCATCTCGGCGTCGGCCTGGGGCTCGACGGCGGCGACCGCCTCGTCGGCGTCTCGCGCCGAGTAGCCAAGACCGACCAGCCCCGAGTGGACCTGACCCCGCCAGGCGGGCGCGACGGCTCTGCCGTCGAGCGCGGCGCTGACGGCCTCCTCGGGAGTGCCGAGCTTGTTCTTGAGGTCGACGATGATCCGCTGGGCACCCTTCGGCCCCACCCCGGGGACCCTGGTCAACGCCTTGACGTCGGCGGAGGCCACGGCCACCCGGAGCGCGTTGGGAGTGTGCACGGCCAGCATCGCGAGAGCGACCTTGGGGCCGACCCCGCTCGCCGTCTGCAGCATCTCGAAGGTGCCGCGCTCGTCCTCGGTGGCGAAGCCGAACAGCGTGAGCGACTCCTCGCGGACCACCAGCGAGGTGGCCAGCCTGGCCTCCTCCCCCGTCCTGAGCGTCGCCAGGGTGCCCGGCGTGCAGTGCACGAGGACTCCCACCCCGCCGACCTCGACGACCGCGCCGTCGGGCGCGATCGCGGTCACCTGTCCTCGCACCGAGGCGATCACTTCGCGGTTCCTCTCGGGTGTCCGGCCCTGCCACGACTCCGGAAGTAGGCGGCGGGGGTCGTGCCGGAGGCGCTCGCGGCCTTCGCGGCGGCCTCGGCCAGCCTGCTCTGTGCCCCGCCCCGCCAAACGTGGCAGATCGCGAGGGCGAGCGCGTCGGCGGCGTCGGCGGGCTTGGGCATCGCGTCCAGCCTCAGCAGGCGGGTCACCATCGTGCCGACCTGCTGCTTGTCCGCCGTGCCGCTGCCGGTGATCGCGGCCTTGACCTCGGACGGCGTGTGCAGCGCGACCGGCAGGCCCCTGCGTGAGGCGCACAGGATCGCCACGGCGGAGGCCTGGGCGGTGCCCATCACGGTCCTGAGGTTGTGCTGGGCGAAGACCCGCTCCACGGCCACCGCGTCGGGCCGGACCTCGTCGAGCCACTGCTCGATGCCCGCCTCGATCGCCACCAGCCGGGCGCCGATCTCGTCGTCGGCGGGGGTGCGGACGACCCCCACTTTGATCAGGCTCAGCGGTGCGCCGGGCCGCCCCTCGACGGCGCCGAGCCCGCATCGGGTGAGCCCCGGATCAACCCCCATCACCCGCAACTCGGGCAATCGCACCGACACGCCTCCGCTCGCCGAACATCTGTTCGGTGGCAGACTCTACCGCGTGAGAGCATCCCGCGCACGGCTCTCCCCCGGCCCGTCGAGAGGCGGAGCGGCAGGCGCCGGCTCACCGCCTCCAGGGGATCCGCCTCACGGGTGCTGGGTGGCGGGTTCCGCGTCACGGTCGTTCCCTGCCCGGTCGCGCAGCAGGTCCAGGCGGTTCATCACCGGCGAGGCCGAGATTCCGTGGATCACCAGGGAGGCCATCGCGGTGAAGGCGACCACGGCCCAGATCTCCTCGGCGGGTACGCCGAAGTCGGCCTGGCCGAGGGCGTAGGCGAGGTAGAACAACGAGCCGATGCCTCGGACGCCGAAGAACGCCGCCACGACGCGCTCGCGCGGCCCCGCCCTGCCTCTCAGCAGGGAGAGCCACCCGACCAGCGGCCGGATGACGAGCAGCAGCGACAGGCCGACCGCGGCTCCCCGCCAGGTGAGCGCGGACAGTCCCCCCACCGCGACGAAGCCTCCGAGCAGCAGGAGCAGCCAGGCGGTGAACAGCCGCTCGATCTGCTCTATGAAGCCGTGCAGCACCCCGTTGTAGCCGTGGCTGCGCTCGGCCGCCCTGATGGTGCAGGCGGTCACGAACACCGCGATGAAGCCGTACCCGTGCACCAGCTCGGTGAGGCCGTAGGCCAGGAACGTCGCGGCCAGCGCCACGAAGCCGTCGCGGTGCTCGGCCAGCCGCAGGTCGGGCTTCTCGGCACGGAAGAACAGCCGCCCCAGCCCTTTGCCGATGAGCAGGCCGCACACCACGCCCGCGACGCACCGGTAGAGCAGGTCCACCAGCGCCCACTCGCCGATCCAGCCGGTCCCCCCGCTGACGGCCAGCGTGATGGCGGCGTACACCAGGGGGAAGGCCAGGCCGTCGTTGAGGCCCGCCTCGGAGGTGAGGGCGAAGCGGACCTCGTCGTCGGCCTTCTCCGAGTCGACGGGCTCGCCGACCTGAACGTCGGAGGCGAGCACCGGGTCGGTCGGCGCGAGGACCGCGCCCAGCAGCAACGCCGCCGCGAGGGGCCAGCCGAGCAGGCCGTACGCGGCGGCGGCCACGGCGAGGACGGTGAGCGGGAGCGTCCACCCGAGCAGGCGCCAGGTCGAGGACCAGCCGCGCCGCCCGAAGGGCCGGTTGATGGCCAGCCCCGCGCCCATGAGCGAGACCAGCACGCAGATCTCGGTGACGTGCTCGACCAGTGTCCGGTGGGCCACCGGATCGGGATCGGGCAGCTCCAGGGGCAGGGCGTAGAGGACCAGGCCGACCAGCAGGCAGGCGAGGGGCAGCGAGAAGGGGCGGCGGTTGAGAAGTCGCGGCAGTGTGGCCGCGAGCAGCGCGGCAACGCCCGCCACAGCGAAGATGAGGTCAGGATTGCCCATTGTCCGCGTGATCTGCCCTGGACCACGCGGACAAACCTCACGAGCAGCGCGAGGTCCGAAAAATCGGACTACGCGTCGAGCTTCTCCATGACCTCGTCGGAGACGTCGAAGTTGGCCCAGACGTTCTGCACGTCGTCGCTGTCCTCAAGGGCGTCGATCAGCCTGAAGACCTTGCGGGCGCCCTCCTCGTCCAGCGGGACGTTCAGCGTCGGCATGAAGCTGGACTCGGCCGAGTCGTAGTCGATCCCGGCCTCCTGCAGGGCCTTGCGGACCGGGACGAGGTCGGTGGCCTCCGAGACGACCTCGAACTGGTCGCCCAGGTCGTTGACCTCCTCGGCGCCCGCGTCGAGGACCGCGACCAGCACGTCGTCCTCGCCCAGCTCGCCCTTGGGGACGAGCACGACACCCTTGCGGTTGAACATGTAGGACACCGAACCCGGGTCGGCCAGCGAGCCGCCGTTGCGGGTCAGCGCGACGCGGACCTCGGAGGCCGCGCGGTTGCGGTTGTCGGTGAGGCACTCGATCAGCACCGCGACGCCCCCGGGGGCGTAACCCTCGTACATGATGGTCTGCCAGTCGGCGCCGCCGGCCTCGAGACCACCCCCGCGCTTACGGGCACGCTCGATGTTGTCGATCGGGACCGAACTCTTGCGCGCCTTGGTGATGGCGTCGTACAGCGTCGGGTTGCCGTCCGGATCGGGTCCGCCCGTCCGGGCCGCGACCTCGATGTTCTTGATGAGCTTGGCGAACAGCTTGCCGCGCTTGGAATCGAGTGCGGCCTTCTTGTGCTTCGTCGTCGCCCATTTGGAGTGGCCGGACATCGCCTAGAGCTCCCTCACCATCTCAGCGAAATATGAATGCACACCGACATCCCCGGTAAGTTCCGGGTGGAAGGACGTGGCGAGCAACGGTCCTTGACGGACCGCGACGATCCTATCCCCAGGTTCGGCCAGTGCCAGCACTTCGACCTCCGAACCCACCGATTCCACCCAGGGGGCGCGGATGAAGACGGCCCGCATGGCGCCGCGACCGGCGAAGTCGATGTCGGCCTCGAAGGAGTCGACCTGGCGCCCGAAGGCGTTGCGGCGGACGACCATGTCGATGCCTCCGATCGTCTGCTGGCCTTCGATCCCGCCCTCGATCCGGTCGGCCAGCATGATCATCCCGGCGCAGGAGCCGTAGGCGGGCATTCCCGCCTTGATCCGCATCCGGAGTGGTTCGAGCAGCTCGAAGGTCTCGGCGAGTTTCCACATCGTGGTGGACTCGCCGCCGGGGATGACGAGGCCGTCGACCGCCTCCAGCTCGCGGGGTCGCCGTACGGCGACCGCTCTCGCGCCCACCGCCTCCAGGGAGCGAGTGTGCTCGCGCACGTCTCCTTGCAGCGCGAACACGCCGATCGTGGGGACGATGGTCACCGATGATCCTTCCCGTACGGGTGGGGTGTGCCCTACCAGCCGCGCTCGGCCAGCCGGTGCGGGGCCGGGATGTCGTCGACGTTGATGCCGACCATCGCCTCGCCCAGCCCCCGGGAGACCTTCGCGATGACGTCGGGGTCGTCGTGGAAGGTGGTGGCCTTGACGATCGCGGAGGCACGCTCGGCGGGATTGCCGGACTTGAAGATGCCCGAGCCGACGAACACGCCCTCGGCGCCGAGCTGCATCATCATCGCCGCGTCGGCCGGGGTGGCGATGCCGCCGGCGGTGAACAGCACGACCGGCAGCTTGCCGGTCCTGGCGACCTCGGCGACCAGCTCGTACGGCGCCTGGAGCTCCTTGGCCGCGACATAGAGCTCGTCCTCGGGCAGCGAGCCCAGACGCTTGATCTCACCCCTGATCTTGCGCATGTGGGTGGTGGCGTTGGAGACGTCGCCGGTGCCGGCCTCTCCCTTGGAGCGGATCATCGCCGCGCCCTCGGTGAGGCGGCGCAGTGCCTCACCCAGGTTGGTCGCGCCGCAGACGAAGGGCACGGTGAACTGCCACTTGTCGATGTGGTTGGTGTAGTCGGCGGGGGTGAGCACCTCGGACTCGTCGATGTAGTCGACGCCGAGCGACTGGAGCACCTGCGCCTCGACGAAGTGGCCTATGCGGGCCTTGGCCATGACAGGGATCGAGACGGCGGAGATGATGCCGTCGATCATGTCGGGGTCGCTCATCCGGGAGACGCCGCCCTGGGCGCGGATGTCGGCGGGCACCCGCTCAAGGGCCATGACGGCGACGGCACCGGCGTCTTCGGCGATCTTGGCCTGCTCGGCGTTGACGACGTCCATGATGACGCCACCCTTGAGCATCTCTGCCATGCCGCGCTTGACCCGGGCGGTTCCGGTGACGGTCGTCTCGCTGACTTCGGGCGTGCTGCTGGACACGGTCTTCTACCTCACGACGGCTGGCTGCGGACACGGGCCGTCCGAGGACGGCCAGTACGCCTCCCATCGTAGGCGCTGGCGGCCTGCCCCCTTACCCGACGCCTTGTCGTCCTTGGATGATCTTCTTGGACAGTATGTACAGGACGTGCGCGTCAGGGGATGACGGGTTTGGCGGAGGCGAGCACGACCCAGACCTGCCCCGGGGCGAAGTTCATCGGCTCGCCCGTCTCGGTGGTGAAGACGGTGCCGTCCTTCTCGTCCGGCCGCGACCAGCGGGCCTTGAACGCCTGCCCGTCACGGAGCACGATCGCCCTGCCCTTGCCCGTGCTGTGCACCAGCGGGGTGTAGCTCTGGTTCTTGTCGTGGAACTGCGAACGCTCCGTCTTGGTGTACTGCACGACGATCGTGGGCGCGCCGAGCTGGCCGCCCTCGGCCGCCATGTCCTTCTTGCCGTCCTGCCAGACCAGCCACTTGCCCGCCGTCTCCGACCAGCCGAAGGTGAAGCGCGCCGCCGGGTACTTCACGCTGTACATCTTGCGCGACACGCCCCCCTCGGGGGCCTCGCCGAAGGTGAACCCGATGTCCTTGGCCTTGCTCGCCTTGGGCGCCCCGGCCAGCAGGTCCTTGGTGTTGGCGAACAGGTTGTAGGGGGCGTAGCGTCCCGGCTGGCGGAAGTACGCGCCCGGCTCCCTGCTGTCGGAGACGTCGAAGAGCGGGGCCTCGGCGATGAAGGGGAGCATCTTGGTCTGCGCGCCCGAGTAGGCGAAGGCCGGTCTGCCGAACTGCGGGACGATGTGCAGGTCGGAGATGCGGGCGCTGCGGACCGGGCCGACCTTGGCCGGGATCTTCGAGGAGAAGATCGCCATCAGGCGGGTGAGGCCCGCCTCGACCTGCTCGACGTAGACGATGTCGGCGCTTTTCAGGCCGAGCTGCGGCTTGCCCGCCGAGGTGTTCTCGATCTTCACCGCGAGCACCGCCCGGCGCGCCGCGCCGGGCAGGCCGGTGAAGGGGTGCGTCGGCTCGGGCGTGGGGGTCGGATCCGCGCTCGGCTCGCCCGCCGCGCCCGCCGGGCTCCCCGGCGAGGCCGGCCCGTCGGAGGAACAGGCCGCGACCGGGGCAAGGACCGCGACTCCCGCCAGCGTGACGGCGATCATCCGGGACACCCGCACGGCTCATCTCCTCAAGTCGGCCACTCGATCACTCAGTCAAGAATCGCCAAGAGCTTACCGGTGTCCGACTTGTCAGATACTCCAGTTTATGTGCGCCTTATTTATCCCTATTCAGCGGCCAGGGCCTTCGGGGGCACGTCGTCGATCTCGAAGAAGGCCGGATACTCGGTGTGCCCCGCCAGCCGCAGCGTGCGGGCCAGCCAGCGGCGCTGCGCCGTCCGGGTGACGCCCACCGCGTTGTTGTAGAACCGGCGGGAGTACAGGACCTTCGCCACCGCGGCGTCCAGCTCCTCGATCAGCTCCGATCCGGCCGGGGTGTCGGCCAGCCGGTCACGGAAGCGCTCCTGGTCGACGACGGCGCGCAGCGCGCGCGACAGGTCGCTCTCGGCGTGCTCGCGCTCCTCGGGACCCGCCGTACGGGCCTCGTGGGCGGCCGCGGCCAGCACCAGGCTCGTCGCCGGGTCCAGCAGCCGGGAGGCCGCCAGCTCCAGGCTGACGGCGGTCCGCCGCACCAGGGCGGCGTCCAGGGACTCGCGGGCCAGCTCCAGCCGGATGTGCAACCGGTCGAGCCGCCCCGCCCGCCAGGAGACGTAGACGGCGAGAAGCACCACGATCGCGCCCGCCACCAGGACCAGCGTGGTCGTCGTCACAGCGCGTCATTCCTCTCGGCCGGCGTACCCGCCGACTCTCCCCCGGCTCCGGCCCCGGCCGGTCCGGCGCCCGCCACCGGGCCTTCCACCGCGCCTTCCACCGGGCCTGCCGCAGGTCCTGTCACAGTGCCTGTCACGGGGCCCTCCGCAGCGTCTTCCACCGGGCCTGCCACCGCGTCCTCCTCGACCCCGGCCGTGCTCGCCACGGTCTCGTAGACCCGCAGGACGTCGCGGGCGACCGTCGACCAGTCGTACTTGCGCACGGCCTGCCGGGCGGCCTGCGACAGCCTGGCCCGGCGTTCGGGATCGTCGAGCAGCGCGGCGGCCTCGCGGGCGAGCGACACGGCGTCGCCCGTCTCGAACAACGCCCCCGCCCCGCCGTCGTCGAGCACCTTGCGGAAGGCAGGGATGTCACTCGCCAGGATCGCCGCGCCCGCCGACATCGCCTCGGTCAGCACGATGCCGAAGCTCTCACCGCCCAGGTTGGGCGCGCAGAAGACGTCGACGGTGTGGTAGGCGCGCACCTTGTCCTCCTCGCTCACCATGCCGAGCAGGCCGATCCGGTCGTGGAAGGCGGCCGGAACCCGCTCCAGCACCTCGTCGGCGTCACCGGGCCCCGCCAGCAGCAGGCGCAGCGACGGCCGCTCGGCGGCGAGCAGGGCGAACGCCTCCAGCAGCACCGGCAGGCCCTTGCGCGGCTCGTCCATCCGGCCCAGGAAGCCGATCACCTCGCCCTCGTCCCAGCCGGGGAGCCGCTCACCCTCGGTGTAGCGGCTCACCGTCACCCCGTTGGGGATGAGCACGGCGTCGCCGCCCATGAACTCGACCAGGGTCTTCCTCGCGGCGTCGGAGACGGCGATCCTGCCGCCGATCTTCTCCAGCGCGCTCATGATGACCGGCACCCCCACCGAGAAGGAACGGGAGTTGCCGTACGAGGCGTGGAAGGTGGCCACGATCGGCCCCCTCGCCACCCAGCAGGCGAGCAGGCCCAGCGAGGGGATCGCCGGTTCGTGCACGTGCAGCACGTCGAAGCGGCCCTCGCGCACCCAGCGGCGCACCCGGTTCGCCGACAGGAATCCGAACGACATCCTGGCCACCGACCCGTTGAAGGGCACCGGGACGGCACGGCCCGCCGAGATCACGTACGGGGGCAACTCCGCGTTCTCCGCGGCCGGGGAGATCACCGAGACGTGGTGGCCGTCGGCCATGAGCGCCTCCGCCAGGTCGCGGATGTGCACCTGGACGCCGCCCGGCACATCCCACGTGTAGGGGCAGACGATGCCGATCCTCATGTCTGGGCCTTCCTGGGCTCCAGGTCCTCGAGCCAGAGGCGCTGGAGCATGTGCCAGTCCTCGGGGTGCTCGGCGATGCCCTTCTCGAAGACGGTGGCGAGGCTCTGCGCCACGACGGCCACCTTCTCCTGCCTGCTGCCCTCGGCCGGGATCGCGATCTCCTCGTGGAACTGCAGCCCCCAGCCGTTCTCCTCGAAGTAGGGAATCGCCGGGATGAGGGCGGCCCCGGTGTGCACGGCCAGCAGGGCTGGACCGGCGGGCATCCGCGTGGCCGCGCCGAAGAACTGCACCTCGACCCCCTTCGCGGTCAGGTCGCGCTCGGCGGGAAGGGCGACCGGCAGACCGGCGCGCAGGCGCTGCGCCAGGGTGCCGAAGGTGTGGCCGTCACCGCCGGTGAGCGGCAGCACCTCCATGCCGAGCCCTTCGCGGAAGGCCGTGTACCGGTGGAACAGCGACTCGGGCTTGAGCCGCTCGGCGACCGTGGTGAACGGGTGACCCGTACCGGCGAACCAGGCGCCCGCCTGGTCCCAGTTGCCCATGTGCGGCAGAGCCAGGACCACGCCACGCCCCCTGGCGAGGTTGTCGTAGACGGGCTCGGCCCCGGCCACCCGCATGCGGGAGACGAGCTCGTCGACGGGGATCGAGGGCAGCCGGAACACCTCGTGGAAGTAGCGGAAGTAGGAGCGCATGCCGTCACGGCTGAGTGCCCGGATCGCCGGGTCACCCGGCGAGGTGCCCTTTACCCTGGCGAGGTTGGCCTCAAGTCTGAGCACCGACTTGCCGCGACGCTTCCACAGCCGGTCGGCGGCGACGCGGAAGGCCCAGGCGGTGAGCCTCTCCGGCAGGCGGGGCACGATCGTCCAGCCGGCGCCGAACGCCGCCGCGACGAGACGATCCTGGGGGGAGGGCTTGTCGGTCATCGCTCTTTCCGATCGGCGGAGGGTCAGCGGGGGGTCCGCGGCGGGGTGGAGACGGCCTGCCGGCGCACGTGCAGCAGACGCTGGCCGACCGTCACCGCGCTGGCGACGGCGAGCAGCCAGAGTCCCGCGGCGAGGATGTAGGGCACGCCCAGACCGCCCAGACCGGCGGAGACCAGGCCCACGACCAGGCGCTCGGGCCGCTCGGCGAGGCCGACGTCACACGTCATGCCCAATGCCTCGGCCCTGGCCTTGACGTACGAGACCACCGCCCCCGCGACGAGGCAGAAGAGCGCGACCCCCGCCAGCACCCGCTGCTCGCTCACGACGAACCAGAACACCAGCCCGGAGAAGATGCCGGCGTCGCCGACCCGGTCCAGGGTGGAGTCGAGGAAGGCGCCCCAGGTGCTTCCTGAGCCCGTCATCCTGGCCATCACCCCGTCGAGGAGGTCGGCCAGCACGAAAAAGGTGATCACCATCGTACCGGCGAACAGCTCGCCCCTCGGGTAGAAGAACAGGGCCGCGGCGACGGTGCCGAGCGTGCCGGCGGCGGTGACGGCGTTGGGGCTGATCCCGTGGCGGGTGAGTGCCCTGCCCAGCGGGGTCAAGAGCCTGGTGACGGCGGGGCGCAGAAGTTTCAACATCGCGCTCCGATCGTAGGCCACCCGGCCCCCGCGCGTGCGTCGGCGGTGGGGGGCGGCGCGCCCCGGAGAAACGGCGTTCACGGGGGCGGCCGGGACGACCCCGACACTTAGCGATCCGGTCTCACTCTGGCAAGAGGATCCCCTCACCCCTCTTGTGATATTCGCCACATGGGTATTTGGTGAACAGACCGAGTCCATGTGATGTACCCGACGCGAGAACCGTGAGCACTCGGTAGCGGACCCGGGGGTGTGGCCCCACCAGGCCGCGGCCCCTTCGGCAACGACGCGGGAGGCGATGTGGTGGAAAGAGCGACCGGCGGAACAGCGGGAGCCGCGGGGAGAGCACCCACGGCCGACCGGCCGGACATGATACGAAACGTCGTGCTGGTCGGCCATTCCGGCTCCGGGAAGACAACGCTCGTGGAGGCACTGCTGGCCGCGACCCGGACCGTCCAGCGGCCCGGCAGGGTCGAGGACGGCACGACCGTGAGCGACTTCGACGAGGTCGAGGTGCGCCAGCAACGCTCGGTGAACCTGACCGTGGCCCCCGTGGTCCACAACGACATCAAGATCAACCTGTTGGACACGCCCGGCTACGCCGACTTCGTCGGCGACCTGCGCGCCGGACTGCGCGCGGCCGACGCGGCGCTGTTCGTCGTCTCGGCCGTCGACGGCGTGGACGGCCTGACCAGGATGATCTGGGACGAGTGCGCGGCGGTCGGGATGCCCCGCGCGGTCGTGATCACCAAGATCGACCACCAGCGGGCGAACTTCGAGGACACCCTCGGCGCCTGCCAGGACGCCTTCGGCGAGGGTGTCTCGCCGCTCTACCTGCCGGTGGTGACCAACGGCAGGGTGAACGGCCTGATCGGCCTGCTGAGCCAGCGGTTCTACAACTACGCGACCGGCACCCGGACGGAGAACTCCCCCGGCCCCGCCTACGCCGACCAGATCGAGCTCTACCGGGGCGCCCTGATCGAGGGCGTCATCCAGGAGAGCGAGGACGAGTCCCTGATGGACCGCTACCTCTCCGGCGAGGAGATCGACACCAAGGCCCTCATCGAGGACCTGGAGAAGGCCGTCGCGCGCGGCGGCTTCTACCCCGTGCTGGCCGCGGGGGCGGGCGTGGGTGCCCTGGAGATCCTGGAGCTCGTCACCCAGGGGTTCCCCTCACCGCCCGAGCACCCCATGCCCGAGATCATGTCGATCGACGGCGAGCCCGTCTCCGGCATCACCTGCGACCCCGAAGGCCCCCTCGTCGCCGAGATCGTCAAGACCACCAGCGACCCGTACGTGGGCAGGATCAGCCTGGTGCGGGTCTTCTCCGGCACGCTGCGCCCGGACATGACGGTGCACGTCTCGGGGCACGGCCTGTCCGACCGCGGACACGAGGACCACGACGTGGACGAGCGCATCGGCACGCTCTCCTCGCCGCTGGGCAAGCACCAGCGGACGGTCCCCAAGTGCGTGGCCGGGGACATCGCGGCGGTGGCCAAGCTGTCGCGCGCCGAGACCGGCGACACCCTGTCCGGCCGGGACAACCCGCTGCTGATGACGGCCTGGTCCATGCCGGAGCCACTGCTGCCGGTGGCGATCCAGCCCAGGTCCAAGGCCGACGACGACAAGCTGAGCCAGGCCCTGCAGCGGCTGGTCGCCGAGGACCCCACCCTCAGGCTGGAGAACAACCCCGAGACCCGCCAGCTCGTGCTGTGGTGCATGGGCGAGGCCCACACCGACGTGCTCCTCGACCGGCTGAGCCGGCGGCACGGCGTGGAGGTGGAGAAGACCGAACTGCGGGTGCCGCTCAGGGAGACCTTCGGCGGCAGCTGCCAGGCCCTGGGCCGCAACGTCAAGCAGACCGGCGGCCACGGCCAGTTCGCCGTCTGCCACCTGGAGGTCGAGCCCCTGCCGTCCGGCGGCGGCTTCGAGTTCGTGGACAAGGTCGTCGGCGGTGTGGTGCCGCGCCAGTTCATCCCCTCGGTGGAGAAGGGGGTCCGCACCCAGATGCAGCGCGGCGTGCTCGCCGGCTATCCCATGGTGGACGTGCGGGTCACGTTGTACGACGGCAAGGCCCACTCGGTCGACTCCTCCGACATGGCGTTCCAGATCGCCGGGGCGCTCGCGCTGAAGGAGGCCGCGGCCAAGGTGCCCATGCTGCTGCTCGAACCGGTGGACGAGGTGTCCGTCCTGATCGCCGACGACCACGTCGGCGCGGTGATGTCCGACCTGTCCTCGCGCAGGGGCCGCGTGCTCGGCACGGAGCCGGTGGGCGTCGGGCGCACCCTGGTCAGGGCCGAGGTGCCCGAGCTGGAGATCACGCGATACTCGATCGACCTGAGATCCATGTCGCACGGGACGGGGACGTTCCGGCGGGTCTTCCTGCGCTACGAGCCGCTTCCCTTACATCTGATGGACAAAATCACCGGCTGACAGAGCGGTGACGGGTGTGCCGGACGGTGCCCCACCTCACAGGAAGGGCGCACCGTCCGGCACACGCCTCACATCATGCACTCATATAACGGAGTCATCACGAAAGGATTTCGTTTTTCCGGTCAGAGCACACCGGTGCTGGTGCCACACTGGGGAACCATGCGAAACGGACGCCCTCTTCTGGCCGCTGCCGCCCTCGCCGTCCTGACCACGGGGGCCGCCTACACCTTCGGTCCCGAGGCCGCACCCGCCCGGCCGAAGGGCGACAAGAGCTCGGCGGCCTCGTCCGAGACGGCCGACGCGACGACCGCCGCCTCGGCGCGCTGCGACGTCGACGCGAAGTATCCCAAGCGGCAGCTGCGCGGAGTGTGGATCGCCACGGTCAAGAACATCGACTGGCCCTCGCGCACCGGCCTGTCCCCGGCCCGCCAGCAGGCCGAGTACGTCAAGATCCTCGACGACGCGGTCAAGCGGCGGTTCAACGCGGTGTTCGTCCAGATCCGCCCCGCCTCCGACGCGCTGTACAAGTCGGATCTGGAGCCGTGGTCGCAGTATCTGACCGGCACGGTGGGCAAGGACCCCGGCTGGGACCCGCTGCCCTTCCTCGTCGCCGAGGCCCATCGGCGCGGCCTGGAGTTCCACGCGTGGTTCAATCCCTACCGCGCGTCCGCCGACGGCGACCTGTCCAAGCTGCCCGCGAGGCACCCCGCCCGGCTCCACCCCGAGTGGATCGTGAAATACGGGGGTCTGGCCTACTACAACCCCGGCCTGCCCGCGGTCCGCGACTATGTCACCAAGGTCGTCAAGGACGTGGTGACCCGCTACGACGTCGACGGGGTCCACTTCGACGACTACTTCTACCCCTATCCCGTGGCGGGCGCGAAGTTCGCCGACGACGCCGCCTTCGCCAAGTACGGCAAGGGCGCCACCCTCGCCGACTGGCGCCGCGCGAACGTCAACAAGCTGATCGCGCAGGTCGACAAGACCGTGCACGAGGTCAGGAACAGCGTGAAGTTCGGTGTCAGCCCGTTCGGGATCTGGCGCAACAAGGCCGAAGACCCCAGCGGCTCGGCCACCGGCGGTATGTCCGCGTACGACGCCATCTACGCCGACGCCCGTCACTGGATCAAGAAGGGCACGGTCGACTACGTCATCCCGCAGCTGTACTGGCCACGCGGGCTCAAGATCGCCGACTACGACGTCCTGATGCCGTGGTGGGCCAACGAGGTCAAGGGCACCGGCGTGCACCTCTACATCGGCCAGGGCCTGTACCGTGTCGGCGCCACCGACACGGCCGCCTGGACCAAGCCCGGCGAGATGTCCTCCCACCTCACGCGCAACCGCAAGTACGAGCAGGTCACCGGTGACGTCTACTTCAGCGCCAAGCAGCTCGCCACCAACCCGCTGGGAGCGATCGACCGCGTCGCCAAGGACCACTACAGCCGCCCCGCGCTGCTGCCGCTGATGAAGGACCGCGGCGGCCAGGCTCCGGCCAAGCCCGCCGACGTGCGGCTCCAGGGCACCTCGCTCGGCTGGAAGAGCTCTCCTGACGCCCGTTCGTACGCGGTCTACCGGATCGCCTCGGGCAAGCCCGGAGACTGCGCCATCGCCGACGCCCGCAACCTGGTCGCGGTCGTGCCCGCGGCGGCCGGCGACCGCCAGACCTTCACCGCGACGGGTGGCGGCACCTACCTGGTCACCGCCCTGGACCGCCTGCAGAACGAGAGCGATCCCACCACGGCCAAGAACGGGACCTGAGAACCCGATCCCCGCCGGTCTCCTGACACGCTGGACCGGTGACACGATCTTGCCCTACGGTTCCAGCACCTGGCAGGAGCCTGAAGGGGAGGTCGTTCGTGAAGCGGACGCTTGTCGCGCTCGCGGTGGTGCTGGGCCTGCTGTGGCCGGGGGCCGCGCAGTCCGCCACTCGAGTGGACGAACGGGTGGTGCTGATCGGCATTCCCGGCCTGCGGTGGAGTGACCTCAGCCCCACCGGCACCCCGAACCTGTGGCAGCTCGCCGGGCGGAGCGCGGTCGGGTCCCTCTCGGTCCGCACGGTCGGCAGGGTCACCTGCCCCTACGACGGGTGGCTGACGGTGTCGGCGGGGGTGAGGTCCGCGGTCGGCTACGGCTGCGGACTCCCCCCGCTGCCCGAGCCCGACGCGGCGGGCGCGGTCATCCCCGGCTACGAGTACCTGCACCGGGTCGCCGGCCAGCGCAACGCGGGCGCCCTCGGCGAGGCCGTTCACGCCGCCGGTGAGTGCACGCTGGCGATCGGTTCCGGGGCCGCGCTCGCGCTCGCCGACCGCTCGGGCAGGGTCGACGTGTACGCCCCCTCCCCCGCCCAGATCCGCGCCGACGCGATCACCGGGTGCCGGGTGATCGCCGTCGACGTCGACGACCTCATCAGGCCGTACCTGACCGGCGACCGGTTGCCCCGGGAGGAGGACGGGCTCACCGCGCGGGAGCGGGCCGCGGCGCTGCGCCTCGCCGACGCCAAGACGGGGGCGGTGCTGAGCATGCTGCCCGAGGACGCCCGCGTGCTGCTGGCGGGCCTGTCCGACCACGGCGGAAACCCGCACCTGCGGGTGGCGATGATGCGTGACGAAGGCGTCTCCGGCCGCTTCCTGGGCGCGGCCTCCACGCACCGCGACGACACCACGATCCTGCCGGACATCACCGCGACGATGCTCTCCCTGACGGGCGTCGCGGCGCCGCCGGGGGTGATCGGGGTTCCCTGGCAGGCCTCCGAGAGGCGCACCGGCGGCACCGAGACGGCGCGGGTCGCGCTGGATCGGGCCGACGTGGCCGGGGAGACGATCAGAAACGTGGGCGGGATCTTCTTCACCACCGTCGCGGTGCTGCAGGTCGCGTTCTACCTGGTCGCCTTCCTGCTGATGCGCCGCAGGCGAGGGTTGAGCGGCGTCCGCGTCGCCGCGGTCGCGCTGGCCTCGGTGCCCGTGTCGACGTACCTGGTGAACCTCACCCCCTGGCATCACGCGGGCTCGCCGGTGCTCGCGCTGGTCGGCGGAATCGCCGGATGCGCGTTGCTGCTGGCCGCGACCGCGCTGGCGGGGCCCTGGCGCCGGGCGCCGCTCGGGCCGCTGGCGGTGGTGGCGGGGGTGACCGCGGCGGTGCTGGCGGGCGACCTGCTGACCGGGACGACCCTGCAGCTCAACAGCGTGATGGGCTACAGCGCCGTGGTCGGAGCCCGCTACTACGGGCTGGGCAACATCCCGTTCGCGCTCTTCGCCACCTCGGTGCTGCTGTTCGCCGCCACGATCGCGCACCGGCTGACGCGCGCCGACCGCGCGGGCGCGCCGGTGGACCGGCCGGCTCTCGGCGATCACGCCGATGCCCCCGTGGTGGACCGGCCCGCGCACGAGGGCGCCACGGTCGCCGTCGTGTCGGCTCACCCGATGGGCGGGAGCCGCGCGAGCGTGGTCGCGGCCGCCGTCGTGGCGGCGCTGGGCGGTTTCGCGATGATCCTGGGCGGCTGGCCGGGCGTGGGCAGCGACTTCGGCGGGGTGATCGCGTTCGTGCCGGGCATCGCGGTGACCGCGCTGCTGATCGCGGGCAGGCGGGTCTCGATCGTCAAGCTGGGCGCGTTCTGCGTGGCGGGCGGCGTCATCGTGATGTCCATCGCCTACCTCGACTATCTGCGTCCCGCGGGCTCGCAGACGCATCTGGGCCGTTTCGTCGGCCAGGTGTTCACCGGGGAGGCCCTGGAGGTGATCGGCCGCAAGTTCGGCGCGATGCTGGGCACACTGCTCAACCCCAACCTGATGCCCGTCGTGATCGCCGCGGTGGCCTTCCTCGTCTACGCGCTGCTCCGCCCGGAGCAGGCGAGCGCGGGGGTGTTGCCCGCCGCGTTCGCGCACTCCCCCGCGCTGCGGGCAGGGCTGATCGGCACCCTGGTCAGCGGGGTGGTCGGCATGCTGGTCAACGACTCGGGGGCCGCGGTGCTGTCCATGGCGCTGGCGCTCGCCGTGCCGCTGACGCTGTCGGCGGGCATCAAGGCGCTGGACGAGGACGTGCCGCGCTACGAGGAGCCGGGCCAGCAGCCGGCGAGCAACTCCCTGGTGTCGCGCAGCAGCTGAGGAAGCACCCTGGTCTGGCCGACGACGGGCATGAAGTTGGTGTCGCCGCCCCACCGGGGCACCACGTGCTGGTGCAGGTGGGCGGCGATCCCGGCGCCCGCCACGCCTCCCAGGTTCATGCCCACGTTGAAGCCCTGCGCGCCGCTCGCCTTACGCAGGGCCACCAGCGCCCGCCGGGTGAAGTCGGCGAGTTCGAAGGTCTCGGCCTCGTCCAGGTCGGTGTAGTCGGGCACGTGCCGGTAGGGGCAGACCATCAGGTGGCCGGAGTTGTAGGGGTAGAGGTTGAGCAGTGCGAAGACCTTCTCTCCTCGCGCGACGACCAAACCGTCCTCGTCGCTCATACGGGGGATCTCACAGAACGGGCAGCCGTCCTCGGGGCCGGAACCCGCCGGTTTACCCTCCCCCTTGATGTACGCCATCCGGTGGGGGGTCCAGAGTCTCTGGAACGCGTCCGGTGTCCCCGCTCCGTGCTGCGCCTCCGGCTCGTTGCTCATGGCCGCCAGCATATTGCCACGCCGATTACCGTCGTCTCGCGCCTCCCCCCGGCCTTCCCGAGCCTCCGAGAAGGCCCGCCGGGGCTAAAGGCCCGGGGGCGCCTCAGGCTCCCGTGGAAAGGTTTCCGAGCCCTCCACGGGAGACCTTCCGCCGCCCAGGGGGCTCAGACCTGGACGCGGCGCTCGATCGCGTCGACGATCTCGGCGATCGCCTCGTCGACCGGCACCCCGTTCTTCTGCTCGCCGTTGCGGAAGCGGAAGGAGACCGCGCCGTTGGCGATGTCGTCGTCGCCCGCCAGGAGCATGAAGGGCACCTTGGACTTCTGGGCGTTGCGGATCTTCTTCTGCATGCGGTCGTCGGAGGCGTCGACCTCGATCCTGATGCCCCGCTCGCGGGCCTTCTTGGCCAGGTCCTGGAGGTAGGGCGCGTGGGCCTCGGCGATCGGGATGCCGACCACCTGGACCGGCGCGAGCCAGGGGGGGAACGCGCCGGCGTAGTGCTCGACCAGGACGCCGAAGAAGCGCTCGATCGAGCCGAACAGCGCCCGGTGGATCATGACGGGCTGCTGCCGGGAACCGTCGGTCGACTGGTACTCCAGCTCGAAGCGCTGAGGCAGGTTGAAGTCGAGCTGGATCGTCGACATCTGCCAGGAGCGGCCGATCGCGTCACGGGCCTGCACGGAGATCTTCGGCCCGTAGAACGCCGCGCCGCCCGGGTCGAGCACCAGCTCCAGCTTCTCGGACTCGGCGACCTCGCGCAGGGTCTCGGTCGCCTCCTCCCAGTCCTCGTCGTTGCCGACGAACTTGACCGGGTCCTTGGTCGACAGCTCCAGGTAGAAGTCGTCGAGGCCGTAGTCGCGCAGCAGGTCGAGCACGAAGCGCAGCAGCGACTTCAGCTCGTCGCGCATCTGCTCGCGGGTGCAGTAGATGTGCGCGTCGTCCTGGGTGAGACCCCGCACGCGGGTGAGGCCGTGCACCACGCCGGACTTCTCGTAGCGGTAGACCGTCCCGAATTCGAACAACCGCAGCGGCAGCTCCCGGTAGGAGCGTCCGCGCGCCCGGAAGATCAGGTTGTGCATCGGGCAGTTCATCGGCTTGAGGTAGTACCTCGCGCCTTCCAGCTCCATGGGGGGGAACATGCCGTCGGCGTACCAGTCGAGGTGACCGGAGATCTTGTAGAGGTTCTCCTTGGTGATGTGCGGGGTGTTGACGAAGGAGTATCCCGCCTCCTCGTGCCGCCTGCGCGAGTAATCCTCCATCACGCGGCGGATCACGCCGCCCTTGGGATGGAAGACCGGCAGGCCCGAGCCCAGCTCGTCGGGGAAGGAGAACAGGTCGAGCTCGGCGCCCAGCTTGCGGTGGTCGCGCTTCTCGGCCTCCTCCAGCAGGTGGAGGTATTCGTCCTGCTTCTCGCGCGACTCCCACGCGGTGCCGTAGATCCGCTGGAGCTGCGGGTTCTTCTCGCTGCCCCGCCAGTAGGCGCCGCCGGAGCGCATCAGCTTGAACGCCGGGATGGACCGGGTGGTCGGCACGTGGGGGCCGCGGCACAGGTCCTTCCAGCGCAGCTCACCGGTCTTGGCGTCGAGGTTGTCGTAGATGGTGAGCTCGGCACCGCCCACCTCGACGCTCTCCTCCTCGGCCGCGCCGCCCTTGAGGCCGATCAGCTCCAGCTTGTACGGCTCCGAGGCGAGCTCCTCGGCGGCCTGCTCGTCGGAGACGGGCCTGCGGGAGAAGAGCTGACCCTGCTTGACGATCTCGCGCATGCGCTTCTCGACGCGCTTGAGATCCTCGGGGGTGAACGGGTCCTTGACGTCGAAGTCGTAGTAGAAGCCGTTCTCGACCGGCGGGCCGATGCCCAGCCTGGCCTCGGGGAAGATCTCCTGGACGGCCTGGGCCATGACGTGCGCGGTGGAGTGGCGGACGATGGCGCGCCCGTCGGGGCTGCCCGCGGGGACCGGCTCGATCACGTCGCCCTCGGCCACCGGGGCCGCGAGGTCCTTCAGCTCGCCGTTGGCGCGGGCGGCGACCACCGAGCGGCCGTCCGCCTCCAGCGCCTCTCCGTACGTCGTGCCTCCCGCCACCACACGCGCTGCTCCGGCGATGGTGACACGAAGTTCTGGCACGGCGGACACTGTTGCTCCCTGGGAGAGGTCGACGAATGGTCTGGGAATCGATGCTACCGGTGTCGGCAACGCGATTTCTCAGGCGTCGCGGCTCCGGCGGTAGCCCAGGGAGGTCAGCTCGGCCCGGGTGCCGCGGAAGACGTTGCGGTCGAGGGGCCTGTTCGAGTGCTGGTGGATCGTCCACCTGTCCCACGGCCTCGGCACCTCCGGCCTGCCCCGGGGGTGGTCGGGCGCGGCGATCCACAGCGGATAGGGCTCCAGCCCGGCGCAGTTGCCGCTCCGCGCGAACGACAGGAACGTGTAGATCACCGGCTTGACCCCGGCGAGCGCGACGACCGCCTGGCACCAGACGCGGGCGAACCGCGCCACCCGGTGCGCCGGTAGGTGATCGTTGGTCTCCAGGTCGAGGGCGAGCAGGTCCCCCCTGCGCAGCCCCGCCCGCCGCACGATCCGCAGGAAGTGCACCGCCTGCGCCTCCGGGTCTCCCGCGGGACGGGCGAAGTGGTAGGCGCCGCAGACGATCCAGCTCTCGCGCATGCCGTTCCAGTTGGTGGCGAACCACTTGTCGGTGAAGGTGCTCCCCTCGCTGGCCTTGGCGAACGCGAAGGAGACCCCGCCCCTCGCGTGCGCGCCCCAGTTGACGGCGCCCTGCCAGTTCGACACGTCGATCCCCTGCAACATGGCCGCCAGGCTAACCGCCGGACGGCACGGGGCACACGCCCGACGCTACCTCGGCGTACTGCCATTGCGGCTGCTTTGGCTAGGCTTGGTCGGCGTGAACGCAGCAGCCCAGACCTCCGGCGCCTACGCGGCCGGCATCGCGACCATCACCTCCGGCGGAACCGTGCTCGACACGTGGTTCCCGTCCCCGCGGCTGGGCGAGCCCCCCTCGCCGGGCACCACGCGGCTGACCGAGCGGGAGGCGGCCGAGGAACTCGGTTCCGAGGTCGCCGCGCTCCTCGGCCCCGACGAGGACCGCGGCGTGGAGGTGGTCGCGGTGCGCACCGGCATCGCGAAGCTGTCGGAGGCCCCCGCCGACGCCCACGACGCCTACCTGCGCCTGCACCTGCTGTCGTCGCGCCTCGTCCAGCCGCACGGCCAGAACCTGGACGGGCTGTTCGGCCTGCTCAGCAACGTGGTGTGGACCAACCACGGGCCGTGCGCCGTCGAGGGCTTCGAGCAGGTGCGGCTCCGCCTGCGCGCCCGGGGTCAGGTGACCGTCTACGGGGTGGACAAGTTTCCCCGGATGGTCGACTACGTGCTGCCCACCGGCGTCCGGATCGCCGAGGCCGACCGGGTCCGTCTCGGCGCGTACCTGGCGAGCGGCACGACCGTGATGCACGAGGGCTTCGTCAACTTCAACGCCGGCACGCTCGGCACCTCCATGGTCGAGGGCCGCATCTCGGCGGGTGTCGTCGTGGGCGACGGGTCGGACGTCGGCGGCGGTGCCTCGATCATGGGCACCCTGTCCGGCGGCGGCAAGCAGGTCATCTCCATCGGGAGGCGCTGCCTGCTGGGCGCCAACAGCGGCGTCGGCATCTCCCTGGGCGACGACTGCGTCGTGGAGGCGGGCCTCTACGTCACCGCCGGGACCAAGGTGGCCCTGCCGGCGGAAGGGCCCGAGGGACGGGTGGTCAAGGCGTCCGAGCTCTCCGGCGCCTCCGGTGTGCTGTTCCGCCGCAACTCCACCTCGGGCGCGGTCGAGGCCGTGCCCCGTACGGGGACGAGCGTGGAGCTCAACAGCGTCCTGCACGCCAACGACTGACCGCCTGGTCGTCGGCTCTCGTCCGGGAGCGGCTCCGGGAGCCGCTCCGGGAGTACGGCCCGCCGTCCTCGCGAGGCGCGAGGACGCCTCTCCGGTTCGTCCCGCGCGGGGCTCGCGGATGTTCGTCCGCGGGCCCCTCAGCTGACAGAGTGGCCCCACGGGTCCGCTGGGGCCCGCTCGAGCCACTGGGGCAGCTGAGGCCACTGGGGCCACGAACCTCACGCCCGAACGGGGGCGGTCCGCGCTGGAAGGATTCGGATGACCGGTCAGGGGATGGCGGGCGACGGTGAGATCGGTGGCAGCGGCGAGAACGGTGAGAACACGGCCGGGACGGTGGCCCGGTGGGTGACCGGGCTGTTCGCGCCGCAGGTGCTGGTCATCGGGCTGCCTCCGCTCGTCGGGCTGATGGCGGACGGCTGGCCCGGTGCGGTCTGGGGCCTGGTGGCCTCGGCCCTGTGCGGCGGGATCCCGGCCCTGGTGATCCTGAACGGGGTCCGTTCCGGACGCCTCGACTCCCACCACCTGGTCGACCGGTCGAGCCGTACGGTTCCGCTGCTGGTCGCGGTCGCCTCGGTGGTCGTCGCGCTGACGCTGCTGATCCTGCTGGGTGCCCCCCGGCTTCTGGTGGCCACGGTGACCGCGATGCTGGCCGCGCTCGCGGTGACGGTCCCGATCACCTTCCGGTGGAAGATCTCCTTCCACGCGGCCGTGTCGGCGGGCACCGTGGTGGTGCTGGCCCATGTGCTGCCCGCCGCGCCCACGCTGGTCGCGGGCGCGCTCGTCGTGGCGACGGTGTGCTGGGCGCGCGTCAGGCTCACCCACCACACACCCGCCCAGGTCGCCGCGGGGACCGCCGTCGGGGCGGGGACGGCGTGGGCGGCCCTGAGCACCTTCGGCGTCTGAGCGGGACCGCCCCTACGTGGGTGGCGGGGGAGAAAGAGCCCTCAGAGGATCGGCGTCGCCGACGGCCGCTCGCGGGGCGCCGGACGGCAGGGGCGTAGGAGCCTTCACAGGAGGCTCTTGAGGAACTCCCGCGTCCGGGTGCCCGGGGAGTACTCGGCGGCGACGAAGTCGGTGACCCCGGCCTTGGCGAGCGCCTCGATCCGCGCCGACACCTCGTCCTCGTCTCCGACGATCGCCACATCCGCGGGCCCTGCGGCGCCCTCCCTGTCGAGCATCGCCCGGTACGACGGCAGCTGGCCGTAGATCTCGAATCGCTCGGCGGCCAGCGCCCTCGCCGCCTCGACGTCGTCGGTGACACAGACGGGCAGCGCGCACACGATCCTCGGCTCGGGGCGCCCCGCGGCCCGCGCGGCCTCGGTGACGGCGGGGGCGACGTGCTCGGCCACCGTCTTGGCGCCGGTCATCCACAGCACGGTGCCGTCCGCCACCTCCCCGGCCAGCCTGAGCATCCTCGGGGCCAGGGCGGCGATGAGCACGGGCATGTCCTTCGGCCCCGGCGTGTTCAGGCCCAGCCGTGCCGTGAGGGTCTCTCCCTCGAAGGAGACGTTCTCCCCGCGTACGAGCGGCATCAGGATCGACAGATATTCGCGCATGTGGCGGGCGGGCCGCTCGAAGCTCATGCCGTAGATGCCCTCGATCACGATCTGGTGCGAGAGACCGATACCGAGGGCGAGCCGCCCGTCGAGGGCGGCGTTGACGGTGAGCGCCTGCTGGGCGAGGACCGCCGGGTGGCGCGGGTAGGTCGGGACGACGGCGGTGCCGAGCTCGATCCCCGGCACCTGGCTTCCGGCCACGGCGAGCGCCGTCAGGGCGTCGAGGTCGAACGTCTGGGACATCCAGACGGAGGAGAAGCCGTCATCGGCCCCGCGGGCGATGCTTTCCCGTACGTCACCGAGCGCGTCCGGCTTCTGGGAGCCGCTGAGGAACAGTCCGAATCGCATCGTTACCGAACTCCGTTCTAGGAAGTTTCGCCCAGTCTAGATCGACCGCGGCGAACACACGGCGACCCGGGCACGGCGAGTCGGGGGCGCACGGCGCGAGGCCGGGGGGCTCACGGGAGTTCGGTGAACCGCTCCACCTGCTCGATCTTGCCCGCGATGACGATGACGTCCCCGTACCCGAGTACGGTCCCCGCGTCGGCGTAGGTGAACTCGTCGTACTGGCCCTTCACGCACACCACGGTCACGCCGTACTTGCGCCGCAGGTTGGACTCGCCCAGGGGCACGCCGACGTACTCGCGGGGCGGACGGGTCTTGACCACCGCGTAGTCGCCGTCCACCTCCATGTAGTCGAGCATCCGCCCGTTGAGCAGGTGGGCCAGCCGCTCCCCCATGTCGTGCTCGGGAAGGATCACGTGATGGGCGCCGACACGCTCCAGGATGCGGCCGTGCTCGCGGCTGATCGCCTTGGCCCAGACGTCCTCGATCTCCAGCTCGACGAGCAGGGACGTGGTGAGGATGCTGGACTCCAGGTCGGTGCCGATCGCGACCACGGCCCGGTAGAAGTCGGGCACCCCTATCTGCCGCAGCGCCTCGATGTCGGTGGAGTCCGCGACGACGACGTGGGTGAGCTTTCCCGCCAGGCTCTGCACCACCTTGGGGCGGTTGTCGATCGCCAGCACCTCGGTGCCCCTGCGAAACAGCTCGACCGCGAGGGAGCTGCCGAAGCGGCCGAGCCCGACGACCACCACCGGGTCGTTCCTTCTGTCAGCCAACGATCGTCCTCTTTCGGGAGTCCGCGGCCACGAGGGTCCGCCAATGCGAGGAGCCCGGAGGCGGACGACAGCCTCCAGGCTCCTCTATGCGTCTCACTGCGCGGGCCATCAGGCCCGAATTCGCCCGATTCTATCTCAGGGGAACTCCAGAAGGGTTTCCTCACCGCCCTCGGACTCCCCTGCGGATCCCGCGAGGGTGTCGAGAACCTGCCGGCCGTACTTGGCCAGCTTGTTCTCCCCGACCCCGCTCACCGTACCCAGCTCGGCCAGGGACGAAGGCGCCCTGGTCGCGATCTCACGCAGGGTCGCGTCGTGGAAGATCACGTACGCGGGCACGCCCTGCTCCTTCGCGGTGGCCCCGCGCCAGGCGCGGAGCAGTTCGAACACCGGGACCGCCTCCGGCGGCATCTCGACGGGCTCGGCCCGGCGCGAGGTGGAGGCCGCCGAGGACCGGGAGGCCTTGGCGGCGCGCGGTGCCCTCTCGGGCTCGCGCCGCAGTGGCACCTGGCGTCTGCGGCCCAGGACCTCCGCGCTCGCCTCGGTCAGCACCAGCGTGCCGTAGTCGCCCTCGACGGCGAGCAGTCCCTGCGCCAGCAGCTGGCGCACCACGCCGCGCCACTCGGCCTCGCTCAGCTCCGTGCCGATGCCGAACACCGTCAGCCCGTCGTGGTCGTGCTGGATGACCTTCGCCGTCTTCTTACCGAGGAGGATGTCGATGATCTGACCGGCGCCGAACTTCTGGCGGCGTTCGCGCATGAGCCGGAACACGGTCGACAGGACCTTCTGCGCGGCGACCGTGCCGTCCCACGACTCCGGGGGCGACAGGCAGGTGTCGCAGTTGCCGCAGGCGGTGCCCTCCTGGCCGAAGTAGGCGAGCAGCCGCACGCGGCGGCACTCGACCGCCTCGCACAGGGCGAGCATCGCCTCCAGGTGGGTGGCCAGGCGGCGCCGGTGGGCGTCGTCGCCCTCGGAGGTGTCGATCATCTTGCGCTGCTGCACGACGTCCTGGAGGCCGTAGGCGAGCCACGCGGTGGAGGGCAGGCCGTCGCGCCCGGCCCTGCCGGTCTCCTGGTAGTAGCCCTCGACGGACTTGGGCAGGTCGAGGTGGGCGACGAAGCGCACGTCGGGCTTGTCGATGCCCATGCCGAACGCGATCGTGGCGACCATGACGAGGCCGTCCTCGCGCAGGAAACGCGCCTGGTTGGCGGCGCGGACGCGGGCGTCGAGCCCCGCGTGGTAGGGCAGCGCCTCGATGCCGTTCTGCACCAGGAACTCGGCGATCTTCTCGACCGAGTTGCGCGACAGGCAGTAGACGATGCCCGCGTCGCCCGCGTGCTCGGTGCGCAACAGCTCCAGCAGCTGCCGCTTGGGCTCGTTCTTGGGGGCGATGCGGTACTGGATGTTGGGGCGGTCGAAGCTCGCCACGAAGTGGCGGGCCTCTTCCAGGTTCAGGCGGGAGGCGATCTCGGCGTGGGTGGCCTTGGTGGCCGTCGCGGTCAGCGCGATGCGCGGCACGTCGGGCCAGCGCTCGTGCAGCGCGGACAGGGCGAGGTAGTCGGGCCGGAAGTCGTGCCCCCACTGGGCCACACAGTGGGCCTCGTCGATCGCGAACAGCGAGATCACTCCGCTGTCGAGCAGCCGCAGCGTCGCGTCGACCCGCAGGCGCTCCGGCGCCAGGTAGAGCAGGTCCAGCTCTCCGGAGAGGAAGGCCGACTCGACGGCGCGGCGCTCCTCGAAGTCCTGGGTGGAGTTGAGGAACCCGGCCCGTACGCCGAGGGCGGTCAGGGCGTCGACCTGGTCCTGCATGAGCGCGATGAGCGGTGAGATCACCACTCCCGTGCCCTTCCGCACGAGGGCGGGGATCTGGTAGCACAGCGACTTGCCGCCACCGGTCGGCATGAGCACGAGGGCGTCGCCTCCGGAGACGACATGCTCGATGATCTCCTGCTGGCCCTCCCGGAACGAGTCGTAGCCGAAGACGCGCTGCAGGACCCGCGACGCGTCGCTCGCCTCGGGGCCGTTCTCGGGGGAAGCCATCGGGACAGTGTACGAGGATCTTCCCGCCGGTCGGCGACGAACAGGCCGCAACCGCGGGAGGCGCCCGGCACCGCACCAGGCCATACCAGGCCATACGGAACCGGGGGCGTCGGTGTGGGGCGGGCCGTGTGCCGGTTCGGCGGTGACGGAGCGATCCAGCGGGGATGGACCGGTTCGGCAGAGATAGGGAGCGGGAGAAGGTGCCGCCGGGAGGGTCGGTCCTCCCGGCGGCACCGGCTTGCTTCCCTGCTGTCTTATTTCGGCTGCTTTGTTTCGGCCTTCTTTCGGGTCTCCCGCGGGATCACGGGTTGACGTTGATCGTGAAGGTCGACGTCGTGTTCTTGATGTTCTGGAAGTTGTCGCTCATCCGGAGGTTGTTGAACGTGGCCGAGCCGACCGCCGGTCCCTGGCCCGGCTCGGGCATCTCGTTCGCCCAGATGGCCCAGCCGGACTTGGCGTCGAAGGCGTCGCCGCTCTTCCTGGCACCGGTGATCGAGATGTTCGTGAAGATCGTGTCGGTGACCGGGTTCTGCGGCTGGCCGCCGACGTAGTTGGTCTGGAACATGATGCCGCCGTAGGTCGGGTCCACGATGTCCACGTTGCTCACGCGGATGCCCTGGAAGACCTTGGAGGCGGAGAAGACCCAGATCGCCGGGAAGACCTGCTGCCCCCAGAAGTGACCGCCGGCGCGGACGATCGAGATGTTCTCGAACCTGGTGGGCGGGCTGGCACCGAAGCCGTTCATCGGGTAGCCGAAGTCCAGCGAACTGATCGTGATGCCGGAGTAGACGAGCGTGTCGGCGATGTAGATGTTCCTGAAGACGTTGTCGTACCCGCCGTAGACCGCGACGCCCGCGGCCCGCCAGGTCAGGATCGACGTCAGGTTCTCGTAGACGTTGCCGCGCATGTCGGCGCCGCCGGCGTCGATGGCGGAGAACAGCGCGAAGCTGTCGTCTCCGGTGGCGCGGGCCTCGTTGTTGCTGACGAGGTTGTCGGTGCTGCCGTTGGTCATGTTGATGCCGTCGGCGAACATGTTGCGGATGCGGGAGTTCTTGATCGTCACCCGGTCGGTGTTGGCGCCCCAGTAGAGGCAGACCATGTGCTCGTTCCAGATGTTGTCGATCACCACGTCGGCGACGTTGGCGAAGTCGAACACCTTGCCCGGCCCGTCGATGCGGGAGGTGTAGTTGCCGAAGTAGGCGAAGTTCGCGAAGGACGAGCCGTTCGCGCTGGCCTCGGCGCGGAAGCCGATGTCGGTGTTGTCCTGGTTGCCGGGCGCCCGGAACTGGGTGTACCAGGGACCGGCGCCGACGACCTTGACGGCCTTGCCGTAGACCTGGAACTTGCTCGCCGTCTGGTAGGTGCCCGCCGGGAGATAGACGCCGACCAGGGTGCCGGTGGTGTCCATCCGCACCCGGTCGAGGGCGTTCTGCACGTCCTGGTGGGTGAATCCGGTGGGGGTCGTGTACCTGGCGGGGTCGGGGTTCGCGATCGGCGAGACCTGCTCGGTGTTGATGAAGTCGATCGCGTACGTCGTGGTGTTGGCGGGGTCCTTCTGCAGCCTGATCTTGCTGCCTGCCGGGACGGTGGTCCCCAGCATGACGTTGGCCTCGTCGTAGATGTGCCGCGGCCCGCCGGAGCCCGGCGAGTTGCCGGGGCCGGCCTCGGGGCCGTACAGCCAGGCGTACTTGGACGTCAGGTTGATCGGCTTGAGGAAGGTGCCGTTGACGTAGATGTTCAGCGTCGAGTCGATGCCACCGCCGCCCGGGGCGTCGGGGATGGAGAAACGGGTGACCAGGGTGTTGGTGCTCGCCTTGGTGGTGAACTCGACGTAGCTGCCCGTGCTGTTCAGCGTCACGGCCCTGCGGCCCGACGCCTCACCCGCCACGTCGCCGATGGTGCGGTTGGGTCCGACCACCGCGGCCCCGCCGCCGACGACGGCGTCCTCGGCCTCGTACATCTCGTACGGCATGTTGGCGCCACGACCGACGAAGAGCGGCTGGACGGTGGTGTTGTTCGCCCGCTTGACCGGCAGCTCGTTGGCGTCGTCGGCGAGGACGGTCCTGACGGTGTACTTGCCGTTCGCCGCCGTCCAGGTGCCCAGGTTCACCGGGCTCGTGGTGGCACCCGGCGCGATCACGCCGCTGTGGGAGCCGGTCAGGGTACGGACGACGGTGCCCGCCTCGTTGAGCACGGTGAGGGTGATGCCGTGGGCGCCGCTCGCGGAGGCGAGTGTGCCCTGGTTCTTGATCGCCACGGAGAAGGTGACGACGTTGCCCACGGCCGGGTTGCCGGGGGTCCAGCCGGTCGTGGCGACCAGGTCGGAGGTGTCGACCGGCCTGACCACGAGCGGGGCGGAGCTCGTGAAGGTGTTGTTCGACTCGTTCTGCTCGATGACGGTGTTGTCCTCGTCGACCTTGGCGCTCAGCGGGTAGCTGCCCGCGTCGCGGGGACCGGCGGCGGCCGACACCGTGACGGACGCTCCGGCGGCCAGCCCGGCGACCGAGGCGGTGCCGACCTTGGTGGTGCCCAGGTAGAAGTTGACGTTCGTCGCGCCGGAGGCAGCGGAGCCGCCGTTGCGCACCGTGGCCGAGAGCGTGACGGAGTCGGTCTCGACGGGGGACGCGGGGGACGCGGTCACACCGGTGATCGTCAGGTCCGGGTTCGGCGCCGGGATGCCGATGACCTGGAACTCGGCGACCTGCCCGGCGGGGGCGCCGGTGTTCGAGGTGAACCTGAGCTGGACGTCGGCGTAGGCGCCGCTGACCGGGATCGTCACCGTGTTACCCGAGGCGGGGTCGAAGGTGTGGTTCGCCGCCGCGGCCAGGGTGGTGAAGGTGGTCGAGCCCTGTCCTCGCCCGAGAACCTGGATGTTCTGCGTGCGCGTCGCCCAGACGCTGTCGGGGTTCAGCTTCACCACGACCGAGCTGAGGGTGGCGTTCGCGCCGAGGCTCACGGTCAGCGTGTTGGGGTAGCTGCCGCCGTTGCCCTCCCAGTAGGTCGCCGTGTCGTTGTCGTTGGCGTTGGCGGCCACGAAGGTGAAGACCGAGGAGGAGGCGGTGATCGCCTTGCCGACGGCAAGGTTCGACCCCGGCGGGGTGCTGCCCGTACGGGTGACGGTGTTGCTGTTTCCCGACTGGTTGCCCGCGGCGTCCTTGGCCTTGACGTGGTAGGAGACCGTCGCGGTGGCCGGCTGGGTGTCGGTGTAGGTCAGCACGTTGCCCGCGACGCTGGCGCGCAGGGCGTTGTTGGCGTAGACGTCGTATCCGGTCACGCCGACGTTGTCGGACGAGGCGTTCCAGGTCAGCCTGATCTGGCCCGAGCCCGGCTCGGTGTAGGCCAGGTTCGACGGCGTGCTCGGCGGTGTCGTGTCACCGCCGGAGCCGGGTCCGTACACCTCGAACTCGGAGAGCTGACCGGCGGGCCAGCCCGTGTTCGCGGTGATGTTCAGCCGGAGGTAGCGGGCGCTGGTCGTGGCGAAGTCGATCGTCACCGTGTTGCCGGTCGCCGGGTCGAAGGTGCGGCCGGCGGAACCGGCGACGGTCGTGGTGGGCGTGGCGCTCGTGCCCGCCAGCACCGACAGGGTCTGCGTCCTGGTGTTCCAGGCCGCCGCGGGCGGCAGCTTCAGGACGACCTGGTTGACGCTGGTCACGGCTCCGAGGTCCACCTGAACCCACTGCGGGAAGGTGTTGTTGCTGCTCTCCCAGTAGGTGGTGGCGTTGCCGTCGGTGACGTTGCCCGCGCCGTAGGGGGCGTTGACACTGCTGGAGGAGGCCGCCTTCCCCACCGCCAGGTTGGGGCCGGCCGCCGCCGAGGCCGGTGCGGTGACCGCCCCGGCCAGAGCGAGCAGGCTGGTCGCGGCCGTCGCCGCCATCAGCCGTAACGCCAGGTAGTGCTTTCTCATCGCGTTCCTCTATCTCTCGTCTGGGACGACAGGGTCGGGAGGGAGGCCGCGGCCTCCGCCACGCGACGCGCTCGGCACCCGGGGGTGCCTCGCCCACAAGGCGCCGATACCCGGTCCTCTTGTTCCGGGTCCTCGGAATCCGGCGGGCCGGCCGGATGATCTGTGCCGGCCGAGCCGTGAGCCGTGCCTCGTTCGTCGCTGGGGGGTGCTGGTCGCCGTTACGCCGGGGTCCTTCCTGCGGAGGTGGCCGGCGGGACGAGCGACGGTGAACGTCGGATCTTTCTGTGGGTTCCGGACGGGAGGTGTCCGGGATCGCGGGCCCCTGACCGGTCGCGGCCCGGGGCGCTCCGCCGGGCGCGGGCCACGACGCCCTGTAGTCGGCTGTCGTCGGCTGCGTTCGGCGTCGGCGCGAAGGGCGATGAGTGTCACAACCGGAGCCACCAGGGCGGCGACCGGCCGCGCGATGCCGAGAACGACGTCACCTGGGACCTCTCCGAAGGGGTGGGAGAGATGCGCCGAAGCAGCACATCACTGCCGCAAGTTGCGAAGAACAGAGAGAATTTAACAGGACTTTGCAATATTTTTGCACTGCGCTGGCCAAAGGTTACATACGCGCTACGGCCGCGTCAACGGGTCGAGAAGGGTGGCTCACCTCGGCCGAAGCCTCCTGTGCTGCCCGGCCGCCGCCTGCCCCGGACGCCGAAGAGGACCGCCCGAGCGGCGGCGACCGCCTCCGGCGTCGCACTCCCCCGGAGACCGGACGTCCTCTCGGTCCAGGAGGCCCGGATCCCGCGCCGAGACGCTCGCCGGGGGATGGCCTGGGACGCCGAAAGGACCGCTCCGGCGAGCGAACCGTTTTTACCGGAAGTGGAAGAAGCTGAATGAGCGCGGCATGTCGAACAGCGGTCGGTGCCGACCATCGGCCACCTGTGGTGAAACCACTAGTCAGTTATCGCGCGCGACTCGATAAGGTCAAATCTTGTGGGCCGCAATGCGATTGGGCGCCGAGTCCCGAGTCGGGATCCGGCAGACAATGACTGAGCCGACGACGTGTCCGACGACGAATTTCGGCTCCGGATGTGAAGACCGTCGATTACCGCTATTTCAAGACGCCGGAAGACTCGGGTTCACGAATGTCGAGGCAGACAAGTCGAAAGGACGGGCGTAGCCATGACCCTGGTGGTACGGGATCCCACTGCACGAATCGAGCGCTTCCGCGTCGACGGTTTCGTTCGGGTCGGACCGATACTCGGCCAGGACGTGGTAAGCCGGCTCAAGGCGGGCGCCACGAGGTTGATCTCGCGTTTTACCGACCAGGGTTATGTCTCCGACGACTACTGGCACTTCGACGTCGACGGGCAATCGCCGGTGCTGTATCGCATCCACAACCTGGAGAAGCAGGACTGGCCGGAAGCCGAATTACTCCACCGCCCCGAACTCGGCCGTCTCGCCGCCGAATTCATCGGAGAGCCGGTCGTTCCCACGGCGTTCGCCCTTGTGCTCAAGGAACCACGGCGCGCGGCCGGTGTGCCGTGGCACCGCGACCGTCCCCACCTCGCTCCGCATACCGTGTGCAACATAAGCATCTGCCTGGACACAGCGGGCCCCGACAACGGTTGTCTGGAGGGCGTTCCCGGCTCCCACCTGCTGCCCGTCGACGTGGCCGCCGAGGCCGTACGGGATGCCGGCCCACGGGTGCCGGTGCCCTCCGAGGAGGGGGACGTCGTGGTGCACGACGTCCGGCTCGTGCACGGATCCGGCCCGAACCCCAGCGATCGGTGGCGCCGAACCATCGTCATCGAGTTCGCCGATCCGGCGATCTCCCTCGAGCCCTGACGTCGCGGTGGCCCATCCGCGTCGGGAAGAAAGGTCGGACAGCTTGAAGCCGAATGCCGCGGCACGACCACGCGACGCGGTGATCCCGGAATGTCACATCCGCATACCGTACAAGGAGCGCCGGCGGTGGTGAGTCTGCTGGGTTGGGTGTCTGCGGTGGGTAAGTCGCGCTTGGCCGGCCGACCGGCCACCACGGCGGAGCCCCCGCTCCACGAGGTCATGGCCGAACGTTTCCGCGAGCGGACCAAGCCGCGCCGCGGAGACTGGGCCTACGTCCACTTCCTCGACCTCCGTGAGGCGCTCGCCGAGGCGCTGCGCGACGCTTCCGGCGTCTGGCTCGACTACGGCTCGGGCACGTCGCCGTACCGTGAACTGTTCGCTGTGGCCGAGCTGCAGACGGCAGACATCCCCGGCGGTGAGTCCTACCGCGCCGATCACGCGCTCGACCGCGACGGCAACTGCCCGGCTCCCGACGGGGCCTTCGACGGCGTGCTGTCCACCCAGGTCCTGGAGCATGTCACCGACGCGGACGCCTACCTGCGCGAGGCGTTCCGGCTGTTACGGCCCGGCGGCCGGCTGGTGTTGTCCACCCACGGTGTGTGGGAGGAACACGGCGGTCAGGATCTGTGGCGCTGGACGGCTGACGGCTTGGCCCTGCAGGCCAGGCGAGCCGGGTTCGTGGTCGACCGGACGGTGAAGTTGACCTGCGGTCCGCGTGGGCTGCTGTTCCTGCTCCGCTGGTACGGGCGCGACCACGGCTGGCCCGGTGGCGGCCCGGTCGGACTGGTCCTCCGGACGCTGTGGCTGGTGGACCGTCTCCTGCCCAGGGCTATGGACACCTACCTCGACCGGGCGTTCGGAGATCTCCGCCGCCGAGAGGGCCCGGAGAGCACCTTCTACCTGGACATCCTGCTCATCGCCGGAAAACCCGAAGGCGCGACAGCCGACGCGAAGGGCACCGCTGCGGCGAGAGAGACCGGTACGTGAGCCAACCTGCGACGGTTCACGGCGAGGACGCGCCGCGGTTGATCACAGCTCGGGCCTTCGCCAGGATCTTCTCCTTGATCGCCATATCCCGCATCGAGGAAGCCGCGCCCCGGGCGCTCCCGATGAGTCGATCGCAAACCCGGAGGTGCGCATGCCGATCCACGACCGACCACAGACCTCGCTCGTCCAACGTCTGCTCTCCTTGGCGGACGCCCCCGACGCCGCCGCCCGACTCGCGGCCGAGGATCCGGAGTCGGTGGTGGCCGCGACCATCGGCGAAGTGTCCGGCCGCGCGGGCCTGTACCCCGGGCCCGGGTCACCGATGATCGTCCAGTTCGAAGTGGACGTCCCGGGCTCCGCACGGATTCCGTACCTGCTGACCGTCGGTCCCGACGGTCAGCAGGCGCGCCCTGGCCGGGTCGACGACCCGTGGGTGTGCCTCAGGTACGACCTGCCGGCGCTGATCCGTGACGTGTTCGGGCCGAGTGACCCGCGCGCCGGAGCCGACCGCGAGGTGGTGATGAAAGACGAGCCAGGGCCGGCCGAGTACAAGCCAGACGATCCGTGGATGGTCCGGCGTGACGAGGCGACCCGAGCGGCGTATCAGGTCCTGCAGGCGTGCGGGCCGTATCGCGGGGACCTGACTGCCTTGGCCGTGCGCTTCGGCTCGGACAAGTGGGGCGGGCACTGGTACACCCCCCACTATGAGCGGCATCTGGGAAGATACCGCGATCAGCGGATGACCGTGCTTGAGATCGGCATCGGCGGCTATCACGACCCCGGCGCAGGAGGCACCTCCCTGCGCATGTGGAAGCACTACTTTCACCGAAGCATGGTGTACGGGCTCGATGTGTACGACAAGTCACTGCTGGACGAGCCGCGGATCACCACGATCCGCGGGGATCAGGCCGACTCGGCGTTCCTCACCGACCTCGCGGCGCGGTACGGCCCGTTTGACATCGTGGTCGATGACGGCAGTCATGTCAGCAGCCACGTCATCACCGCGTTCAACGCGCTCTTCCCGCACGTGGGTCCCGGCGGCATGTATGTGATCGAGGACCTGCACACTTCGTACTGGCCCGAGTGGGGGGGAAACGGCGTCGACCTGGCCGATCCCGCCACGTCGGTCGGTTTCCTGAAGACGCTTGTCGACGGTTTGCACCATCGCGATCGTCTTCATGAAGGCCCCTACGAGCCGTCGTACACGGACCGAAGCGTGACCGGGATCCATCTGTACCACAACCTCGCGTTCATCGAGAAAGGCCGCAACACCGAGCAGGCGAACGCCACGTGGCGACCGCGGCATGACCCGATGCGCGACCTGCCCGCGCCGTACCGGAGTATGGGGAAGTGAGAGGCTGATGCGCGTCGTACTGGTAACCATGGCGCTACGGCTGCCGACCGATCCAAGTCAGTGGATCACCGTTCCGCCGCAGGGCTACGCGGGAATCCACTGGATCGTGGCCAACCACATGGACGGCCTGCTGGAACTCGGCCATGAGGTGTTCCTGCTCGGCGCGCCGGGCACCACGCCTGCCTCACCGGCGGTCACCGTGGTGGACGCCGGCGAGCTCGAAGACATGTACGCCTGGCTGAACGGCCCGGAGTCGTCGACCGTGGATGTCGTGCACGACTTCTCCTGCGGGCAGATCGATCCTGACCGGCTCCCGGCGGGAATGGCATACCTGTCCACCCATCACCTCACCGGCCGGCCGACGTATCCGCGCAACTGCGTGTACGCCTCGTACGCCCAGCGCACCCAGGCCGGAAACGACATCGCGCCGGTGGTACGCATCTCGGTCAACCAGGCGCGCTACCAGTTCCGGGCCGACAAGGACGACTACCTCCTCTACCTGGGGCGCGTCTCGGAGTGGAAAGGCGCTTACGAGGCCGCCGCATTCGCATCCGCCGCCGGGCGCCGTCTTGTCATGGCCGGACCATCCTGGGAGGAGCAGTATCTGCGGCGGATCGAGCGCGACTTCGGGGACACCGTCGATTTCGTCGGCGAGGTGGGGGGTGAGCGAAGGCTCGAACTGCTTTCCCGCGCGGCCGCGATCATGGTGCTCTCCCAGAGCACGATGGGCCCCTGGGGTGTGGTGTGGTGCGAGCCGGGGTCGACCGTCGTGTCCGAGGCCGCCGTGTGCGGTACCCCGGTCATCGGTACCTCCAACGGCTGCCTGGCCGAGATCGTGCCGTCGGTCGGGATCGTCGTCCCCGAAGGCTCGTCGTTCACACCCGCGCAGGCTGGTGCCTCGTTGGCCGATCTGCCCGAGCCGGGTTCCGTCCGGGCCGCAGCGCTGCGGCAGTGGGATCACGTCGTCGTCGCCAAACAGTTCGAGACGATCTACCACGAGGTGCTCGCGGGCCACACCTGGTCCTGACCGCCCCTGTGTCCGTCACCTGGGCGGCGCGAACGGCACGTCGGGCGGCGGTGCCCTGCTCCACGGCGGCCCGATCGGGCAGGCGCGTGGCCGGCGAGGGCTCATCCGGGAATCCGGGAATCCGGGAATCCGGGAATCAAGGTCACGCCAATCCATGATCCGTTACACGGAAGGGCTCGTTGCGGCAAGGCGGCACGGCGACCATGCGAAATTCGCCTCTCACCCGGCCTGTCGTGAAATTATAGGAAACCCCCTAATCTACCCCCCGGTCTAGTGCTCACGGTGAACCGGTCCGCGTATCCTGTGAATCGGGAGACGTCCTTAGGAGAGGAGACGACTTGAGCGGGGCGAGCACCATTGACCGTCGCACTCTGGAGGAGTTCCGCCGTAATGGATTCGCAACCTTACCCCAGGTGGCGGACGAGTCGGAAGTGGCGTGGTTGCGGGAAGTGTACGATCGTTTGTTCGTCCAGCGCGGAATTCCGGGCTCGGAGAACTACTACGACATCGCAGGCCAGGCCGACCGCGAAGAGTCGCCATTGTTGCCACAGATAGTCCGGCCAGAGAAATACGTTCCAGAATTGCTGGAAAGCGCGCATTTCGCACGGTGCCGGGCTATCGCGTCGGCCTTTCTGGACATCCCCGAGAACGAGCTGGAATTCTACGGACACGCCATTTTGAAACCGCCCCGGTACGGTGCCCCGACACCCTGGCACCAGGACGAGGCGTACATGGACCCGCGGTGGAGCCGTCGTGGGCTGAGTATCTGGACGACGTTGGACGATGCCACGGTCGAAAGCGGCTGCCTGCACTACCTGCCCGGCGGCCACCTCGGTCCGGTGCTTCCCCACCACCACATCGACAACGACGACCGTATCCGCGGCCTGATGACCGACGAGGTGGACCCGGCGGCCGGGGTCGCGTGCCCGCTGGCGCCCGGCGGCGCGGTCATGCACGACTTCCGTACCCCGCACTACGCCGGGCCGAACCAGACCGGCCGGCCACGGCGCGCGTACGTACTGGTGTTCATGAGCGCCCCGGTCGAGGTCACCGACCCGGAACCTCGGCCCTGGATGACGTGGGCGTGACCGGCGTGCCGGTCACGCCCACCCGGGGCCTACACCTCAGGCCCGGCTGTACCCCTTCGGCGGCACGGTGAGGTGACCCGCCACGGTCCGGCCAGACCCGGCGTGCCGATGGAGCTCTCCGGCGCCAAGGACGCGGGCCCACGTCATCAGGCCATCCCACGGCCCGTGCGCAGCACCCGGTGGCTGCGCCGACGCTCCACGATCGTCGGTGCGTGTCCCGCCAGCCACCTGAGCGCCGCCACGGTCTCGCGCGCGCCGGTCGCCGCGTCGACCCTGCCGACCACGCTCTTGCCGAGCAAGTCCGCCACCAGCCAACGGGTGGCCAGCCGGGCCGCCTTGACCGGATTCCAGTCGACGTCGGTGAGCAGGTAGTAGTAGCGATTACGTCGCATGTGCACCCGGGTGTAGGCGCTACGAGTGGTGGCACCGCCGCCACCGTAGTGCTGGATGCCCTCGTCGAGCAGCAGGGCCACCCGCCAGCCCGCCCACCTGGCGCGCCGGCAGAGGTCCACCTCCTCGTAGTACGTGTGAAAGACCTCGTCGAGTATGCCGATCTCGCGTAACATCGCCGCCCGCGCGAACAACGCCGCCCCCTGGACATAGGCGTGCTCAAGGGTCCGCGGCGCCCGCCCCTCGAAGCTGCTCGCCGGAGATGGATGATCCAGTCGGTCACCCGCGAACGCGTGCTGCTCCCCCAGCCACAGCGCGATGTTCGTCCAGGCGTTGAACTCGACCAGTTCGTCCGACTCGGCGTCATAGCAGTACTGCAGCGGCCCGATGATGCCGTACTCCGGCCATCGCTCGGCGAATTCGACCATCGTACGGACCAGCCGTGGCGGGCTCCAGGTGTCCGGGTTGACGAGGAAGACGTAGTCGGCGCCGTCGGCGAGCGCCGTCCGGATGCCCACGTTGTTGGCCCCGGTGAACCCGAGGTTGGCGGGATTGCGGGTGATCTTCACCTGTGGGAACTCCCGCGCGACCATGTCAACGCTGCCGTCGGTGGAGGCGTTGTCGATGAAGTGGACGTCCAGGTCGAAGCCTTCGGTGTCGCTGTCGACCAGCGACGCGAAGCAGCGGCGCAGCCACCTGATCTCGTTGGTGCCGACCGTGATCGTCGCAACACGCCTGCGTGCCGATGTCATCCGCCCGCCTCTCTACTTCAGCACGTCGAGGACGTCGGTGGGCAGGGGCATCGCGGCGATCTCATCGGCGAGGGAACGGGCCCCGGCGGCGTAGACCGGATCGGTGAGCAGATCGCCTGCCGCCCGCGTTACGGCGTCCGGGGTGTCCTCCCCGGGCGGCAGCGTGATCGCGACGCCCCTGGTGGCCAGCGAGCGGGCCCAGTCGATCAACCGGCTCTCCTGCGGGATGATCAGCTGCGGGACACCGGCGTGCATCGCCGTCAGCGCGGTCATCGTGCCGGAGTGGTGCACGATCAGGTCGCAGGTGGGCAGCACCACGTCCAGCGGCATCCAGCCCGCGTTGGCGACACCGCGCTCGCCGCGCAGCAGGACACCCACCTCGTCGGGGGCCGCGACGACCAGTTCGACATCGAGCTCCGCGAGCGAGGCTACCAGGTTGCGCAGCAGGCCGGTGCCGTGTGTGGGCGTGGCCAGGCTGCCCGCGGTCATCAACACCCGGCGACGCTCGCCCGGGGCGAGCATCCACGGTTCGAGCGGGCGTTGCTCGTTGACGGGCGTCCACCGCATGGGCTGCACCGGTGCGCCCTCCGGCCGGATGCTCTCCGGGAATATGTCGATGGCCAGGTCGAAGTCCGGGACGCGGTCCAGGCCGAGCGCGCACAACTCGGGCTGTAGCTCGTCGTCGACGCCGGGATGGGTGCCCTCCCGATCCGCCGGTGTCCCGGTGAGCAGGTGGCGCACACAGGGCAGGCCGAAGTGGGCGGCGAGGACGGGCCCGGCGTAGGCGTGCGGCCCGCAGACGAGAATGTCCGGCCGCCAGGAGGTGATCAGGGTCCGCAACCGGTCGAGGCTCGCGGCGGCCAGCCTGCCGAACATCCGGCCGAGGAAGATCGGCAGTTCGGCGCCGTCGCCGGGAATCCGTAGCGGGTCGCCCGCGCGATCCGTCGTCATCAGCTGCGTCAACGACAAAGGGCTCGTCGTCATGGCGGGCACGCCGACACTCGCCGCCGCGGCGACGGCCTCCTCCGTGGAGGCGAGAATGACGTCGTGACCGCTTGCCCGTGCGGCGATCGCCAGGGGAGCAAGACCAAATACGTTTGATTTCGCCGGCCCCGGGATAAACAGCATCTTCATGAGACCTCCACTCGAAGTCGAGACAATGTAGCGGCGCCGACGGCGTGCACACCATACCCACCGACTAAAGTCCAGCCAGTTCGAGTGATTCGACTAGACTTGGCCGCCGACTCTCGTTTGACGCCTTACCGGTAACTCTTGTTCATATATCTTGGCTTTGCATATCGAAAGAGCGGGGATGTGGTCACGGACTCGCGCCGGCCGTCGGGAGCCGAAAATGAAACGGGCGATATCAAGCAATACTGCGTATTTGAGTACGTCAGATCTCCGGACACCGATCTCACCTGAGGGCGAGATGATGGTGGACCTGCTGACCGGTTTCACCAGCGGAATCCGGGCAGAGGCTCGCGCGAACGACCAGAACGGCGTTTTCCCGGTGGACACGTTTCGCGGGTTCGCCAAGGTCGGCCTGATGGGCGCGGCCGTGCCCGCCGAACTGGGTGGTCTCGGCGTCACCCGACTGTACGACCTGGCGGTGGGGTTGCGCGTCCTGGCCGAGGCCGACGCCTCGACGGCCCTGGCCCTGCACGTCCAGCTGAGCCGCGCGCTGACGTTGACCTACGAGTGGCGCCACGGCGCCCCTGCCGCCTCCGCGTTGGCCGAACGGTTGCTGCGGGCCATGGCCACCGGCGAGGCGGCCGTCTGCACCGGGCTGAAGGACGCCCCCGGCGTGGTGACCACGCTCACCAGGGACGCCTCGGGCGGCTGGCGGCTGTCCGGCCGCAAGACACTGGTCAGCATGGCACCGATCGGCACGCACTTCTTCGTACACGCGCTGCGGCGCGACGGCGGCGATGTGCCAGGACTTGCCGTCCCTCTCCTGAGCAGGGACACCCGCGGGCTGACCGTACAGCCGGACTGGGACGGTCTCGGCATGCGGGCCTCCGGCACACTGGACGTCGATTTCGACAACTGCCCGGTACCGGAGACCGACATCCTCGACCGAGGTCCGGTGGGATCACGCCGGGACGCGGTGCTGGCCGGACAGACCATCAGTTCGATCACCATGCTGGGTATCTACGCGGGAATCGCCCAGGCGGCCAGGGACATCGCGGTGCAGCATTGCGCCAAACGCGGCCCGGACGTCTCCTCGGGCGTGCGTTCCACCATCGCCGAGTCCGATGCCCGGCTGTACGCGCTGCGCACGGCGACCGCCGCCGCGCTGCTCAACGCCGACCTGCTCAACGACAAGTACACGATGGACCTCGACGAGCGGGGACGACGGATGATGACGCCGTTCCAATGGGCGAAGATGACGGTCAACGACCTGGCCTTGCGCGTCGTCACCGACAGCATGTCGATGGTCGGCGGTCAGGCGTACTCGGCCGGCCACCCACTGGCACGCCTCTACCGCGACGTACGGGCAGGCGGGTTCATGCAGCCCTACAGCTACGCCGACGGCGTCGACTATCTCAGCGGTCAAGCACTGCGCCTCGATCGAGACAACGACTACATGAGTGTCCGGGCAGTCCGCTCCCAGACTCAGTCCTAGGAGAGGCAGACATGGCAATTCGGGTGTGGGACTACCTAGCGGAGTATCACCAGGAGCGGGCCGACCTGCTCGACGCGGTTGAGAAGGTCTTCCGGTCCGGCAACCTCATACTCGGCGAGAGCGTCGACGGGTTCGAGAACGAGTTCGCCGCCTATCACGGCATGCCCCACTGCATCGGGGTGGACAACGGCACCAACGCGATCAAGCTGGCCCTGCAGGCGATGGGCGTCGGATCGGGCGACGAGGTGATCACCGTGTCCAACACGGCGGCACCGACGGTGCTGGCCATCGACGCCGTCGGCGCCAGGGCCGTCTTCGTCGACGTGCATGAGGAGGACTGCCTCATGAACGTGGACCGGGTGGCCGAGGTGATCACTCCGCGGACCAAAGCGGTGTTGCCCGTACACCTCTACGGCCAGTGCGTGGACATGACGTCCTTGACACGGCTCGCCGCCGACCACGGCCTGCTCATACTCGAGGACTGCGCCCAGGCGCACGGTTCCCGGCAGCACGGCAGGATGGCGGGCACCATGGGCGACGCCGCGGCGTTCTCCTTCTATCCCACCAAGGTGCTGGGCGCCTACGGGGACGGCGGTGCGGTGGTCACCGCCGACGAGACCCTCGACAGCGGCCTTCGGCGGCTGCGCTACTACGGCATGGAAAAGGTCTACTACGTCGTCAAGACGCCCGGCCACAACTGCCGCCTCGACGCGGTGCAGGCGGAGATCCTGCGACGCAAGCTCACCCGGCTGGACACCTACATCGAGGCCAGGCGCGCAGTGGCCCGCCGCTACGCCGAAGGGCTTGGCGACATCCTCGACTCCACCGGCCTGATCCTGCCGTCGGTGACCGCCGGGAACGAGCATGTCTACTATCTCTACGTCGTGCGCCACCCGCAGCGCGACACCATCATCGAACGGCTCAGGGCCTACGACATCACCCTGACCATCAGCTACCCCTGGCCGGTGCACACGATGACCGGGTTCACGCAGCTTCGCTACGCCGACGGCTCGCTCCCGGTCACCGAACGACTGGCCGGGGAGGTCTTCTCCCTGCCCATGTACCCGTCCATGCCGCAGGACCTCCAGGACAAGGTGATCGGCGCGCTCCGCGAGGTTCTGGAAACCCTTTAGCGGTTCGGCTTCGAGCTGGCCGGCCGCAGGCCGTCGGTCCCGGTTTCCCCGGGCTCCGGCCTGGAATTCACGCCCACGGACCTGACTTTTCGACAGGCCGGCGACCACCTCTTCGGTCACCACCGTACCGTTGTTCCATTCCCTCAACGAGCCCTGGGCGTACGTGCGGCCCATCGACATTCCTCGCTCGTTTATTCCGGAACGACAGCGATCACGACAGAAAATCGCCCGGTGCGCGAACGCTCCACTAACGCTCCCACTAGACATTCCCCCGAATTGTTGAACGCCATTTTCTGCCCGCCGTAGGGTGTGGTTCGGTAAATTATCCCGCCTCTCGACGAGGAGATTCATGGTCACCAAAGTCCTGGTCATCGGTGGCGGTCCGGCCGGGTCGACCGCGGCGGCACTGCTCGCACGTGCGGGCCTGTCCGTGACGCTGCTGGAGAAGGAGAACTTTCCTCGCTACCACATCGGCGAGTCCATCGCGTCGTCGTGCCGGACGATCGTCGATTTCGTCGGCGCGCTGGACGAGGTCGACGCCCGCGGCTACACCGAGAAGAACGGCGTGTTGCTGCGATGGGGCAGGGAGGACTGGGCCATCGACTGGTCCGAGATCTTCGGCCCCGGCGTGCGGTCCTGGCAGGTCGACCGCGACGACTTCGACCAGGTACTACTGACCAACGCCGCCAAACAGGGCGCCCGGGTCGTTGAGGGCGCCGAGGTGAAGCGCGTGGTCTTCGAGGGCGACCGCGCCGTGGCCGCGGAGTGGTCCGAGTCGCACACCGGCGAGCTGCGCACCAGCCATTTCGACTTCGTCGTCGACGCCTCCGGCCGGACCGGTCTGATTCCCGCCCGGCATTTCAAGCACCGGCGAGCGAACGAGGCGTTCAGGAACGTCGCCATCTGGGGCTACTGGCAGGGAGGATCTCTGCTTCCCAGTTCGCCGAAGGGCGGGATCAACGTCATCTCGGCCCCGGACGGCTGGTACTGGGTGATCCCGCTGCGCGACAACCGCTACAGCGTCGGATTCGTCTGCCACCAGACGCGGTTCCTTGAGCGTCGTTCGGGGCACGCGTCCCTGGAAGCGATGCTGGCCTCGCTGGTCGAGGAGTCTCCGTCGGTGCGCGGTCTGCTCGCGAACGGGACCTACCAGCCGGGTGTCCGGGTCGAGCGGGACTTCTCCTACGTCGCCGACAGATTCTGCGGCCCGGGTTACTTCGCCGCGGGCGACAGCGCGTGCTTCCTGGACCCGCTGCTGTCCACCGGCGTACACCTCGCGCTCTACAGCGGCATGCTCTCCGCGGCGGCCATTCTGGCCACCGTCAACGGCGACGTCGATGAGGAGCAGGCCCGCGCGTTCTACGAGACGCTCTACCGCAACGCCTTCGAGCGCCTGTTCACACTGGTCGCGGCCGTCTACCAGCAGCAAGCGGGCAAGGACAACTACTTCGCCCTGGCCGACAGGCTTGTCGGCGAGCACGCCGAGACCGACTACGAAAAGGTGGACGGCGCCAGGGCCTTCGCTCAGCTGATCGCCGGGCTCGCCGACATGGGCGACGCCGTGGCCGGCCGCGCTCCCGAGCCACGGATGCCCGACGACGACGCGGACAACTCCGTCGACCGCCTGTTCGTCGCCGCCGAGCAGGCCCGCAGGATGGCCGAGACGCACACCCCCAAATCCCCGGTCAGCGAGGCGCTCAACAGGCTCGACGGACATGAGCTGTTCGACCCGGACACCGGCCTGTACCTGATGACCAGCCCCCGGCTCGGCATCGGAAGAAGCCGGCCGGTGGAGCCCGTGATCCGGACATCACCCCCACCACCGCCCCGGAATCACGGCGAGGAGCCCTCGACGTGAGCGGGCAGCGGGTGATCGACCCCCTCGACCGCAACGACGAGTACGACCGGCTCACCGTCCAGATCATCGAAAAGGTCTGCACCACGACCGCCGGGTGCGTCGACCTCGGCGCGGGCGTCGGCGAGATCACCCAGCACCTGGTGCGGGTGGCGCCCGAGGGCAGGCACTTCGCGATCGAACCGCTGCCCGCCTTCGCCGACGAGTTGGCGGCCAGGTTGCCTTCGGTCGCGGTGATCAGGGCCGCCGCCGCCGACGTCACGGGCTCGCAGAGCTTCGTGCACGTGGTCTCCAACCCGGGCTACAGCGGCCTGCACAGACGCCCCTACGACCGGCCGATGGAGACCCTGCGCGAGATCACCGTCGACACCGTGCGTCTGGATGACGTCATCCCGCCCGATGTGCGCATCGACCTGGTCAAGCTCGACGTCGAGGGAGGCGAGGTGCTGGCTCTGCGAGGTGCGCGCCGCTCACTGCGCCGCGACAAGCCGGTGATCGTTTTCGAACACGGCGGCGACCATGTGATGCGCGAGTACGGCACGACAACGGACGATCTCTGGTCGTTGCTGGTCGACGGGCTGGGGTACCGGGTGTTCACCCTGCCGGCCTGGCTGGCCGGGCAGCCCGCGATGGATCGCGCGTCGTTCGCGAGGGCGTTGGAGCGGGACTGGTACTTCGTGGCGGACTGCGCTGGTCCGAATTCACCACCGACGAACGAAAGGGGTCCAGGTTATGAATCCTGTCACTAAGGTACGCACCGACAGCAGGGTTCCCGAATGTGACATCCGGCGGACCGGACTGTTGCCCGAGCACGTCACCGCCTTCCGCCGGCAGGGAGTGCTCGCCGTTCGCGGGCTGCTCACGCAGGAGGAACTCGCCGACGTACAGCAGGCCGGGAAGACGCTGATCGACCGGGCGTGGTCGACGCGGTCCATGGACGACACCGTCTGGACCCTGGAGCCGCACCTGCCGGGCGCCGCGCCGGTACGGATCGAATACGTGGTGGACAAGGCCCGCCCGATCGCCATGCTGGCCGGTCACCCTTTGCTACTACAAATCATGGAACAGCTCGTCGGCCCCAACCTCATCCCGACCTGGGACAGTATGGTCTTCAAAACCCCGGCAGGGGCTCCCCGGCTCGCCTGGCATCGCGACGCCGGGTTGTACGCCGACGCGGTCGGCGTCACCGGAGCGGGTCGCGTCATCGACGCCGGGATCTATCTCGACCCTGCCCCGGAGGACAACTGCGTCTGGTGCATCCCGGAATCCAACTACTGGGACGACGAGCGGATCCGGACCACCGCGGATCGGCTCAACGCCAGCGAGTGGGACACCACCGGTGCGGTGCCCGCCGTGATGCGGCCGGGGGATGTGCTGCTGCACAACATCCTCACCCTGCACGGCGCCCCCGCCGTGGTCGGCAAGCAACGCCGCGTCGTCTACTTCGAGTTCCGGCCCGCCGAGGTGGAGTGGCAACTGGGCCCGCACACCGAGGACTACGTCGGCCTCAAGCAACAGGTCCTGCGCTCCTGCGTTCGGATGCGTGCGGCCGAATCGCGATTCCGCGGCGAGGAACCGTTCGACTACCGCCCCGCCCACTCCTTACGGCACTGGGCGCGCAAGCCGGAGCTCGCCACATTCCGGGTTCCGCATGAAGAGTACTGGCGATGGTGAGCCGAGGGGCGTTTCCATGAGTACCGAAGTCAACGGTGACGGCGCCACGGACAAGACCTTGTGCGTCCTGCCGTGGATCCATCTCTGCGCCTCCATCGACGGCGTCTACGGCCGCTGCTGCGTCGACAACGCGATGTACCACAACGAGTTGTACGACCAGCAGGAGGAGCCCGTCTTCCAGCTGAACGACGACGCGATCGGCTGTTCGCCTGATTCGCGATACGCCAAGGACAACCCGGATCGGGTGATGGGACTTCAGGAGGCGTTCAACAGTCCCAACATGAAACGGACCCGGCTGGCGATGCTGAGCGGTCGGCGCGTCGACGCATGCAAATACTGCTATTTCCGGGAAGACCACGGCGCCCAGTCCTATCGGCAGAACATCAATCAGCGATTCGAACATGAGCTCGACACTCTCGCCGCCCGCACCGCCCAGGACGGCACCGTCGAGGACTTCCCGTATTTCCTCGACATCAGGTTCGGCAACACCTGCAACCTGCGGTGCGTCATGTGCACCTATCCGGTGAGCTCGGCGTGGGGCGCCAAGCAGCGGCCATCATGGTCCTCCGCGGTGATCGACCCCTACCGCGCCGACGAGGATCTGTGGCGGACACTGCGGGCGAACGCGCACCTGATCCGGCGACTGTACTTCGCGGGCGGCGAGCCCTTCATGCAGCCGGGCCATTACGCGTTGCTCGAACTCCTCGTGGAAACCGGGAACGCGGGCAATGTCGACGTGGCCTACAACTCCAACCTCACGGTGTCCCCCGACAACGCGATCGGCCTCTTCCCACACTTCAAGAGCGTCGGCATCGGTGCGTCCTGCGACGGTGTGGGCGAGGTGTTCGAGCGGATCAGGACCGGCGGGAAGTGGCAGGTGTTCGTGGACAACGTGCACAGGCTCAAGACCCAGGTGGACGTCTGGCTCCAGGTATCGCCGCAGCGGGACAACCTGTGGGACCTGCGAAACCTGCTCGAATTCGCTCGCGCGGAGGGACTGGACATCGACCTGGCCAACGTCGTGCAGTGGCCGCGGGAACTGTCGGTCGCCAGCCTCACCGACGAGGAGAAGGCGCGCGCCACCGGGGAGCTGACCGAGCTGATCGCCTGGTGCGCCGAGCTGGGCTGGGACAAGCCGGCCGCCCACCTCGGCGCCCTGCGTTCGTTCATGAATTCGCTGGATCCGACGAACCTGGTCGACGAAGGATCGTCATGACCAGGTAGCGGGATCCGCCGGGCAGGCGCCTACGGCATCAGGGGGCCGACGGAGCGTGGTACCCGATTCGGCAGGTGGCCCCCTGAGCATTGACCGCCGTCTACAGGAAAGCGATGTCGCGGTACATCGGCGGTCATGTCCTCAGCCGGTACGTCGCCACCCGATCGACGTCCAGTCGATGTGCTCGATCGTGTCGGTGATCCCGTTGGCCTCCCGGAACTCCCTGATGGCCGCTCGGCAACCGGGCAGGATGTGGTCGTCCACGATGACGAAACCCCCGACCGAAAGCTTGGGATACAGGTTGACCAGCGCGTCCATCGTGGACTCGTACAGGTCTCCATCCAGGCGCAGCACGGCGAGGGAGCGCACCGGCGCGGTCGGCAGGCTGTCCCTGAACCAGCCCTCCAGGAAGACGACTTGATCGTCCAGCAGGTCGTACCGCTCGAAGTTCTGCCGCACCTGCTCGATGGACACCCCCAGCACCGAGTTCTCGTTGTGCAGCCCGAGTTCCACGTCCAGCGGATGGCTGGAGCGGTCGGTCCGCGGGATGCCCTGGAAGGAGTCGGCCACCCATACGCGCCGGTCGGTGATGTTGTTCGCGCGCAGGAAGGAACGCATGAAGATGCACACACCGCCACGCCACACTCCGGTTTCGATGAAATCGCCCGGCACCTCGTCTTCGACGACCTGTCGCATGCAGCGCTCCAGGTGGTCGAGCCGAATCCTGCCGACCATGGTGTGCGCGACCGAGGGCCAGTCCTTGCCTTTTTCCCGCAGCGAATCCTTGTAGCCGTTGGCCTGCTGCTGCCCCATGGGAAGCGGCGCGTCCTGATAGATGGTGTTCGTCAGCGTCTTCTTCATCAGGTCGAGATAAAGTTCGGCGCCTGTGTCCATGGTTTCCTCGCACGGTAGATTTCCGAAATTCCATAGCACTATCGGGTCCCCGCCTACAGAGAGGCGAGTCCGCCCCCACTCCACCACGGCCCCCGCGAGGGCTTGGCTCCCCCGTGGTTCGCCCTTTTTCGATAACGGCGAGATCGTGGTAGAAGCGAATGGCCTTGATCTCGGTGTCCCGTCGCCGGGCCCGGCGGTCGCCCTCGGCGAGAATCTCTTCGTCGTCGGTACCGTCCAGCGGCTTCTTCGAGAAGCCCGTCTCGTCCACCGCGACGGCCGCGACCTGCTCTGACCCGATGCCCGTGATGACGGCGTCGGAGGCCGCTCCCGAGGAAGACGCCATCAGGATCCGCACATAAGCATGGTAGCGATGCGAATCTCAAGGAATCCCTAGAGAATTCGATAAATCCGCGAGATAGCACGGATCCGCCGATGTCACCGGATTGCGGCCAGAATCGATCTGCGACGATCTGGCCGGCGGGCGCTATTTATAGGGAAATCATGAACCTTTTCCCGGTACTCTCGCGGAGAGCCCGGTCATCGACATCAAGCGAGCGGTAAGTAGGGGAGATTTCGATGCGGATTCTGTTCACCGTGTCCAACTGGGCCGGGCACTACATGTGCATGATCCCGCTGGCCTGGGCGTTCCGGGCCGCCGGACACGAGGTTCGGGTCGCCTGCCCGCCGCAGCAGGTGCAGGGAGTCATCTCCACGGGGTTGATGCCGGTGTCGGTGCTCGACGCGGCCGACATGATGGAGAGTGCCCGGCTGGCGTACTGGGTCCAGGCGATCAACACCCCGCCGCAGAGCGGCGAAATGCCGCTGCCACTGCACCCGTTCACCGGCCAGGCGCTGGACTCCGTACGCGACTTCGACACCGGCACGCTCAGCGACTTCTGGAAGAAGACCATCGCCGCGGTCCAGCGTAGCTACGACAACGCCGTCGACTTCGCCGCTTCCTGGCGCCCCGACCTGGTGGTGCACGACCTCATGGCGTCCGAGGGCGCGCTGATCGGCGCGCTGTACGAGGTGCCGAGCGTGTACTACGGGCCGGGCTTCATCGGCACCGTGGAGACCGAACCCGGCCTCGACCTGGTGTCCTCCGATCCCCTGTCCTGCTTTGCGAAGTACGGCGTGAACTGGACACGCCGCGATATCGGGTACGCGGTGGATCCGTCGCCGGACGTGGCCGTTCCCCCGATGGGCGACGCGCTGCGGATTCCCATCAGGTACCAGCCGTACAACGGATCCCAGGACGTGGATCCGTGGCTGCTTGGGCCGGTCAAGGGAAAACGCGTCTGCGTGGTGTGGGGGAACTCCGCGACCGGGGTGTTCGGCGAGCGGCTGCCCGCGCTCCGCCACGCCGTCGAGTCCGCCGCCCAACTGGCTGCCGAGGTGGTGCTCACCGCCGCGGTGGCCGAGGTGGACGGTCTGGGTTCCCTGCCCCCGAACGTGCGGGTGCTGCGTAACTGCCCGTTGGAACTGATCCTGCCCGGCTGCGACCTGATCATTCACCACGGCAGTGCCAACTGCCTGATGAACGGCCTCGCGATGGGCGTCCCGCAGCTGTCCCTGGCCCTGAACTACGACGCGCAGATCTACGGCAGGCGGATCGACCCGCAAGGCGCGACCAAGACGCTGCCCGGCCTTCTGATCGACAGTGAGGCGATCGACAAGGCTCTCGCCGAAGTGCTGTTCGACCACAAATACCGGCGTCGCGCGGTCGAGCTGAGCCGGTCCATGGCCGCCGCGCCGACCGCCGCACAGGTCGCCGACCTGCTTACCACCCTGGCCCGCACCGGCGAGTTGACCGCCGACGACGTCGCCGGTCTGGTGGCTGGCCGGTGACGGTCACCGGACCGGCGACGTCCGGGTCGTCCACGCCGCCAGGACATCACACGAGAAACCACGAGGGAGACCGTATGAACAACACGGAAGGCGCGGCGACCGTCAAGGCGAAACCGCCGCTGCAGAGCATGGGTGACCTCAACCTGATATGGGAGTGGAACTCCCCGGAGGAGATGCAGGTGCAACTGGCGGGCACCCAGGCTCGCGAGGAGTATCTGCGCGACCGCGTCGACCGGGCGAACTGGATCGCCCAACGGCTGCGGCTGACCCCGGACTCGGAGATCTTCGAGATCGGCAGCGGTGAGGGAATCATGGCCAACGTGGTCGCCCCTCAGGTGGGGCGGCTGGTGTGTACCGACGTGAGCCGGTCGTTCCTGGCCAAGGCACGCCTCACCTGCCGGGAACACACCAACGTCGACTACCACCACATCCAGAACGACTTCCTCGCGACACTTCCGTCGACGAGCTTCGACGCGGGGTTCTCCCTTAACGTCTTCATCCACCTCAACGTCTTCGAGATCTACCTCTACTTCCGGCAGATCGCCCGGATCCTGCGCCCCGGCGGCCACTTCGGTGTCAACTTCCTCGACCTCGGCGCGTCGACCCAGAGCTTCTTCCACTTCTACGCGGAGCGCTACCAGCAGGCGAATCCATTCGAGTTCAAGGGCTTCCTGGCCTGGCACGGAGTCGACCTGATCGCCAAGATCGCCATGGAGGCCGGACTGACACCGTTGCTGGACGAGTTCGTCAACGAGGACGGGGTCTGCTTCCTCATTCTGCGGCGCGGCGAGGAGCCCGCCGCATGAACCGCCGGCCGATCGGTCCGGAGTGCCGCTGATCTCCCGCTCCGCCTGGGGATCCGGGCGGACAACGGTCTGTGGAGCGGGCGGCCCGCGCCCTAGGCGTTCGACCCGGGCTGAGCGGAGCCGCACACCGGCCGGGCCGGTCGACCAGGTTCGGGAGCGGGCGTTGACGCCGCAGACGGGTCAGCGACCTCCCGTCAGGAACGGAGAGCCGATCAGGAGGCAAGGGTGAGTGAGGGTCGCATCGTCGTGGTCGGCGGCACCGGATTCCTAGGGCGCCAGATATGCAAGGACCTCGTCGCGGAGGGACGGGACGTGCTCGTCGTGGCGAGGAACGCGGCCCGGTCCGCTCCCGGGTACCGGTTCAGGGCCGTCGACGTCTCCGAAACACCGACCGGCGAACTGGCGGCCGTACTGGCCGCCGAGCATCCGGACACGGTGATCAACGCGACCGGCGGCAAGTGGGGCCTGACCGGCCGCGAGCTGGAGGCCAGCTGTGTCGGGGCGACCCGGCACATCCTGGCGGCACTGGCAAAAACCCGGTTGGTGCCCCGGCTGGTGCACCTTGGCTCGGTGCTGGAGTACGGGCACGTCGTGCCGGACGGCACCGAGTCCACCCAGCGATCGCCCGGCCCCGCCTCCGACTATGACCGGTTCAAGTCGGCCGCGACCGAGGCGGTGCTGTCGGCCGCTGCGGTCGGGACCGTGGACGCGGTGGTGCTGCGGCTGGCCAACGTCGCCGGCCCGGGTGCACCGCCGGCGAGCCTGCTCGGCCGTGTGGCCGACCGCTTGGCCGCCGCGGCCCGCCGCGGCGAGACCGCGATGATCGAGCTGACCGCGCTGCACGCCCGCCGGGACTATGTGGATGTCCGGGATGTCTCCGACGCGGTCCGCGCCGCGACGCGGATCACCGGTCGGCACACCCCGATCGCCATCGGCCGCGGCGAGGCCGTCCCGGTTCGTACGCTGGTCAACATGCTCATCGAGGTGAGCGGGGTGCCGGCCACCGTGGTCGAGCGTCCTGCCCCGGACCTGTCCGCGGACACCGACGACTGGACACGGGTGGACCCCCGGCCCGCGCGTGACCTGCTCGGCTGGACACCGCGTAGGACGCTGCGCGACTCGGTCCACGAGCTCTGGCACGAGGTGACGGAGCGGCACGACCTTCCGGCCATCTCGCACCGGAAGGAGAGCGTAGCGCGGAGGGGAAACAGGCATGAGGCGGCGATTACGGCGTCCCAACCTCATGAATCCGCGAGCTGAAGATCACCGGGCGAGACTGCCGCAGGACCGTCCTGGCCGATCCGCGCGAAGGAAGAGGCGGCCCTGTCCCACAGGAAACACGTGCCGGGCCGAGCCGTTCCATCGCGATTTCCTCAGTGGAAGAACGCCAGCAGATCTTTGAGCAGCCGCGGGTAGCCGTACGCTTCACGGAGCCTGTCCTGGATGTCGCCCACGATGCGCGCATGGCGCTCGTAGTCCACGCTCATGCGGGCGAGCGCGGTGGCGGGATCGGAGCCGAGCCTCAGGTGCTCGGCGGCGTCGCCGTATACCGAGACCATGAACTCCGCCTCGGGCGGGACTACGGGAAGGCTTCCCGACGCAAGGGTCTCGAACAGCCGGGCGGTGAGGAGGCCGGTACCGCTCACCAGCGAGCTGACGAGGATCGGGGAGATCAGTGACCGTCCCATCTCCTCGATGACGTGCCCGAAGGGCACGGGCGGATGGACCTCGACACCTTGCCCGCGCAGCCAGCCGGGCTCGCTGAGGGTGATCTCCTCGAAGCCCGGGCAGGTGTCACCGTCCCACCAGCGGCCGCAGACCCGCAGCGACTTCAGCGGCGGCTCCGCCCGCTTCGCCGCCGCCATGACATCGGCCAGCGGTTGCCAGCGGCCCCAGTTGCTGCCGATGTACTGCAGGTCGTAGTCGGGCTTGCGGTCCGGGTCCAACGGGTGCCGCACCGGGGGCAGCCCGAAGCACTTGAAGAACTCCGCGCCGGGGGGCAGCGGTCCGGCCACCTTGGGCTGCAGGATCAGGTCGCTCAGCGTGGAGTAGAGCACCTGCCAGCTCTCGGCCGAGTATTTGCGCGCCTCCACCTGGACGCCGTCGGCGATGCCCCAGTGCCCGTCGAAGTCGATGATCAGCCGCCGGTCCCTGGGGACCGAGCAGGCTATCTCGATCTGCTCTGCGGACAGGAATTGCCGGGCCTCGAACATGAGGACCAGATGCGTGCACCAGCGCACGTCACGCTCCACCGGCAGGTGCCTCGGAACCTCGTCGTCCATCCGCGACAGCGGACCGCTGATCCGGATGTCGCAGCCGGCCTCGTCGGCCGCGCGCACGTAGGCGGCCACGGTCTGGCTGAATCCGGCCTGCCAGTGAAAGTTCCCGGAGATCAGGATCCGCGGCCGAGTCACCGTTTCTCCGCCTTTCGCGCCCGCTTCGACGACCCTCGTACGGCCCCTCTCACTGCCTTCGTCAAATCCGCCCTCCCTGCGGATACGCGGTGGCCCACCAGCCGAAGGTTCGCCGCAATCCTTCGGAGACGGATATCTCTGGCTTCCAACCGAGAAGTGCCCTGGCCAGCTCGATGTCGGGACAACGCCGGTTCGGCTCGTCTGTCGGCAACTGCTGGGAGACCGTGCGGAGTTCGGCCCCGGCCTCAGCGGCGATCAGTTCGGCGATCTCCCTCACGGTGAGCTCCTGGGTGGCGCCGATGTTCACCGGCCCGGGTACCGTGCTGCACATCAGGGCAAGCAGCCCCTTGACCGTGTCGTCCACGTAGCACAGGGATCTGGTCTGCTCGCCGGAGCCGTTGATGGTCAGCGGCTCACCGGCCAGGGCCTGGTCGATGAAGGTCGGCACGACGCGGCCGTCGTTGCGGCGCATCCTCGGCCCGAAGCTGTTGAACAGCCGGGCGATGGCCGTGTCGGCGCCGAGCGTCCGCCGATAGGCGGCCGTCAGCGCCTCGGCGTAGCGCTTGGACTCGTCGTACACCGCTCGCGGACCCACAGGGTTCACATTGCCCCAGTAGGACTCCGGCTGGGGGTGCTGGGCGGGATCGCCGTACACCTCCGAGGTGGAGGCGAGGACGAAGCGCGCCCTGTGCGCGGCGGCCACCCGCAGCGCGTTCTCCGTTCCCGCCGACCCCACCCGCAGCGTCTCCAGCGGCATGCGCAGGTAGTCCAGCGGCGACGCCGGCGAGGCCAGATGGACGACGTAGTCGACCGGCCCGTCCACGGTGAACGGCTCGGTCACGTCGTGGCGGATCAGGTGGAAGCGCGGCGACCGCTCCACGCCCGCCAGGTTGCCCGGCTCACCGGTACACATGTTGTCCACACAGATCACGGAGCAGCCCTGCGCGACGAGTGCCTCGCAGAGATGGGAACCGATGAAACCGGCCCCGCCCGTGACGACCGCGCGGGCGCCTTCCAGGCTCTTCATCGGGCCACCAAGGGGTCGTGAACTCGATCACGATGGTCCCGCGCCACCTGGCTCACTGGACCGGCTCCTTCCTGCACGCGGCGACGATGTCGCACACCTCCGCCGACACCCGCTCGTGCAGGACCTCGATCTCGGTGAAGCCCGCGTTCTTCAACGCCGCGAAGAGCGACGGGCGATCCAGCCAGCGCACGTCCACGCTGAGCCCGCGGGCCTGGGGTTCGGGGTGTCCCTCGCGGACGTTCTTGACCGCGTACCCGGCCAGCGCGTCCAGCCCCTCGGAAGCGCCCCAGTAGTGGGTCGAGAGGTACAGGCCGCCGGCGACGCTCGCGATGTTCTCCAGCAGGGTCCACGGTTCCTGGACGTGGTACATCAGCCCCGCACACAGCACCACGTCGAACGCGCCGAGCTCGGCGAAGTCGAGGCTCTCGACATCGGCGAGCCTGAGCTCCACGTTGGTCAGGCCGAAGACCTCCACCACGAACTCGGCGCGGCTCAGGTTCTCCCGGCGCCCTTCCAGCGCCAGGACGGAGGTTCCCGGGCGCCGTGCCAGCGCCACGGTGTCGGCCCCTTCCAACGCGCCGAGTTCGAGAATTCTGCCGGCCCGGGGAAAAGCGGCGAAGAATGCCTCGGCCCGCTGCTCCGGGTCCTGGCTCAGCAGATAGTCGTGGGAAGATCCTTCGGCATAACGCACCCCGCTGTATTCAAATCCGTTGACCCATGGCTCCAGCTCGCGCACACGGCGCTGAATTTCCTCGGCGTCCATCACAATCCTTATCGGTTCGCCCGGTGCAGAGTGTCGGTGTTTTCCAGTCTCTTCTCTACGAGCCGCGCCCATTCCGGAACCCGGTCGCCGCCGATTTCCAGGGCGAACGACGACTGCAGTTCCGCCGGACCGACGGATGCCGCCCATTTCGCGGTCCGCGCGAGCCCTTCGGCCAAAGGCGTGTCCGCCCAGTTCCCGAAGATGGAGCGCGCCTCCTCCGTGGCGGTGTAGGCCACCGTCACCTCGTTCCTGGACGGCAGGTGGGCGATGGGATGCTCGGGCACCCCGGCGGCCGACCGCACGGCCAGCGCCAGCTCCAGCACGGTGTTGGTGCTCGCCGATCCCACATTGAGCACCCGTCCCCGGGCGCCCTCGGTCTCGGGGGCCCGGCTCACCACGTCCACCACGTCCCGGATGTAGGTGAAGGCCCGCACCTGGCCGCCGTCGCCGTACACCGTGATCGGCTCACCGCGCATGATCTGGTTGAAGAAGATGGCCACCGCGTTGCGGTAGGGGTCGCGCATGTTCTGCCACTCGCCGTACACGTTGTGCATGCGGAAGGCGGTGAACGGAAGCCCCTGCATCCGCATCGTGATCTCAAGCTCGCGCTCGATGACGTGCTTGGCGTTGCCATAGCTGTCCACCGGCACCGGGACCGAGGACTCCCGCATGGGGGTCTGGCCGTGGCCGTACACCGCTACCGACGAGGCGAAGCAGAAGAACGACACCCCCGTCTGCAGTGCGGCGTTGATCAGGGTGATGCTGCCCATCACGTTCGTTCCGTAGTTGAGGCTCTTGACCGAGTGGCTGATCGCCTCGGCGGCGAACGCGGCGAAGTGAAACACCCGGTCGAAGCGGCGCTCGTGGAACAGGGTGTCCACGAGCGCGGCGTCGGTCACGGAACCGACGACCAGTTCCGCCCCCGCCGGAACACGGCTTTCGCTGCCCCCGCTGAGATCGTCGAGAACGGTGACCGTGTGACCGTTCTCGAGCAGACGCTCAGCCAGGTGGGAACCGATGAAACCGGCTCCCCCGGTCACCAAACAGTGGGTCATCCAGCCTCCTCGGGCTACGCGACGGCGCGCGATTGCTTGAGCGGTTCCCACGAGTCACGGTGGGCTTCGTACCAGCGGACGGTCTCGATCAGACCGTCCTCGAAGGCGACGCGCGGCTCGTATCCCAGCCGCCGCAGTTTGGCGTCCGACAGTGAATATCGGCGGTCGTGTCCCTTTCGGTCCTGGACGCGCTCGACCCGGTCCCAGCCGACTCCGCAGGCGTCAAGCAGCCGCCGGGTAAGCTCGATGTTGGTCAGCTCGGCGGTACCCGCGATGTGGTAGACCTCCCCCGGCTCGCCGCGCTCGGCGACAAGTTGAATGCCACGGCAATGGTCGTCCACATGGATCCAGTCACGGACGTTGGCGCCGTCTCCGTAGAGGGGCACCTTCAGGCCTCGCAGGAGCCGGGTGGCGAACAATGGAATGATCTTCTCTGGATACTGGTACGGGCCGTAGTTGTTGCCGCAGCGGGTGATGCTGACCGGCAGCCCATGGGTGCGGAAGTACGCGCGGGCGATCAGGTCGCCACCGGCCTTGGCCGCCGAATAGGGAGAGTTGGGTGCCAGCGGGCTGTCCTCGTCCCACGAACCGGTCTCGATGCTGCCGTAGACCTCGTCGGTGGAGACCTGAACGACGCGGGTGCCCCCCGCGTTCAGACACGCCTTCAGGAGGCACTGAACGCCCAGCACATTGGTGCGCACGAACGCGGCGGAGTCGGCGATCGACCTGTCGACGTGCGACTCGGCGGCGAAGTTGATCACGATGTCGTGGCCGGGCACGAGGTCGGCGAGCAGGTCCTCGTCGCAGATGTCGCCCCGCACGAAGACCAGTCGATCCTTGACCGGTTCCAGGTTGGCCAGGTTGCCGGCGTAGGTCAGCAGGTCGAGGACCGTCACCTCGGCCCCTCGCCAGGCCGGATAGGCGCCGGACAGCAGCGCGCGGACGTAGTGCGAGCCCACGAAGCCGGCGCCACCGGTGACGAGAAGACGGGGCATCAGTGGCCCACCTGCACGTCGCTGTGGTCGCCCAAGACGAACCTGTGGGTCTTGGAGACGTCCTGGGTGGCGACCACCCGCGTCTCCCTGCCGATGAGTGACCGCTCCAGGCGGGCGACGCTCTCGATGTGGGCGCCGCGCAGCACGATCGAGTGCTCGATCTCACTGTCGATCACCACGCAGTCCCGGTCGATGGAGGTGAACGGCCCTACGAAGGAGCCGTGGACCACCGATCCGGCGCCGAGGACGACCGGGCCAACGATCTTGGAGTCGGTGACGACGGCGCCCGCTTCCACGACGACGTGGCCGATCAGCTCGCTGGCCGTGTCCACCTCGCCCGTCACCGCGGGCTCGATGCCCTCCAGGACGAACCTGTTCACCGCAAGGATGTCCTGGACGCTGCCGGCGTCGCGCCAGTAACCCGAGGTGACCACCGAATCGACCCGGTGGCCGTGATCGATCAGCCACTGGATCGCGTCGGTGATCTCCAGCTCGTTCCGCCAGGACGGCGTGATCTCCACGACCGCCTGGTGCACGGTCGAGTCGAAGGCGTAAACGCCGATGAGGGCCAGGTCGCCCTTGGGATGCCGGGGCTTCTCCTCGACGCCGACGACGGCGCCGTCCTCGCCCAGTTCCGCCACCCCGAACGCCTGCGGGTCGGTCACCTTCGTCAGCATGACCTGCGCACGCGGGCCTTCGCGACGGAAACGGTCCACGAAATCGTTGATGCCGCCGATGACGAAGTTGTCACCCAGGTACATGACGAAGTCGTCATCCGCCAGGTACTCGCGTGAGATGACCACGGCGTGCGCCAGCCCGCGCGGCTCGGACTGGAAGATGTAGGTCACCTCCAGCCCGAACGCCGAGCCGTCGCCGACCGCCGCCTCGATCTCTTTCCCCGTGGTGTCGCCGATGACGATTCCCACCTCACGGATGCCCGCGTCGCGGATCGATTCGAGACCGTAAAACAACACGGGTTTGTTGGCGATGGGGAGAAGTTGTTTGGCGAATGTGTGCGTGATCGGACGTAATCGTGAGCCGATTCCGCCCGCCAGCACAAGCGCCTTCACGAGTCGACTCCGACGGACGGGCCGACAGTGGCAGGCTGTTTCACGTAGGCTCCAGTGGTGTCGGCGATCTGGATTCTTCGCAAAGCTACCAAATTCAGATTCATAATTTCCCTACTCTCGTCCTCCGGCCCGACGGACAGATCCGGACGTCACTGATTTCACCGTCTTCCAATAACCGAAAGCGCTTATTTTTCGGGAAATTATCTTCTGCTGCCGTCAGACCTCCGCCAGCAGCCCGGTCAGATAGTCGGCGATGCCCTGGACCGTGGGCCGCTGCCAGAACAGGGTGGCCGGCAGGCTCTGCCCCAGGCGTTTCTCCAGCCTCCGGCGGATCACCACCGTCATGACCGAGTCGAGTCCCTGCTCGGCGAGTGGGCGCCGGAGATGCAGATCCGCGGCGGACAGCCGCATCTCCGTCGCGATCTGGGCGCGTACCTCCTCCAGCACGTGCTCGCGCAGCCGCTCGGGCGGCAGGTCGGCGAACGGCACGGCCTCCTCGGCCGCCCCGTGGCCGTCCTCGGACGACGCGGGCGCGTCGATCACCTGGTAGCGCAGGCCGACCACGCTCGCGAGCACATGCCCCGCCTCGTCGGCGACCACGGCGTCGACCGCGTCGGGCCGGTCCTCGTCGAGCACCACCTCGATGGTCGCGGTCTCCGGCGGCGCGCCGGCCGTGACCATCTCTTCGATGTGGACCGCCATTCGCAGCAGCCGGACCCCCGGGAAGGCGACCGGGGCTATGGACATCACCGCGTCCAGCGCCGGCGCCCAGGTGCTCGCGTCGGCGAAGCGCACGCGTGTTCGCAGGACACCGTTGCCCGACAGCAAACTCTCGATGGTCCATTCGAAACCGGTCGACGGCACGCCGACCTCGGACAACGCCCGGCGCACCAGGCCGGGGTCGGCCGGTTCCAGGCGATACTCCGCGGCGTCCACCAGCGAACCGGGCGCGTGCACGGGTTGCTCACCGACCCTGGCCTCGGCGTGGACGAGCCAGCTGGGATCCTCCCCGCCGTCGTCACCGGCCATGCGTGACGCCAGTCGTACGGCATGGCCGTCGTGGACGACCTGGACCTCCCTGAGGTCGGCCGTGATCAGCGGGTGGCGCATCGCGAGCTCGGCCAGCACCGGCGATCGGCCGTCGCGCGCGGCCACGTCGAGGAAGGTGACGGCGAACACCGCGGCGGGAACGATCTCCACGCCGTTCAGCGCATGGCTGCCCGGATACGGGCGGCTCGCGTCGTCGAGCGCGGTCTGCCACACCATCAGTGGGCTTCCGGCGATGCTGGTTCTGGTGCCCAGCAGGCTGGCCGAGGCCACGCTGTGGCCTCGGCCCCTCACCCGCGTCCGCGGACCCGGCCGGTGCCAGTGCGTGCGGTGCCGCCACGGATAGACCGGCAGCGTGGCCGGCTCGCCCTTCGGGTGCAGCACCCGCCAGTCGACTGCGATCCCGCCGCAGTGGGCCTTGGCCACGGCGGTGAGGAAGGCACGGGCTTCCGGCGTGTGCCTGCGCAGAGTCGAGCCGACGAAGGCGTCCTCCACACCGAGCTCGGCCAGCGTCTCGTGGATGGAGTGCGTCACCACCGGATGCGGGGAGATCTCAAGGAAGGCGCGGTGGCCGTCGGCGACGGCCTCGCCGACGGCGGCGGCCAAGCGCACCGGGTTGCGAAGGTTCGCCGCCCAGTAGGCGCTGTCGGCCGTCATCGCCGCGCGCGGATCGTCCAGGGCGGTGGTGTAGATCGGAATACGGGTCTGCTTCGGCGTGAGGTCGGCCGCCGCGGTCGCGAGGTCGTGAAGCAGCGGGTCCATGTGCGGGCTGTGGAAGGCCACGTCGGAGGAGACGCGTCGGACCCCGACGCCCTCTCCCGGCCACTGCTCGATCAGCGCCTCGATCGCGTCCCGGTCACCGGACACCACCGTGGAGTGGGGCGAGGAGGCGATCCCCGCCACCACGTCCGTCCGGTCGCCCAGTCGCGCGGCGGCCTCCGCGAACGGCAGCGTGACCATCGCCATCGCCCCCTTGCCGGAGACCCGGCGCAGGAGCGCCGAACGCCGACAGATCAACCGGGCCCCTTCCTCCAGCGTCAGGACCCCCGCGACGACGGCCGCCGCGATCTCGCCGACGGAATGCCCGATGACGGCGTCCGGGCTCACCCCGCGAGAACGCCAGAGCGCTGCGAGCCCGAGCTGCATCGCGAAGATCATGGTCTGGACGCGGTCGACGTCGTCGAGCGCGTCCTCCAGCAGCACCTGCCTCGGGGAGAACCCGATCTCCTTGCGGTAGATGGGCTCCAGAGCCTCGATCACCTGCTCGAACGCCGGCTCGGCCAGCAGATCGCGGCCCATGCCCGGCCACTGGGAGCCGTGCCCCGAGAAGACCCAGACCAGCCTGGTGTCCTCCCCGGCAGGTGAACCCGCGACGACACCGTCCGTGGACTCCCCCGCGGCCAGCGCGCGCAGTCCCCCGACGAGTTCGCCGCGACCGGCGGCCACCACCACCGCTCGCTCGGCCAGGTGCGAGCGGCGCAGGGCCAGTGTGTGCCCGATGGAGGCCAGGTCCCCACCCTGCTCGATCTGGTCGGCCAGGGCCTCGGCCATGGCGGGGAGCGCGGACGGCGACGCGGCCGAGAGAGGAAAGAGCGTCTCGACTTCGCGCGTGTCCTCTCGCTGTGGCGTCACCCGGGCCGGGGCCTGCTCCAACAATACGTGCGCGACGGTCCCGCCGTACCCGAAGCCGGACACGCCCGCACGGCGCGGGTGGCCGCGCTCGGGCCACGGGGTCTGGCCGGTCACCAGCTCCAGCCCCAGCCGATCCCACTCGATCGCCGAGTTGATCCCGGTGGCCAGCACGGTGGACGGGATCTCGGCGCGGTCCAGCGCCAGGACCGCCTTGATGACACCGGCGACGCCGGCCGCGCCCTCCAGGTGGCCGATGTTGGACTTCACCGAGCCGACCAGGCAGGGATCCGTCTGGCCCACGCCGTAGACGGCGCCGATCGCCGCCGCTTCCATCGGATCGCCGAGCGGGGTTCCCGTCCCGTGGGCCTCGATGTAGTCCACCGTACCCGGCTCGATCCCGGCAGCCCGCAACGCGCCCGTCATGACATGTTCCTGCGCCTGGCCGCACGGCGCCATGATCCCGTTGGTCCTGCCGTCCTGGTTGACCGCGCTGCCGCGCAGTACGGCCAGCACCCGGTCACCGTCGCGCTCGGCATCGGCCAGGAGCTTCAGCACCACGACGCCGCAGCCTTCGCCACGACCGTAGCCGTCGGCGGAGGCGTCGAACGACTTGCTGCGCCCGTCAGGGGCGAGCGCTCCCGCGGCGTCGAGCGTGAGCGACTGTCCGGGGGAGACGAGCAGGTTGACGCCGCCGGCGAGCGCCACGGTGCTCTCCCCCAGACGCAGGCTCTGCGCCGCGAGGTGCAGGGCCACCAGCGAGGCGGAGCACGCCGTGTCCACCGTCATGCTCGGCCCGCGCAGGTCCAGGGCATGCGAGACGCGGTTGGAGACCGCGCAGTTCGCGGAGCCGATGCCGGTCCAGGCGTCGAGGCTCGGCAGGTCCTCCATCTGCCGGCCGCCGTAGTCATAGGTGCAGATGCCCGCGAAGACGCCCGTGTCGGTGCCGGCCAGTGCGCGGGGCGGGATGCCCGCGTGCTCCAGCGCCTGCCAGGCCACCTCAAGGAAGATCCGCTGCTGCGGGTCCATCAGTTCGGCCTCTCGCGGGGAGATACCGAAGAACTCCGCGTCGAAGCCGTCGATCCCGCTCAGGAAGTTGCCCGCCCTGATGACCCGCCGCAGCATGGTCTCGAACTCGGGCCCAAGGTCCCCGTAGGCGTCCCAGCGGCCTTCCGGCACCTCTCCCACGGTGGTCTCGCCACGGGTCAGCAGGTCCCAGAACGCGTCGGGCGAGTTGACGTCTCCTGGGAAACGGCAGCCGATGCCGATCACGGCGAGCGGTTGGTGAGCCGCCGGAGGCGGCTGGAGCGAGGTGGGCTTCACGGACGTCCTCTGCTGTCGATTTTCTAGGCCCACGCGGTCTGCTCCAGGACCTGGACGATCGCGCAGGACAGGACGAGGCCTGGCGCGGTTCCGAGCATCAGCATGTGCTCTCCCGGCTTCAGTTCGCCGGTGCGGACCAGATGCTCGAAGGAGAGAATGTGGTCGCTCGCCCCGCAGTGTCCGATGGCGCGGCCGAACTCCCAGGTCGAACGGTCCATCGGCAGGTCCCACGCGGCCATGACGCGCTGCTCGACGACCTCCTTGGAGTAGTTCATGAAAGCCACCCGGGCGATGTCGCCCATCTGAATGCCCGACTCCTCGAGCGCCCGGCCGATCAGGGCCGTCATCTGCTCGGGCATCGTGGCCATGGCCGCCGCCGCCGGGCTCTGAGTGGCGAACTGCTGGCCGATCCTGGCGCTGAAGTCCGTGGGCCGCCCGCGGGTGATGCTTGGCGGGAACAACGGCTCGTCACCGCGGTGCAGCGCCTCGGCCTCGGGGATCGTCTTGGAGCACACCGAGCGAAGCCTCGCGAACCCCCCTCCCTTGGTCAGCACGAGGGCTGAGGCGGCGTCACCGCCGATGAATCCGGGCCCCATCCGCCAGCGGTTGATCAGCGGCGTGCCGTAGTTGTCCGCGGCGACGAGCAGCGCGCTGTTGCGCTCCGGTACGGCCAGCAGGCAGCCGGCCGCGAGTTCCATCGCGGCCATCATGCCGTTGCAGCCCTGCCGTATCTCCAGTGCGAGCAGGTCGCCGCCCACCAGGTGCCGCTGGAGGTAGGAGTGTGGCGGCCAGCCGTCCGGCCCCTGGTGCCAGGTGCTGGCGTACAGGAGAAGGTCGAACCCCAGAGGTGAACCGCCCCATCGCTTGACCGCCTGGTGCGCGGCGCGCAGGGCCATCTCCGGGGGTGGGATCTCACCGGCGATCGCGGTCCCGCCGAGTTCGTGCATCTCGACGTCCTCGGAGGGATAGTGGCCGTTCGCGACGGCCCACTCCACGCTCACGGTCGGGGGTATGAAGGTCCCAAGCGCGCCGATGAAGATACCTGGTGTGCGCACGAGTCCGTCTCCTCAGGGGATGATCTCCATCTGGGCCATCATTCCGAGCGCGGAATGCTCGGGGAAATGGCAGTGGTACATGTAACGGCCCAGGTAAGGGGTGTCGAAGGTCATCTGGATGCGCACCGACCCCATCGGTGACACGTAGACGGTGTCCTTGAGACCCGCGTCCTCGGGCAGCGGCGGGCCGTCGTTCCTGCCGATCACCTGGAACTGCAGCAGGTGGGTGTGGAAGGGGTGATCGAAGGGAAACGGGGACACGTCGGCGTTGACGATGTTCCAGATCTCCGTGGCGCCCTGCTTGATCTGTGTGTCCACCCTGTAGGGGTCGAACGGCCTGCCGTTGATCAGGCCGATGGGGGGCCTGACCGACATGTCCATGCTCATGACCATCGTGCGTTCGACGGTGGCGGCGGCGAGCGCCGGCAGCGGAACCAGGTTGTCGGGCACGTCGCTGTGGTCGGAGCGGCCGTGCGCCCGCGACACGTCGAAGCGCAGGATCGGGTTCTCCCCGTCGTACAGATATAGCGGGCCGTGTCCCAGGTGGGGGGCGAAGTCCACGACGATCTCCACTCGCTCGCCCGAGGAGACCTCCAGTTCCGTCCGCTCCACCGGTGCGGGCAGGAGCCCTCCGTCGGTTGCGATCTTCGTCATCGGCACGCCGCCCATGTTCAGCCGGAAGACGTGCTTGAGGGCGGAGTTCAGCAGCCGGAACCGGTACCTGCGCGCGGCGACCGGCAAGTACGGCTGCGCCTTGCCGTTCACCAGGATGGTGGTCCGGTTGTCGGGGTGGCCGAAGACCAGGGCGCCGTCCTCGTCGAACTGCGCGTTGCGCAGCATGATGGGCACGTCGTACGCGCCGTCGGGCAGGTTGAACCGCCGCTCGGCCCTGTCCTCGATCAGGTAGAAGCCGTGCAGGCCGCGGTAGATGTGGTCGGCTTCCAGCCCATGTGTGTGGTCGTGGTACCACAATGTCGCGGCACGCTGCGCGTTCGGATATTCGTAGGCCCTCGCCTGCCCGGGCGGGATGAGGTCCATGGGGTGGCCGTCGTTCTCCGGCGAGACGTGGCCGCCGTGCAGGTGCACGTTGGTCGGCCGGTCCAGCTCGTTCGTGAAGGTCACCCGCGTCCGGCGGCCTGTCCTGGCCCGGATGGTCGGGCCGACGAACTGGCCGCCGTAGGTGAGCACAGGGGTGCGCAGACCCGGGACGAGTTCCGCCTCGGCGGCCCTGACGGGCAGCGTGTAGATGTCGGTGTCCGCGGTCTTGTGGGACGGCCTGAGCGTCGCGGGCACGGGCATCCGCTGAGTGAACGGGGTGAACGTCACGTTGGTGGCGTCCACCGCCGCGGCACTCCCCCCGTGGCCGGCGTGATGTGCGTTCGCGATGGGTGGTGGCGGGGACAGCAGGTCCCCGGTGAGCGGCAGGACCGCGGCACCACCCAGCGCGGTGGCGCCGAGGGTGACGAAACGCCGTCGATTCAGCATACGAATTCCTCGTTCAGCGGGTCCGGCCGATGCCCAGTGTGGGGACGGTTCTCAGGTACAGGCCGGTGACGGAGTCGAACAGGTCGTGGGCGTCGAGCTTGCCCGGCGCCTCACTCACAGGAGCCTTCGGCGTGTTGCCCGTGGCCATGAGCCTGGCCTGTTCCGCCGCCAGGAAGAGCTGGTTGACCGAGTTGTCGGCGTGCGTGGAGGAGTCGGCCTGGCTCTCGTGTCTGCCTTCCATGGCGTCGTCCATGTCCGCGATTCCGGCGACGAGCTGGGCGAAGGCTCTGGCCCCGTCCACCTTCTCGTACTCGATCTCACCCCTCTCGTTCACCAGCGCGTCGGCCAGGCCGAAGTACGCCTCCTTGCCCGCCTGCTGCTGGTAGACGCCGGCGACGAGGGTGAACAACCGGTCGTAGGCGTTGCGGTACAGGGACTCATAAAAAGCGCGTGCCTCTTCCTCGCCGACCTCGCCCTCGACGGTGGCCAGGATCGAGGCCGCGGCCAGCATGCCGCTGTAGAGCGCCAGATGCACCCCGGTGGACAGCAGCGGATCGAGAAAGCAGGCGCTGTCGCCCGCGGCGAAGTATCCGGGACCGCAGAAGGAGTCGGAGACGTAGGAGAAGTCCTGCTCGACGCGGACACCGGGCTGATAGGTCCCGTTTTCGAGCAGGCCGCGCACCGACGGGGACTCCTCTATCAGCGACGCCAGCATCGCCTCCAGCGACTCGTGTTCCCTGCGCCGTTCCAGGAACCGCCTCTGGTGGCAGACGAACCCCACGCTGTACCTGTCGCCGCGCAGCGGAATGACCCAATACCAGCCGTCGGGGGCGGAGATGACGTTGATGCCGCCCGACGGGGATCCGGGGAGCAGCGAGCCGCCCTGCCAGTAGCCCCAGATGGCGACGTTCCTGAACGTTTCCGTCGGGCGGCGGTGCTTGAAGTGCTGCGAGGGGATCAGCCCGGCCCGACCCGACGCGTCCACGATGAAGTCGTACGCGCCGATGCGCGACTCGCCGGAGACCGGATCGACCCATTCGGCGCCCACGGCCCGGTCGCCGTCGAACAGCACCTTCTTCACCTCGGCGCCCTGGACCACCTCGGCGCCCTGCTTCACCGCGTTGTTCAGCAGGACATGATCGAATTCATCGCGATCGACCTGCCAGGAGCGCACACCCGTGCCGAAGATCTTCGCCCAGTCGATCGCCCAGTCTTCCTTGCCCCAGCGCAGCAGCACGCCGGTCTTCTCGGTGTAGCCGCGGGCGTTCACCTCGTCCAACGCGCCCACGTAGTCGACGATCGTCCGGCACGAGGACGCGATGGATTCGCCGATGTGGTAGCGGGGAAACGTCTCCCTCTCCAGCAGGTGCACAGACAGACCCGCTCTGGCCAGCAGGGCCGCCGCCGTGGAGCCGGCAGGACCGCCGCCGATGACCAAGACCGTGCTTGGCATTGAGCTCCAATCATAAAGCCAAAACAATGTCATCCGACCTAATGACTACTCACTCTACGGTCGACGAAAATCCAGATCAATGGCACCGGAAACATCTAGTGGAACATCTAGTATGCAACTCGCCCACCGGTCTTGACTGCATTCTTTGCTATCGTTTTCTCGCGACCCCTACGAGGATGGCCATGGACAACATGTATGACCGGAGTCCGCTTTGGGAGCGGTACGGAAGAACCCGGATGACGAAAGAGGCGGTAGCCGATCTCACCAACTTCAAGTCGAACGAGGTGAACTTCAAACTCGCACTTTGGGATCCGCGAGTCAATGGCGTGCGATATTTGAAGACTTTGATTCACTCCTTGAGCTCCGAGCTGAGCGCGGCCAACTGGACGAGGCTCCGCAGAATCCGCAACCGGGAGCTGGGCAACCCCATCGCCATCAGGTACGACGGCGAGACGATCTGCCTGGACTACCTGCAGGCCGTGTTCGAGGTGGAGTTCATCTCGGCCGGTACCGAGCTGGACGGCGCGACGGTCGTGGAGATCGGCGCGGGTTACGGCCGGACCTGCCACGCGATGCTGTCCAATCACGATGTCGCCGGCTACCACATCGTCGACCTGGATGATTTGCTGCCGTTGTCCCGCGGCTACCTACGCGCCGTTCTGGACGACAGGCAGTTCGCGAAGGTCCATTTCCATTCCGTGGATGACGTGACCGCCCTGTTTCGCGACCACCGCTTTGAGCTGTGTGTCAATATCGACTCATTCGCGGAGATGAACGCGGAGACGGTGCACGCGTATCTCGCCCGAATCGCGGAAAGCTGCCGCCATCTCTACGTGAACAATCCGGTCGGGAAGTATATGGACAAAAACCTGGACGGCCACTCCCAGGGGAACGAGCTGGTCACCCTGGCGCTGCGGACAGGACTCCTGCGCGACATCATTGATATTCACGACAACCGGGCGGTCGAGTCCCAGTCGCGTAGGTTCGTCGCCGCCTATCTGCCCGGTGACGACTGGCGCTGCGTCGCCGAGGGCCGGACGGTCCCGTGGCCGTACTACTGGCAGGCGCTCTACCGGAGCGACAGATGACCCGGCCGCTGATCACGGTGCTCGGCGCCTCCGGGTTCGTGGGTTCCGCGGTGCTGGCGGCTCTCGCCGAACGTCCCGTCACCGTGCGGGCCGTCGCGCGCAGGCCTGCGGCGGTGCCGTCGACGGGTCGGGCCGACTTCGAGACGCGCGCGGCCGACCTGACCGTCCCCGGTCACCTCTCGGCCGCGGTGGCCGGGGCGGACGCGGTGGTCAATCTCGTGCTCGACACCGCGGGCTGGCGCGGCGCCGACCCCTTCGCGAGCGCCCGGGTCAACGTGGGCGTGATGCGCGATCTCCTCGACTGCCTCCGGGCATCCCCCCGGCGGCGTCCCCCCGCGGTCGCCTTCGCCGGTTCCGTCTCCCAGGTGGGCCTGGTGTTCAAGACGCCTATCGACGGCACCGAGCCCGATCGCCCCCAGACCGTCTACGACCGCCAGAAGCAGGCGGCGGAGAACCTGCTGAAGCGGGCCTCGCGCGCGGGCGTCGTCCGGGGGCTCTCCCTGCGACTGCCCACGGTGTTCGGCGGCGGCGCCGACCGGGGGGTCCTGGCGACGATGGCGCGGCGAGCCCTGGCCGACGAATCGATCGACATGTGGCACGACGGGACGGTGGAAAGGGACCTGCTCCACGTCCGCGATGTGGCCGACGCCTTCGTAACGGCGCTTGATCACGCAGACTCCCTGACCGGCCGTCACTGGCTGCTCGGGCGTGGCCGTAGCGAGCCGATCGGCAAGGTCTTCAGGACCATCGCCGAGCTGGCGTCCGCGCACACCGGGCGGCCTCCCGTGCCGGTGGTCTCCGTTCCGCCGCCTGCCGACGCCCCGCGCACCGACTTCGCCAGCGTGGCGGTGGACGCCACGGCCTTCCGCTCCGTCACGGGATGGCGTCCCCGGCTGCCCCTGCACGAGGCACTCATCGCGATGATGCGGGCTCTTGCCGAAACTTCGCCGTCAGTTCGCGGCAACGCCGGTAGTCGGGCAGCAGGCCCAGGCTCCGGGCCTGCTCAAGGCTCGGTGCCGCCCGGTCGCGGTCGGACAGGATGACCTCGATACCGTCGGGCAAGGGGAGCCGCAACGCGGGGTCGAAGGGCGACAGCGCCAGCTCGTTCTCCGGCACGTACTCCTGCGACAGGGTGTAGGACATCACGCTGTCGTCCTGCAGCGCGACGAACAGATGCCCGACGCCCACGGGAAGGTAGAGGGAGCCGCGGTTCGCGGCGTCGAGGGTGACGCTGTCCCACTCGCCGAACGTGGGGGAACCGATCCGCACGTCCACGACCACGTCCAGCACTCGCCCCCGGGGACAGCAGACGAGCTTGGCCGTGCCCGGCGGGGTGGCCGTGAAGTGCACACCCCGCACGACGCCCCGGCGGGAGACGCTGTAGCTGATCTGGCCCACCGGGAACAACGGATGCCCGACCGTCTCGGCGAACACCGACCTCAGAAACGGCGAGAGAAAGAAGCCTCGCTCATCCGGGTACACAGCCGGGGCGAACACGAAGGCGCCCTCGACTGCCAGCTCACGCGCCTGCAATGTGGACCTCGGGGACGTAGAGGATCCACTGCCCGCCCGCTCTGCGGAACTCCTGCTCCTTGGCCATGATCTCCTCGGCGTGGTTCCACGCGAACAGCAGCGCGTAGTCGGCGGCTTCGGTGGCGAAGGCGTCCGGCGACCGGACGGGGATGTGCATCCCCGGTGTCAGCCGTCCCTGCTTGGCTGGCGTCGTGTCGCACACCCACGCCACCAGGTCGGGGCCGATGCCGCAGAAGTTGGTCACGGTGGCGCTCTTGGCCGTCGCGCCGTACGCGACGACCGTCTTCCCCTCGTCCTTCAGCCGGCGCAGCAGACCGACCAGATCGTCGCGGATACCGTGGATGTCGGCGACGAAGCGGTGCAGCCGGCACAGGTCCGACAGACCGCGCGCGTCCTCCTCGGCGATCAGCCGCACAAGGGCCTCCGAGGGGCGGCGCGCCCCGGCGCGGGCGATCGTGTAGCGCACCTCGCCGCCGTGCACCGGCAGCCGCTCGGCGTCGATCAGCTCGAACCCGAAGCGTGCCGCCATCGCCTGCACCGAGCGCGCGGTGAAAAAGAAGAAGTGCTCGTCATAGATCTGGTCGAAGGACCTCTTCTCCAGAATGTCGCCCAGGTAGGGGTCCTCGAAGACGAAGACGCCGTCGGGGGCGAGCAGCGCGTCGACGCCACGGAAGACGGACTTCAGGTAGGGGATGTGGCAGATCGTGTTGGCTCCGTAGACGACGTCGGCGGAGCCCTCGCTCTCGTGAACCTCGATCGCGCTCACCTCCTCGAAGAAGTCACCGTGCACCCGCAGGCCGCTCGCCCGTGCCACGTCGGCCACCTTGCCCGACGGCTCGAATCCCAGGTGCCGGACACCAGCCTCGTGGATGGTGCGCAGCAGCACCCCGTCGTTGGAGCCGATCTCGACGATGAAGGGATCGGGGCCGGTCAGCTCGGTCTTCAGAAAGCGGCGCGCGGTGTCCTCGAAGTGCTTCTGCATCACCGACGATCCGGAGGAGTAGTACGGATAGTCCTCGTGAAACATCTTCTCCCTCGGCACCTCCTTCATGAGCTGCACCATCGTGCAGTCCCCGCACACGCCGACGGCGAGGCGGTAGAAGAACTCGCCGGGCAGGCCGGGTCCGCTTCGGAAATGGTCGGAAAGCGGCTGGCGGCCGAGGTCCAGGAACTCCACGACGTCGCCGTCGCACACCCGGCACGTGCTCATCACGATCTCCTTCGGTTTCACAGTGTTGTCAACACCTCACGCAGAGCGTCGATCACCACGACCTGGACATCAAGGGCTGTCGGCGGACACCTGCGGACACTCCGCGGCCTCGCTCCGAGTCCGCGCCGAAGCCGGCGAGCAGGCCGACCGTGGCCCCGCCCTTCGGCCCGATCGGCGCCTCCGGACCTGTCGTCGACATCGCGTGTTTCCGTTTCCACAGTTACGGCCGGTTATGCCGAGCCCTCCAGGAAGCCCTGGCACAGAGCACCATAAAATATGTTGACGGACCGGTTTGAAAGCATCCAATTAAAGATGATCAAGGAGTCTAGGAAAACACTTAATCTTTCCGGGGCGTTGTGCGGCGACCGCCCGGTTGAATATACATTTAGCCGACCCGGATCGGAGGACTAGTGAAGATACTCTTTATCGCCGGACCGACGAAGTCGAGCGTATTCGGCCTCGCCCCCCTCGCGACCGCCGCCCGGGCGCGCGGCCATCACATCATCCTCGCCTCCTCACCGGAGGCCGTGTCCGCGTCCGTGGGCATCGGCGTACCGGCGTTCTCGATGACTCCGCTGACCCTGACGCAGCTGATGACACTGGATCGCGCGGGCAAGGACCTGCGCGTCCCGCAGAACGAGGCGGAGATACCGCTCTTCGTCGGCGGCATGTTCGGGCGGCTGACCGCCGCCGGTTTCGACCGCCTGCACGACCTGATGACCGAGTGGCGGCCCGACCTCGTCGTCGGCGGCCCGCACTCCTATGCCGCGCCCATGCTGGCCGGCCCGCTTGGACTGCCGTGCGTACGGCACCTGCTGACCGGGAACACGGCCGACAGGGAAGGCGTCCACCCCGGAGTGGAGGAGGAACTTCGCCCCGAGCTGGACAAACTGGGGCTGGAGCACATCCCCGCATTCGACCTGACCGTCGACATCCTCCCGGCGAGCCTCCGGCCCGAGGGGACCGGTCCCGTGCAGCCATTGCGGTGGACCCCGATGAACGAGCAGCGTCCGCTCGAACCATGGATGTTCAGCCGGGGAGAACGCCACAGGGTGGTGATAACCGCGGGCAGCCTCGCGACCACCAACCACAGCCTGACCTTCCTCCTCGGTCTCGTCGATGCCTTCACGGCCCTGGACGTCGAGGTGATAGTCGCGACGCCGGACGAGGTGGCGGAGGGGTTGCGCGGCGAACGCGGCATCGCCCACGCGGGCTGGTTCCCGCTGGATGCGGCGCTGCGCACTTGCGACCTGATCGTTCACCACTCTGGCGCCATGACCGCGCTGGCCGCGCTGAACGCCGGGGTGCCTCAGCTGATCATCCCGCAGGAGAGCAGGTCCGTCGGGTGGGCGCAGATGCTGGCCGCCGCGCACACCGCGATCACGCTGCCGCCAGGGGAGGACAGCCCTGACGTCCTGGCCACCGCCGGCCGGGAACTGCTGGACAACCCCCTGTACGCCCGGGGTGCGGGCGAGATCTCCAGGGAGATCACCGAGATGCCCTCGCCCACCGACGTCGTCGGCGTCCTGGAAAAGCTCGTGGGAGCCTAGGAGGAACATGCGCGTGCTCGTGACCGGTGGATGCGGGTTCATAGGTTCACATCTGACGGACGCGTTGTCCGAACGAGGGGATGCCGTAACCGTTCTCGACGACCTGTCCACCGGCCTGGCCGGACGGGTGAACCCGCAGGTCAGCGTCCACCTACAGTCGATCACGGACGCCGCGGCGCTCGCCGGGGTGGTACAGCGGGTCCGCCCGACCGTGATCTGCCATCTGGCGGCCCAGGCCGACGTGCGGGTCTCGGTCGCCGCGCCCGCGACGGACGCGGGGATCAACGTGGTCGGCACCGTCAACGTGCTGGAAGCCGCGCGCGCGGTCGGCGCCAGGGTCGTCTTCGCCTCCACCGGCGGCGCCCTGTACGGCACCGCCACCGTGAGCCCCTCCCCCGAAGGGCTCACACCCAAGCCCGAGTCCCCCTACGGCACCGCCAAACACTGCGCCGAGCAGTACATCGGCCTCTACAACAGGTTGTACGGCACCGGTCACGCCGTGCTCCGGCTCGGCAACGTCTACGGCCCGCGCCAGGACCCGTCGGGAGAGGCCGGCGTCGTGGCGATCTTCTGCGGCCAGGTCCTGCGTGAGCAACGGCCGACCGTGTACGGCGACGGCAGGCAGACCCGCGACTACGTTTACGTCGGCGACGTCGTCGAGGCCTTCCTCGCCGCGATCGACCACGGGGGGCCCGGAGTATGGAACATCGGCACCGGGAAACCGGCCACCGTCCTGGAGGTCCTGGAGGTCATCGGACGGGTCGCCGGCCGTACCCCCGAGCCGTTGTTCGCCCGCCCCCGCGCCGGCGAGTCGCTGCGCTCCGCCCTGGAGGTGAGCAGCGCGGCCGCCGAGCTGAAGTGGCGCGCCCGCACCTCCCTCGGCGAAGGGATCGCCCGGGTTTACGCGTGGGCGGCGGCCGGTAGTCCGATTCGCGCCCAGCGCTGATATTTGGGGTTCTCCTCAGTTTTCCGGAGATTTCCTCCGCGTACAGTGATGCCATGCCTTCATCGGGAAAGGGAGTTCCTTGACGAGCGCACCGGAACGATCCCGTCACCTTTATCGAGAGATGCGCCTGATCCGCGAATTCGAAGAGCGCTGCCTTGAAATGGCCATTTCCGGGGAACTCGTGGGTGGAATTCATCCGTACATCGGCCAGGAGGCGGTCGCGGTGGGCGTGTGCTCCAGCCTGGCCGTGAACGACATCATCACCAGCACACACAGGGGGCACGGGCACGTGCTGGCCAAAGGGGCCGATCCGAAGCGGATGCTGGCCGAACTGTGCGGCAGCACCGAGGGCCTCAACCGCGGCCGCGGCGGCTCGATGCACGCGGCCGACGTCGGCCTGGGGATCTTCGGCGCGAACGGGATCGTGGGAGCGGGCGCGCCCATCGCGGTCGGCGCGGCGTGGGCGGCCAGACGGGCCGGCCGCGATCAGGTGGCGGTGAGCTTCTTCGGCGACGGGGCACTGAGCCAGGGGGTCGTGCTGGAGGCGTTCAACCTGGCCGCGCTCTGGTCACTGCCTGTCGTGTTCGTCTGCGAGAACAACGGGTACGCGACCAGCCTGCCGGTGACCACGGCACTGGCGGGTGACCCGGTACAGCGGGCCGCCGGTTTCGGCGTCACAGCGCGCGCGGTTGACGGCATGGACGTCGAGGCGGTGACCGAGGCGGCGGCCGAGGCGGTCGACGGCTGCCGACGCGGCGCCGGCCCCTACTTCCTGGAGTGCCGGACCTACCGCTTCAACGGCCATCACTCTTTCGAGCACCAGGTGGGACTCAACTACCGCGACGACGACGAGGTCGCCCGCTGGCGCGATCGCGATCCTCTGGCGCTGCAGGCCGACCGTCTTCCGGCAGATGTCGTCGATGCCGCGGACGAGGAGGTCGCCGCGCTCGTGGCCGACGCCGTGGCGTTCGCCCGATCGAGCCCCACGCCGAATCCGGGAGACGCACTGCTCTACCTCTACGCCAACCAGATGAGGACGCGAACCGGGGCGGTGCTCTGATGGCGCATCTGACGTACATCGCCGCGCTGAACCAGGCTCTGCGCGACGAGATGGGCCGCGACGAGCGGGTGTTCGTCCTCGGAGAGGACGTCCGGCTCGGCCTGACCGGCATCACGTCAGGGCTGGCCGTGGCCTACGGCGAGGACCGCGTGGTCGACATGCCGCTGTCGGAGCAGGGCTTCACCAGCCTCGCGACCGGCGCGGCGATGGCGGGTCAGCGCCCGGTCGTGGAGTACCAGATCCCGTCTCTGCTGTACCTGGTGTTCGAGCAGATCGCCAATCAGGCGCACAAGTTCTCGCTGATGACCGGTGGCCAGGTGAGCGTTCCCGTCACATACCTGGTGCCGGGCTCGGGCTCGCGCTCCGGTATGGCCGGGCAGCACTCCGACCATCCCTACAGCCTCTTCGCGCACGTGGGAATCAAGACCGTCGTGCCGGCAACGCCGTCGGACGCCTACGGCTTGCTGTTGTCGGCGATCCGCGACCCCGACCCCGTCGCCGTGTTCGCCCCCACCCTCCTGATGGGAACGGCCGAGGAGATCACCGGAGAACCGGGGCCGGTTCCGCTCGGCAGTGCCAGGGTCCACCGCGAGGGCACCGATGTCACCGTGGTCGCCGTCGGCCACCTGGTGCAGACCGCCCTGCAGGTCGCGGCCGAGCTGGCCGACGAAGTCTCGATCGAGGTGGTCGACCCCAGGACCGTCTACCCGATCGACTGGGCGACGCTGGGTGCGTCCGTCGCGAAGACCGGGCGGCTGGTGGTGATGGACGACTCCAACCGCGCGTGTGGCCTGGGCGGCGAGATCCTCGCCACGGCGGCTGAGGAGTTCGCACTGGTCGCCCCGCCGAAGCGGGTGTCACGGCCGGACGGGGCGGTCATCCCGTACGCGCTCGCGCTGGATCACGCGCTGCTGCCCAGCGCGCGACAGCTCACCGAGGCCCTCCGCGCCGTACTGAAGTGATACACGTGATCGACGCGGCGATGAGGCGATGAGGCCGGACAGGCCGCGGCGCAGGACGGTGATGTACCGCGGGCAGCCGCCCTCCGTCGTCGCGTCGTCCGGATGCCGAGCCCCGGCGAGTCCGGCGCGGGTCCGTGCGGGCCTCGTCCTGACGCCACGGGGCCGGCGCGCCTCACCTCGGCGGTTTCAAAACCACGTGCCGTGGAATTCGGGCTCCTGCGCCGGAATTCCGCCGGTGAAGGTTCCCCCTTCATCCGCATTACTTCCTCACTGGGGAATCTCCCGGCCACAGACGATACAGGGGGCCGGGAGACGAGTCGCGGCTTTGTGTCGGAGAATAGGGAATCAACTAGTTTTGTCGGGAAATACATGGTCAAAGTCGATTATTGAATAATAGCCGTGCAAGACTCGCCACGATGCCTTGATGATGCTGGAGCGAGTTGTCATGACTGGATACAGCGCCACCGCGTTGGATGTCGGCGGAGTCATTTACTATGACGAACCTTTCGAGCTGGCCTGGCTCCAGGGCACGTTCGACCGGCTGTGCGCCACCGACCGGGGAATGACTCTCGAGACTTTTACCGAACAGGTCGAGCGGCACTACTCGGGGGACGAGATCCTTGCCCATTCCGAGGAGGCGGCGGAGAGCTGGACACACGTCCGTGGCGCCTGGAGCGAACTCGCTCAGGAGATTCCCGGCGCGGTGCGGGCCGTCGCCAGGTTGTCCCGGGAGATGCGCACGGTCATCGTGGCCAACCAGCCACCGGAGTGCGCCGGCGTCCTTTCCGCCTGGGGGGTCAGCGCCGCCTGCGAGGCGATGTTCCTCGACTCGCTCGTGGGGGTGGCCAAGCCTGACCCGGCGCTGCTCGGGATGGCCCTGGACCATCTCGGCGTGCCTCCGGCCGACCTGCTGATGGTGGGCAACCGGGTCGATCACGATGTCCTGCCCGCGCTGGGCCTGGGATGCGCCGTGGCCTTCGTCATGGAGGACTCGGGTTACCGCCGCCCCTTTGGGGTGCATCCGGAGCTGGAGAGGGCGTATCGCGCGATCCGCTCGTCCAGGCCCGTTCCCACCGAGGGAGAGCGGGTCACGATCACCGCCTCCCTGGCCGAGTTGAGTACCGGTTCTTACTGACCGAGAGGAAGGAGCGCACGTGCGAAAGCGCCCGTCGGCAGTGATCGGGGCTACCGGATTCATCGGATCCCGGCTCGTGTCCGGGCTGCGCCTGGCCGGGCACGAGCCGGCCTCGTTCAACCGCACCTGCCCGCCCGTGGCCGACGGCCGTCCCGCTCCGGGGCTGTGCGAAGCCGAGATCGCCTTCTTCCTCGCGACGCGGACGACCCCGGCCCTCGCGGAATACCGGCCCGGAGAGATCGTGGCGGAGCGGGCGCTGCTCATCAGCGTGCTGGAGGAACTGGCTAAATCGGGCCGCCGGCCGCTGTTCGTGCTGGCCAGCTCAGGAGGCACGGTCTACGCCCCGCACGCCTGGCCGCCGTACGCGGAGTCCGCCCCCACGGGGCCCACCTCCGCGTACGGCCGGGCGAAGCTGCAGTTGGAGCGCGATCTGCTGCGCTACGCGGACCGGGTGCAACCGGTGGTGCTGCGGCTGGGCAACGTCTACGGGCCCGGTCAGCGGCCCACGCAGGGCTTCGGCGTGCTCGCCAACTGGCTCACGGCCGCGGCCCGCGACGAGCCGGTCCGCCTCATCGGCGACCCCCAGGTGGTCAGGGACTACGTACACGTGGACGACACCATCAGGCTCCTGGGGATGCTCCATCAGTGCGTCAGGGAGGACAGGGCCGACAAGGTGCCCTCCATCCTGAACGTCGGCTCCGGCGTGCCCACCTCCCTGGCCGGGCTGCTGGACATCGTCTCGGCCGTGGTCGGGCGCGAGCTCACCGTGATCAGAGAGCGCGGCCGGCACTTCGACCAGCGCAGCACATGGCTGGACTCCTCCCTGGCCGCCGCCTCGCTGGGGTGGCGGGCGACGATCAGTCTCAAGGAGGGCGTGCGCCAGTACTGGAAGCAGATAATGGAGGCCAAGTCCAGCGTGGACGTGATCGGTAGCCTGTGATCACCTCTGGTCGGACCGGTACCGGGAGGACATCGGCGTGCGAGGCCGACGCAGTCTCAGCAGGAGCTCGTGGACCGCGCCGACGGCGGTGGCCGCACCGTACAGGCAGGCCAGTGGCCAGCCTGCGGTGCGGTGCCTGTTCCACTCTTTGCGCAGTCCCGGGACCGTCTCGTTCCTGCCGGCCTCCGTCCTCCCTTGCCAGTAAGCCCGCCGCAGGAGATAGCGCAGCCGCAGCCGGCCGCGGTCCACGTCATGCACGACGGAGTGCTCCGGCAGCAGTGCTTCCCGTCCCCCCGCCTGTTTCATCAGCTTGATGAAGGTGGTGTCCTCGCCGGACTGGAGGCTTTTACCGGTACGGCTGAGCTTCAGGTCGAAGCGGAGACCGTGGGCATGGGCGAAGGCGGTGTCCACCGCCATGCATGCTCCCCAGATCTTGATCTCGCCTTCGTCCTGGTGCCAGCCGACGAGGTGGAACTGCCCCGAGGTGAAGTACCACGGCAGGCGCCACGACGGTCGGCGCAGCCGGACGCCGGCCATGTGAGCACCGGCGCGCAGGGACTCGCGGACGGCGGTGACGGCCGCCTTGTCGAGCCGGACGTCGTCGTCGGCGAACATCACATGATGCTCCGGCCATTCCGCGAGCACTTCGTTGCGGGAGGCCGACAGCCCTCGAGTGGCACCGATGATGCGCATGGTTCCGCCCGCCGCGCGCACCTCGGCGACCGCCTTCTCCGCCTCCGGGCTCGTGGGCCGGTCGAGGAGCACGAAATACTCGTCTCCCGACAACTGGGCCAGGTTATGACGCACGTGCTTCAGCACGTTCTCGCAGCGGAAAGCGCAAATCGCCACCACCATCGGTCGGTCCCGCGGACAGTCGTCTCGCATCGTTCAGTCTCCACCCGTCGGCGTTAAAAATTCGAGGCCGGCCTTGCCGTCGTTTTATAGGAAAATTCCCAGTATATTGCCGAGCTGGTTGCGCGCACGCCAAACAATATGAACGCACACTTATTCCGGCTGGAGGTCGGGCCTGACTTCCACAGGCATGCCGACCGGCCGCAGGAGATTCGCTGCTCACCTTCCGCGGCGCGGTGTCGCCGGGAAGCCGAGAACGGCATCGCGCCACGGCGGATGCCTTTCACCGACCACCGGTTTTTCTTCCCCAAGGTGGTATGGGCCGGGTGGCGACGCCCTCGGGAACGCGGATGACGTTCACGACCGACGCGAAACGACCACACCGTCGTCACACGGTCGGGCCGGCGCCCGGGGCGGTTCTTCCGAGTCTCAGGGGCGGGGAGCCCATCTCGCCCGGTCGCCCCGACTCGCCGCAGTCGCCCGGTCCCCGAAACCGGATCCGGCCTCACCCGCCCTGGGAGCGGGCCGCCACTTACGGCCGTCCTGCAACCCGCTGACGGATCTCATCACCCGCCGCCCGCGTCGACATCCACGGCACGCGCGGTCTCAACAAGTTCACCTACCGGGCGAAGCCCACAGGGCCGACCCGACTTGTTCGGGACAAACATCCAACAACTCCATTCGTCGAGTCGCATCCCCGGCCGCCCCGGCACAACCGCTTCGAGACCCCGGGCGCGTTCTCGGTGAGGCGGCTTGGGAGCACACCCGGCAGGTGGTGGAGCGGCTACGCGGGCACAGCGACGTGAATTTGTCCTGTCCAACGGCCCGGATGTGTCCGGAGCAGAACGGGAGGGCTTGTATTTGGAGTCGCGGGCATCGACCCGCCGCGTTTCAACGAGCCGGCCACGACATTATGGCGAAGCCTTCCGAGGCCTCGTTCCGGCTCTCAGGGAACGGTGAATCTCTCCAGGCGGGGCGGTGGGATGCGTCCGTCCGTCCGGGGAGCTTCGGGCGGCCACGTGCCGGGCAGCAGAATTCCCATCGAATACGCTTTGGCGACGAGGGCCGGACGGTTCGGCACCCGAAGCTGTTGCAAGAGCTTGCTGACGTGATATTCGACCCCTTGGCGGCTCAGATAGAGTTTGCCGGCGATCTTAAGTGTTCGCTCACCTGCGGCGATGCTTTCTATGATTTTGACGTGTAGTTCCGATAAGGGGGTAGTAGAGTTGGATTGCATGATCCTCTTATCTATCGGCCTTATCCATTCCCATCGACGCCTGTCGATGTGATCGAAGATCTCGCCTCTGATTTGTTCTTACATGGCATCCCCCTCTCACCGGACAGAGATCCGGTCATGCCGTATTGCTTGGTGATGCCGTGCCCCTACACATAGATCACCGGGCGCGTCGAGACACGATTTAACAACCCATACCCCACAGGAAACTCGCCTGTCAAGGTCTGGGTAACTAGGCATAACTCAAGCAGTTAGGAATACACCGCAACAATAACACGGAAGGTCAGGCCGACAATGATCTTGAAATCGCTCTAGTGGATTTACTAACATTGGTTGCGGAAAACCGAATCGGCCACTGATCCAGCCGTGATGAAATTGGTGTTGATATGCCGGTTTGCGGCGGTGCCCGAGTGGCGCTCGGCCTGCGGACAAAGGCATCCGCCAGTGGGCGTCTTGGCATTGACGGCGTACGCGACACTCGTGGCCGGCGGGGCCGGGCGTGACGGCGATCCGGCGGTGAGCCGTCCGCACCTCCCCGGGCATCGCAGCGGACGGGCGCCTACCATGATGCGTTCATCGGCCGGTTCACCGTGTCCGGCGAGCGGACCTTCCGCGTGTCCTGACCGATCCGGACGCCGACGCGCCGGCCCCGGCGATCAGTGGTTACGCCACCGACGTGTCGGCCTGGCCGCGGTACGTAGAGCGCGCCCGGTCCCTGATCTGATCGACCAACCGCGCCTGAACGCGGATCGCCACCTCCGCGTCGGCCGACCGCTCGGAAGCGCTCACAGCGCGAAGGAACGCGCGGAGGGTATTGGCGAACTGGTCCTCGGGCGGCAGGATCACCTTCCGCACCTCGTTCTGGCGCTCCAGCCGGATCACCGGGTGCCAGGTCGGCGGAGGCGTGTAAGCGCGGTCGACGAAGATCCGCCCTCGGCTGCCCCACAGCGCGTAGTCGCAGCGGTACACATGCTCGAACCCGAAGGCGACATGAGCCGTCCTGCCGTCGGGCGTGGAGAGCAACGCGTTGCCCGCCACATCGACGCCGTAGTTCGGATCCTCCTTCAGCGTCGCGCCGACCACCTCAAGATCGGGGCCGAGGAAACGCTGGGCCGCGCTGAGCGGGTACACGCCGACGTCGAGCAGGGCGCCGCCGCCCAGGTCTGGCCGGTAACGGATGTCCTTCGGGCTGAGCGGCGGAAAGCCGAAGGTGGCGCTGAGCATGCGCAGCTCGCCGACCTCCCCACCGGCCACCAGGTCCTGGACGGCGGCGTGCAGGCCGTGCCGGAGAAAGGTGAGGTTCTCCATCAGAGTCAGCCCTCGTGCCCCTGCCAGCTCCAGAACCTCGATCGTGTCGACGTATCGCGTGGTCAGCGGCTTCTCCACGAGCACGTGCTTGCCCGCGTTCAGCGTCCTGACGATCCACTCGCGATGTAGTCCAGCGGGCAGCGGGATGTAGACGGCGTCGATGTCCGGCCGTTCCAGAAGCGCCCGGTAGTCCTCCACGGCCTTACCGCCGAAATGATCGGCGAACACCTTGGCCTTGGCCATGTCCCTGGCCGCGACGGCCACCAGCTCGACCGCGGGCTCGCACTGGATCACCGGCAGGGTGCGACGCCAGGCGATGTCGGCGCAGCCCAGCAGGCCGAGCCTGATCGGATGCGTGGGCATGACGCTCACCACAGACTGTGCAGACAGGTCAGCAGACTGCGGGCTTCCACGTTGACGTAGTAGCCGTGCCGCAGCAGGGCGGTGAGCTGGTGGGCGGTGACCCAGCAGAAGTCCTCCGGTATATCCAGCGGGAAGTCTTCGTCCGCCTCCACCAGCAGGTAGCGGTTCTGCGAGTGATGGAACCTGCCGCCCTCCTCGGCGAGGATCGTGTCGTAGAGGATCCGCCCGGCGGAGACGCTCAGCACGTAGTCGAGGAAGATCGGCGGGCCCCCGGGATAGTTCTCGGGGTTGCACTGGACGGTGGGCCCCATCTCCATGGCGTCCAGCAGGCCTGCCTGGAAGCGCGCGTGAACGAGCAGGTGCGCCACCCCGTCGATGTTCTTCACCACGAAGGCGACCAGTCCGCGCCCCTGCGGGTGCAACAGCGGCTGGTCCCACTCGGTCACCTCGCGGTGGTTCGCGCGTACGGTGACCCCGATGATGCTGAAGTGCCGCCCGTCATCGTGGGTGATCTCGTCCCCGGTGTCGCGCCAACCCGGCAGCCCGCGCAGAGGCACGCGGCGGACGGCCAGCTCATGGCGGCTCTTGGCCGAGGTGAACCAGCTCAGGACGCCCACCATGCCGTGATGGGCCGTGCCCTGCCCGTTGACGGAGCGGGCCAGCGCCGCGGCCATACCCTCTCCCTCCGCGATCGTGCTGCCGACGTGGCAGAAGAGGGCGGGCAGGCAGGACAGCACAGTCCTGGTGTCCATGTTCACGAGCCCGTCGATCCGCAGCAGTTTCCTGATCTCCCGCAGGGACAGCCAGCAGTGCTCGTCGGAGACGGGCAGGTCTTCGTTGACCTGGACGACCATGTTCCTGTTGCGCTTGCGCAGAAACCAGGAGCCCTGCTCCGACTGCAGGACGTCGACCAGGACCTGCCGGGCGGGCGGGTGAGTGAAGTACTCGAGATACTTCGTGCGGCTGCCGCGGTGGACGCGGGTGTAGTTGCTCCGCGTGGCCTGGACGGTCGGCGAGAGCTGCATCGTGTTGAGGTTGCCCGGCTCCATCTTGGCCTGCATCAGGCAGTGGGGCACGCCGTCCACCATCTTCACCAACAGGCCAAGGATACCGATCTCCGGCTGGTTGATGATCGGCTGGCTCCACTCGCGAACCGCGCCGTAGCTCGTGCGGACATGCAGCCCTTCGACCACGAAGAACCGACCGCTCTCGTGCGCCAGATTTCCCGTGGCCTCGTCGAACGCCCATCCGCGCAGCTCGGTCAGCGGTGCGCGGTCCACGTGGCAGCCGGACATCCGGGTCCGCTCCGCGAACCAGGAGAGGAATCCCTCCCGTTCGCCGCCTCCGCAGGCGGCAAGGTTACGGTGACTATCCAGATCTGCTGAGGTCATCACGTGTCCTTAGGTCTTTGGGCCGTCCGGCACGAGGGCTCACCACGACGACGCCACCTCGGGCACCTGAGTGTTGAGGTCGTGGCGCGAGTCCCGCAGCAACCGCATATCGCTGTCCACCATCATGGCGACCAGTTCCTCGAAGGGGACGGCGGGCTTCCAGCCGAGCTTCTCCCCCGCCTTCGCCGGGTCGGCGCACAGCTGGTCGACCTCGGCCGGACGCAGCAGCAGGGGGTCCACGACCACGTACTTGCGCCAATCCAGACCGACGTGCGCGAAGGCCGATGCGACCAGCTCTTTCACGCTGTGCGTGACGCCGGTGCCCAGCACGAAGTCCTCCGGCTCGTCCTGTGCCAGCATCAACGCCATGCCCCGCACGTAGTCGCCGGCGAAACCCCAGTCGCGTTCCGCGTCCAGGTTGCCCAGCTGCAGGGAGTCACGCAGACCGAGTTTGATGGCGGCCACACCGAGCGACACCTTCCGTGTCACGAACTCGGCGCCGCGTATCGGCGACTCGTGGTTGAACAGAATGCCGGAGACCGCGAACATGCCGTACGACTCACGGTAGTTCTGCACCGTGTAATGGCCGAACGTCTTCGCCACGCCGTACGGGCTGCGCGGATGAAACGGCGTGAGCTCGTTCTGTGGCGTTTCTCTGGTCTTTCCGAACATCTCCGACGAGGATGCCTGATAAAAGCGCGACTGCCCCGGTCCCGGAGTCTGGGAGGCGGTTACCCCGCTGACGATCCTGAGCGCTTCCAGAGCACGAAGAACGCCCATCCCGGTGATCTCCGCCGTGGTCGCCGCCTGCTGCCACGAGATGGGGACATATGACAGCGCACCAAGGTTGTAGACCTCGGCCGGCTGCACCTTCTCGATCGACGCGATCAGGCTGGACTGGTCCAGCAGATCACCGCTGACGAGCCTGACCTCCGGATTGGGCCGCTTCCTGTCACGGGTGGCAGGCGGCGCCTGACCCCGTATCATCCCGAATACCTCATAACCGGCCGCGAGAAGGTACTCAGCGAGATAAGTGCCGTCTTGGCCGGTAATCCCAGTGATCAATGCGCGCTTAGTCAGGATAATCTCCAGCCATGAGGCCATCCGCGCGAGGTATCACCCTACGCCGACGGTCAACTGTCATCCAGCCATAGTCGAAACGGGCACATTGCCCATATCACGGCTCACGATACGCAATATTCTTTCCGACATCACGAATCAGGAAAACAGTTTAGTGAATTTACTAGTGAATGCCGAGGTACCCGGCGCATCCGCCCTGGGCGGACGCCGCCGCAGTCGGCCGGCGCCGAAATCTAGCATTTCCCTCAGCTCCAATCCCGCTAAGGCACGTTAACCTCGGTTACTCCTGCGCCCAAAGGAACGAGCCGAGTGGAAGTTGTATGAAAATCGAAGTCCTCAAACCGTCCTGCAACCTGGATACCGTCAGAGACGGGCGCGGCGGCATTTTCACCTGGGTGCCACCCGACCCCATCTTGGAATTCAACATGCTGCACCTGCACCCCGGAAAGGTCCGCGGCCTGCACTACCATCCGCACTTTGTCGAATACCTGCTCTTCGTCGAGGGTGAAGGCGTGCTGGTCACCAAGGACGACTCCGACGACCCGAAGTGCCCCGAGGAGTTCATCCACGTCTCTCGTGGGGTGTGCACCAGGACGCCGATCGGGGTCATGCATGCCGTGCACGCCATCTCGTCCCTGACGTTCATCGCCATGCTCACCAAGCCGTGGGACGAGTGTGACCCACCGCTGGTGCAGGTCGAGCCCTTGCCGCACACCCTGGAGCGCGTGTGAGAGTCGCTGTCGCCGGCGCGCGGGGCTTCGTCGGATCGGCCATCGTCCGCGCCCTCGGCGGCGCGGCAGTGCCCGTCGATCGCGAGAACTACGAGGAGGCACGCCGCAGCGGCCCGTTCGACGTGCTGATCAATGCGGCCTGCCCGTCCCGCCGCTACTGGGCACGCCACCACCCCGAGGAAGACCGCCGCGAGACGGTGGCCAAGACCGAGGCGTTTATGCGCGACTGGGAGTGGAAGAGGTTTCTCCAGATCAGTACCATCTCCGCGCGCACCCAGCTGGACACCCCCTACGGCCGACACCGGGCCGAGGCCGAGGAGCTCTGCGCGGGCGGGCTCATCGTTCGCCTGGGCCCCATGTACGGCACCGGCTACACCAAGGGTGTCCTACAGGACTTCCTCGGCGACCAACCGGTTTACGCGGCGGGGTCGTCACGGCAGAGTTTCGCACCGGTCGACTGGTGCGGCCGGTGGGTGGCCGACCATCTCGACGCCGAGGGGCTGTGGGAGCTGGGCGCGCGGACGACGATCACCCTGAGGGAGATCAGGGACGCCGTCGGCTCACGCTCCACCTTCGACAGCGACCGGGTCGATGACCAGTTCCCCGTGGTCACCGAGCCCGAGGCCGACTGGCCGGACGCCTCGAACGTGGTCTGCTGGCTCAAAGATCACAGCCGAGCACGTCTTGGAGAATCATGACGGACCAAGCACACATGACGGTCATCGACCGCTGCCGCATCTGCGACAACACCGACCTGCTGCCCGTGCTCGACCTGGGCGCGCAGGCGCTCACCGGCGTCTTCCCGCGCACCCTCGACGAGCCCGTGCCACGGGTGCCGCTGGAACTGGTGGTCTGCTCGCCGAGCGGCTGCGGACTGGTGCAGCTGCGCCACACCGCGGACTTCGGTCTCATGTACGGAGAGCGCTACGGCTACCGGTCAGGTCTGAACCGCTCCATGGTCGAGCACCTGCGCGGCAAGGTCGCCGCCATCACGAAAAAGGTCGAGCTCGGCGCCGGCGACGTGGTCGTGGACATCGGCAGCAACGACGGCACCCTGTTGTCGGCCTACCCCGCCGACGGCCCCACCCTGGTCGGCGTGGATCCCGCGGCCTCCGCCTTCGCCGAGTTCTACCCCCCGCACATCGAGCGGATCACCGGTTTCTTCTCCCGCGACCTGCTCGGCGGACGCCGCGCCAAGGTCGTCACCTCCATCGCGATGTTCTACGACCTGCCTCGCCCGCTGGACTTCATGCGCGAGGTACGGGAGCTGCTCACCGACGACGGCATCTGGGTGATCGAGCAGAGCTACATGCCCGCGATGCTCCGCGCCACCGCCTACGACGTGGTCTGCCACGAGCACCTGGACTACTACGCGCTGCGCCAGATCGAGTGGATGGCCGAGCGCGCAGGGCTGAAGGTCCTGGACGCCGAGCTGAACGCGGTGTACGGCGGAAGCCTCTCGGTCGTCCTGGCCAGGCGTACGGCCCGCTCCCAGGTCAACGAAGCGGCCCTGGCGGCCATCCGTGACGGAGAGAGGGACCTCCCGCTCGCCTCGTTCGCGCGGCGGACCGCGGAGCACCGCGGCCGCCTGCTCGACTTCCTCGCCGAGTCACGGAAGAACGGCCTGCTCACCCTCGGGTACGGCGCCTCCACCAAGGGCAACGTGATCCTGCAGTACTGCGGGCTCGGCGAGGCCGATCTGCCGTGCATCGCCGAGGTGAACCAGGACAAGTTCGGCTGCTACACCCCGGCCACCGGCATCCCGATCGTCTCCGAGCAGGAGGCCAGGGCACGCCGCCCCGACCAGTTCCTGGTCCTCCCTTGGATCTACCGGGAGCCGGTGATCAACCGCGAACGCGACTTTCTGCGCTCCGGCGGGAAACTGGTCTTCCCACTGCCCGAGCTGGAGGTGGTGAAGGCATAGGGTGGCCTACTGGAGCGGTCGGTCGGGCTGAAAGACATCCCAGGTCATAACTGTGTCAAGTCGTAGCGATTCAAGGATGATGCGACCAGGTGGTTGCCTCCTCGGGGAGCCTGCCGGTTTCGAGGCGGCCGGAGAGGATGCCGACGAACCGGCCCCGCCTCCTCGCCCGAGCGCTCCATTCTCCCGGCCAACCAGCGGGGCGCTGTCCTTCAGCAGGGTTCAAGGCCCGGGGCACAGAGGTGCCCACCCGCCGGACGGCCACCGACCAGCGAGCCGCCCTACGGCGACCCGCTACGACCGATGAGGACACACGTGCCGGCGATTCGGCGAATCACCACGCGCAATGCTCGGTTCCAGCAGTGGGAGTCTCTGCTCACCAACCGCAACAAGCGGACCCGAGCCCGCGAATTCCTGGTCCAGGGAGTCCGTCCGATCTCGCTCGCGGTGAAACACGGCTGGCCCATCCACGCGCTCATCTACAACGAGCAGCGCAATCCTTCGAAGTGGCTGGAGGAGCTGCTGCGCACGGTGCGAGTCGACCGGATCGCGATGGATCCCGAGATGCTGGCGGATCTGGGCGAGAAGAACGAGGCGCCGCCCGAGGTCGTCGCCGTCGTGGAAATGCCCGCTGACGACCTCGGCCGCATCGCGGTCGCTGACGACTTCCTGGGCGTCGTGTTCGACCGTCCGACGAGCCCCGGCAACATCGGCAGCATCATCCGCTCGGCCGACGCCCTGGGCGCGCACGGGCTGATCGTGGCGGGTCACGCCGCCGATGTGTACGACCCCAAATCGGTCAGGGCGAGCACGGGCTCGCTGTTCTCCCTGCCGGCGGTCCGGGTGCCCGCGCCGAGCGACGTGTTCGGCTGGGTGGCCGTGCAACGTAAGCGCGGCAAGCCGATCGTCGTGGTGGGCACCGACGAGCACGGCGACTGCGACGTCTTCGACTTCGACTTCACCCAGCCGACGCTCCTGCTCGTCGGCAACGAGACCAGCGGGCTCAGCAGCACATGGCGCGAGGCGTGCGACACGATGGTGAGCATCCCCATGGCCGGGGCGGCGAGCTCGCTGAACGCCGCGAACGCGGCCACCGCGATCCTCTACGAGGCGTGCCGGCAGCGGATCACCGCTGCGCGGACCGGTCGGCCGCGATGAGGTCGGCGGCGACGAAGAAGGCGACCGCTCTGGTACCGATCCGCAGCAGCTGACGGGGACGGACGCCCGCCCCCACGGGCACGCGACGGCCACGGACGGCCACGGCGACCACCGTGTGCGGTGGCAGGACCTCCCCCAGCGCCGCCATCATCGCCGGCAGGCCCTTGTCCTGATGGCCTCCCTGCCAGTTGGTCTGCTCGTCGTAGGGCGGATCGGTGATCACGATGTCCGGCTCGTGGCCGTCGATCGCCGCGGCCAGCTGGGCGGGATCGAAGACGTCGGCCCGCCGGAGGCGGTGGGGCACCGGGCCGCCGCCCGCGGTCAGCCGGCGGGCGAGCCGCTCCGCCGCCTCGGCGGCCCGCGCGTAACCGGGTTTGCCGAAGCGTTCCGCCCGGTCCGCCAGTTCCGCCGCCCTGCTTCGCAGGCCGGTCTCGGTCAGCAGGTTCAGGTTGGCCCGTGCCGTACCGAGTGCGTCCTCGGAGAGGTCGGAGGCGAGCAGCGCCTTGACGCGCGGGCGTTGGAGGAGGGCCAGCACGGTGAGCAGGTAGCCGCTCCCGCAGCAGGGGTCCCACACCACGGCCGGCTCCGTGCCACCGCGCAGAGCCAGGGCACGCTGGAAGATCTCGGCGGCGAGCCGTACCGGGAAGGCGGGCATGCCGGGGGCGGAGTGGAGAACGGAGCCGCCGGCGAGGTCGCTGTGATCCACCCGTGCCGTCTCGTACAGGTATACCAATCTGCCCGTCCTTGTCGTCGAGGCCCCCAGGTTACCCCGGCCGCGCCTCGATCCAGCAGAAGCCGGTTGGCGGCAGTGGCTCGATCCCGGTCAGGGTGAGGCCGCCGCTGGCGCACAGCCGCTCGAAGTCGGCGCGAGTCCGCTCCAGGCCGTGGCCGTTGACGAGGAGGTTGAGGTCGTTGAGATAGGTGAACGGATTCGCGTTCGGTGGTACCTCGTCGGGAAGAACGTGCTCGATCATCAGGATCCGCCCGTGGGGGGCGACGCTTTGCCCGCAGTGCCGCAGGATCGTCCCCGCCCGATCGTCGTCCCAGCCGTGCACGATGCTCTTGAGCAGGTAGAGGTCGGCGCCGCCGGGAACACCGGCGAAGAAGTCGCCGGCCTCGACCGCACAGCGTTCCGCCACCCCCGCCCTGTCAAGGGTCTGCTTCGCCGCTGACGCGCCTGCGGCGCTGTCGTAGACCACTCCTCTCAGCCCCGGGTGCGCCCGCAGCACGGCGGAGATCAGCGTGCCATCTCCACCGCCCACGTCCACGATGGTCTCGAATCCGCTGAAGTCATAGCCTTTCACGACCGCTTCGGCCACACTCAGCGTGCCCTGGCTCATCGCCGCGTTGTACAGCCGCGACAACTCGGGGTGATCAGCCAGATAACCGAAGAAGTCGGTCTTGAACGTCTCCTCGAAGGCGGGGCTGCCGGTGCGCAGGCTGAACTCCAGGTTCTGCCAGGCGCTCAGCATGGCGGGCTCAGTGATCATCCGGGCGAGCGCGTACATCGACCCGGGCCGGTCGGCGCGCAGGAGCTCCCCCACCTGGGCGACGCCGAAGCGGCCCGGGCTCGCCTCCGTCAGGACCTCCAGCGCGACCAGCGCGCGCAGCAGCCGGAGCATCGCGTTCTCGCGCATGCCGTACTCGGCCGCGAGGTCGTCCGCGCCGCGCTCGCCGTCACCGATCGCGTCGGGCAGCTTGAGCCGCGCCGCCAGGCCCACCACCTGCGTGGCCATGCCTCCGAGGACGAGCCCCACCAGGCTCTGCCACGGGGGATTCTTCGTTCGTTCTTCCATGGCGCTAACGCTCGTCCTCCCTGCCCAGGCCGAGGCGGATCGCACGCTCGACCGGTGAACACTCTCCATCCGCCCGGTCGAGGTCCAGTTCCCCGACCGGCAGCAGCGACGGCTGGGCCATGAACCGGGGGCGCAGGCCCGTGTTGGAGATGGGCGTGTGCACCAGGAACGGATGGCAGAGGTAGGCATCGCCCGCCTCGCCCGTGGCCAGGGTGAGCGGCCTGTGCGCTCCCACGCCCGCCGCCTCCAGGTAGGTCCCCTCCGGACCGTACGGCGCGAGCAGCGGCGGCACGTCCAGATGGGAACCAACGCGCAGGAGCGTCGGCGCGTCACGCTCGCCCGTGTCGGTGTAGAGCAGGAGCAGCAGCAACGACCGGCCCCGCGAGGTCACGTTGCAGCGAAGGATCTTGTCATAGTTGGGCGGGACGAGCGCCAGTTCGCCCTCCCAACTCAGCGCGTTCGCCGCCTCCGCTTCGGCTGTCAGGAAACTGGCGTCGATGTGCCAGCCGTAGTCCTCGGCCTCCTCCGGCAGCTTCGTCCGGGGAAATCGCACCGGAAATGTGCCGACCTTCTCAATGGGCGTCCATCGTCCGGGCCCGACCAATTGATCGAAAGCGGCGTGCAACTCGGGAGTGTTGGCACTGCGCACGAACGGCTCGGCGTCCTGGAGTCCTAGCCTGACCACTTCTCTGGTCCACGTCCCCGGGTCGTCCGGATCCATGTCGAGCTGCTTCCACAGCAGGCCGCACGCCTCGGCGGCAAGATCTCTGGGGAACGCGCCCTCCACCTTCACGAATCCGTCCTGAACGAACCTTTCGATTTGCTCGTCTGTCAGCAACCGGGCATCCATCGCGCTCCTTACTGGAGAGGAGTATCCCGCTCGTTTATATCCACGGAATCGGCTCCGGGCGCGAGGTGGCGATAAGAACTAGAATTTTCCTCAGACCCGTGGCCCAATGCCGTTTAGATAGGGATTTTGACTGATACTTTCCCTTGGTGGCGGAGGACATTGAGGTCGGCGGGCCCTCCGGCCGACGGATCGGGTGGCGCTGCCGCCGTCGGCGGCGCCGAACTAGAACCGGTCGTACGGTCACGTCACGAGTTCCACGGCTTCGGGGAAGTCGCTCGGGACCCACAGCGCCGACGGCCGGGGCCCGCCGCCTCACCCGCGGTCATGATGTGGCGGGCTCGGATGTGAATCCAATGCCTTGACGATCTTGGATCGCGGAAGGTCGCTCTTGGCGTAGCTCGTGAACCGTCTTCTCGCCCGGGTCGATATCCGGACCGGCACCGCGCCCGGATCATGGCGAACCCGCGAGACCCGGCCATCGACCTGGCTCGCCTGATCGGCTGGACCGATATCGTCGCCGCGCCCTATCGTCGCCACCCCGCGGACGGTCAGGTCTCATAACCCGAGAACGCTTCGGTCCCGAGGCCGTACCGGCCGTAGCGAGGGAGACGGGCCTGCACGCCCGGGGTTTGGCCGTCCCGCCACTTGGGGCGCGCACGGGGGAACCCGGGACCCTCGCCTGGTCGCATGCGGACTGGAGGACAAAGAGGATAAATCGGACGCCGTTGAACAGCGGGCGACGTTCGTCGTTCCTTCCGCACCCTCACCACGAGAGCGGGGCTGGACGCGGAGAGGTGGAGATCTCTGGAGGTGTGGCGGCCGGGTCGGACCTTCCCGGGCATCACCGAGGCGGCGTGGTCGCACGGCACGGTCATGAGCAGAGGAAGGCCCCTCGGCTGGTGTCAGCCGAGGGGCCCTGACCTGCTTCTTGCTAGTGTGGGCGATACTGGGATCGAACCAGTGACCTCTTCGGTGTGAACGAAGCGCTCTCCCGCTGAGCTAATCGCCCGCCCTGTGCGGCCCCTCACGGTGCCGACGTGGAAAACCATACAGCAATCCGGGAGCACTCGCGAAGCGGTGTTCGCCACTAGGATGATCTTGAAAGACGACACGGTCGGGAGGCAAAGGTCTGAGGATGCATCCGGCGGGGGGCTACGGTGTCATAGCATCGTCCTGATCCGTAGAAGCACCGAACGACCCGCGCTCGACCCGAATCACCCGAGACGCCCCGCCAGGGAGTCGACGGTGACCAAAACGAGACGCAAAACCCTTGCAAATACGGCCCTGTTGGTGATGTTTAGCCAGGTAGATGCCCAAATGTCGCACTGTGATGTGTGTTACAGAAGGGCGTGGAGGCGGAATCTTTCCTACAGGTTTCTTTGTTCCGCGTGGTAGCTCGCGAGGGACGAAGCCGTTCGTAGCAGTGAGAGCAGTGAAAGCCCCGCAGAGGGGACCGACGACGAAAAAGGTTTGGCTGACGATGAACAGCTCCACCGTCTCTGCCGAGCTAGGCCTTCGGCTTGTGGTCCCCGACCGTACCACCGTCCCCCTGCTCGCCGGACTCAGCTATACGGCCGGTGATCCGTACGCGATCAGGATGGCCTTCCACGTGGGCAACGACGAGCCCGTCGAGTGGATCTTCGCTCGCGAGCTGCTGACGGTCGGCATCGTGCGGCGGGTCGGCGACGGGGACGTCCAGGTGTGGCCGGCGCGCGCCGACGGCGAGCGCACGTTGCACATAAGCCTCACCTCGCCGTTCGGCCAGGCCCTGTTCGAGGTGCCGCTGGCCCCGCTCACGGAGTTCCTGCACCGGACCTACGAGCTGGTCCCCGCCGGTCGCGAGACCGACTTCATGGACCTCGACGCCGAGCTCAGCAACATGCTCTGGAGTTCCTGACCCGCGCCCCGCGGGGGGCTGCCCGGCTGTCGGAATCGTCCGCGGCGCTCCGCCCCCAGGCCGGGGAGCACGTCAGGTTCCGGATCTGAGCAGGTCCCGCATCCGGGCGATCTCGATGCCCTGGCCGGCCACGACGTCCTTGGCGGTGGCCAGCATGGCCCGGTCGGCGCCCTCGCGCAGCTGGAGCCCGGCCATCGTGACCGCCGCCTCGTGATGAGTGATCATGAGGGTGAGGAAGAGCGTGTCGAAGGCCGGCCCTCTGGCCGCCCTGAGCCGGTTCATCTCCTCCAGCGGGAGAGTGTGCGCGTCGTGGTCGCCGTGCTCGCCCGGAGTCCTTCCCACCGTCTTCAGCCATGAGGTCATGGCCGCGATCTCGGGTCGCTGCGCGGCGGTGATCCGCTCGGCGAGCCTTCGCAGGGAGGGGGACGACGACCTGGAGGGCACCAGCTCCGCCATCTCCAGCGCCTGCCGGTGGTGCGGGATCATGCCCTCGGCGAACCTCACGTCGGCCGCGGTGACGCGCGCCTCGGACTCTCCCAGCCTCTCGCCCGGTCTCGCCGTGCGACCGCTCTCCCCGGGGCCACCAGGAATGATCACGGGCGCGCCGGATTCGGCGACGAGCGGGGCAGGCCGCTCCGATCCGGTCTCCGCGCATCCACCGAGAACCGATGCCACCATGATCATGGCGATAACCTGACTCGGCACACGCATCCTCCGCATAGCTTCAATAATGGGGCAAGTGGACCGACATATTGGGGGCACCGTGCGACCGATCGTGGCATTCGGCCTGGCCGGGTTACTTCTCGTGGCCGGGTGCGGGGCGGACCCGACTCCCGCGGCCTCGCCGCCGTCCGCCGCCACCTCTGCCCCTCCGGCCACGCCGGAGGAGAGCCCGAGCTCCACGGGGCAGACGACCTCCGCTCCCGGCGTCTCCGGTGACGGCATCCACAGCGACAACATCACGCATGTGGCCAACGTGCCTCCCGGCGCCCCGCTCGACGGGCCCCAGGCATGGGGGACCGACCTGGCCTTCCAGGGGGACTACGCGTTCGTCGGCAACTTCGAGGGCTTCACCGTCTTCGACATCTCCGAGCCGTCGAGCCCCTCGGTGGTCAGCCGGGTGCTCTGCCCCGGTGAGCAGAACGACATCTCGGTGAGCGGGGACCTGCTGTTCCTCTCGATCGACTCCGTCCGGGCCGGCACCGAGTGCGACGCCCAGCGTGGAGAGCCGGAGTCCGACGGTTTCGAGGGCATCCGGATCTTCGACATCTCGGACAAGAGCCACCCGAAGTTCGTCTCCGCGGTCCGTACCGACTGCGGTTCCCACACGCACACCCTCGTGCCCGGCAAGAGCTCGGACAAGGTCTACCTCTACATCTCCTCCCCCGGCCCGGAGCCGGAGTCGACGACCTGCCCCGCGCCGCACAACAAGATCTCCGTGGTCGAGGTGCCCGTCAAGGCTCCGGAGACCGCCAAGGTGGTCTCGAAGCCGGTGCTCTCCGGCCAGCTGCCCGAGGACGGGATCGGCGGCTGCCACGACCTCACGGCCTATCCCGAGAAGGACCTCGCCGCCGCCGCCTGCTTCGGCGACGGGTTCCTGCTGGACATCGCCGACCGGGTCAATCCCAAGGTGCTCCAGCGCGTGAGCGACAAGCAGAACTTCTCCATCTGGCACTCGGCGACGTTCAACAACGACGCCACCAAGATCGTCTTCGGGGACGAGCTGGGCGGCGGTGTCAGCGCGACCTGTGACTCCAACACTCCGAAGACCAAGGGCGCCAACGCGGTGTACGACCTCGGCAAGGACCGCAAGCTCACGCTCCGCGGCTACTTCAAGATCCCGAGGGAGCAGGCCGCCGAGGAGAACTGCGTCGCGCACAACGGGTCGCTGCTGCCGGTGCCGGGCAAGGACATCATGGTCCAGGCGTGGTACCAGGGCGGGGTGTCCGTCTGGGACTTCACCGACGCGGACAAGCCCCGGGAGATCGGCTTCTTCGAGCGGGGCCCGATCCCGGGGCTCGGCGGATCCTGGTCGGCGTACTACTACAACGGCCACATCTACTCGAGTGACATCACCAGGGGCCTGGACGTGCTCCGGATCGACGACCCGCTCACCGATCCGGCCTCCAAGGTCAGGATCAAGGAACTGAACGCGCAGACCCAGGTGTCCTACTAGCCCCGTTTCCCACCCGCGCCACATCGTCGCGCCTCAGCGGCGATGTCCGATCGACACGGTCCGATCGACGCGGCGGGTGAGCCCTCGCGTCGATCGGGGGGCGCGTGCGGGACACGGGATCGGCGGGCAGCCGGACGACCGGCTCCGGGGAGCGTACGCTCACCGGAGCCGGAACCCGGGGCTCAGCGGTCGCTCAGGGGTCGAGGTCGGCGGCGGAGCGCTCGGCGAAGACCCGCATGGCCTTGGCGGTGATCGGGCCGGGCGCGGCGGGCAGCACGGTCTGGTCGACCGCGCGGATCGGCTGGATGTCGCGGGTGGTGGAGGTGAGGAACGCCTCCTCGGCCTCGTACAGGGCCGAGAGCGGGACGTCCTCCTCGATGCCCCCGCACCACTCCAGGGCGAGCGCGCGGGTGACCCCCGCCAGGCAGCCCGAGGCGAGCGTGGGGGTGAGCAGCCTCCCGTCGCGTACGACGAAGACGTTGCTGCCGGTGCCCTCGCAGAGGTCGCCCGCGAGGTTCTCGAAGATCGCCTCGCCTCCGCCCCTGGCCTTGGCGTAGAACAGCGCCTTGGCGTTGTCGCCGTAGGAGGTGCTCTTCACCCCGGCGAGCGCGCCGCGCTCGTTGCGCGGCCAGGGCACGACGGTGACGTCGGCGGTGGCCGGGAACGGCTTCTGCTCGTCGACGATCACCACGGTCGTGCAGCCCTGGTCGCCCCGGTCGGAGCCGAGCGGTCCCGGGCCGCTGGTGTAGGTGACGCGGACGCGGCCGAGCTTCCAGGGCGGGGCCTCGGCCAGGCAGGCGCGGACCCCGTCGGCGATCGCCTCCACGTCGGGGTCGGGCAGATCCATCCGCCGCGCCGAGAGCGTGAGCCGGTCGAGGTGGCGAGTGAGCGCGAACGTGGTGCCGTTCACGCACTTGATGGTCTCGAACACCCCGTCACCGACCATCAAGCCGTGATCGAACACCGAGACGGTGGCCTGATCCGGAGCGACAAGTGCCCCGTTAAGCCATATAGGTACGTTCATCCGACTCCTTCTGAACCTGATGTTGATGCCAGCGCGATGAGCCGGGAGGCCTTCAACTCGGTCTCGTCCCATTCGCGTCGCGGGTCGCTCCCCCAGGTTATGCCCGCGCCCGTACCGAAACGGATTTCGTCGGACGACAACCAGAACGTGCGGATTCCCACGGCCAGGCAGGCCCGCCGCCGGTCGGCGTCGACCCAGCCCACGGTTCCACAGTAGGGCCCGCGCGGCTCGGGTTCGAGCTCATCGATGATCCTCAGAGCCGAGGATTTCGGGGCTCCGGTCACCGAGCCCGGCGGGAAGGTCGCGGAGAACAGGTCCGGCCACCCGTACTCCGGCGCGAGCCGCGCCCGGACCGTGGAGACCAGGTGTACGAGACCCGGGTGCTCCTCCACCTCGCACAGGGCGGGCACGCTCACCGAACCGACCACGGCGACCTTGCCCAGGTCGTTGCGGACGAGATCGACGATCATCACGTTCTCCGCGTAATCCTTCTCCAGCAGGTCCCCCGCGGTGACCCCGGTTCCCTTGATCGGCCCGGACTCGACCACGTCGCCGTTCCTGGACAGGAAGAGCTCCGGGGAGGCCGACACGACGGCCAGTCCCGGCAGGCTCACCGTGGCGGCGTAGGGGGCGGGGTTGCCCTCCGCCAGCCGTACGGCCAGGGCGAGCGGGTCGGGCTCCTCCCCCGCCGGGAGCGGCGCGGTCAGCACCCGGCAGAGGTTGGCCTGGTAGACCTCGCCCCGCTCGATGTAGGCGCGGATGCGCCGCACGCCGTCCTCGTAGGCGGCCCGGTCCAGGGAGGTGCGCCACGACGACGGGTGCGGGCCCCGCCAGGGGCCGCGCGGCGCGGGCAGCGGTGCCCTGCGGACGTCGCCGAACCGGGCACACGTCACCTTGCCCTCGTAGTCGACCACGACGGCCCACCATCCCTCGCCGTCCAGCGCGGCGAGATCGGTGGTGAGGTCCCGGAGACCGGTCGCCAGATATCCGGTGACATGCGCAAAAGAATCATGCACTTCCCTATTGTCCCGCCGCTCCGGCCAGCAGCCGTACCAGGGTGCGGGCGGCCGGGCCGCGCCCATGATCCTGTCACTCAGGCAACGAGCACCGGATCGGGCGAGTGGCAGAGGTGGCAGGCGGTGGAGAGGAGATCACCGTGCCTTCGAACCCCTGCCGGCGCCGTTACCCCTACGACAGAGGGCCGGTGACCGTCTCCGCCGCGGCGACGATCGCGTTGGCCGCGACGAGCTGGACCACTGTCTCGATCTCCGGAGCGAGGAAGCGGTCGGGGCCCGGCCCGGGAACGGACTGGCGCACGACGTCCACGACGGCCGCGGTCGCCGCGGCCGACCGCAGCGGAGCGCGCAGGTCCAGGGCCCGCGCGGCGGTGAAGACCTCCACCGCGAGCACCCGGGTGAGGCCGTCCACCGAGCGGCGCAGCTTACGCGCGGCCGACCAGCCCATGGAGACGTGGTCCTCCTGCATCGCGGAGCTCGGGATGGAGTCGACGCTCGCGGGCGCGGCCAGGCGCTTGAGCTCGGAGACCACCGCCGCCTGGGTGTACTGGGCGATCATGTGGCCGGAGTCGACGCCGGGGTCGTCCGCGAGGAAGGCGGGCAGGCCGTGGTTGCGGGCCACGTCCAGCATGCGGTCGGTGCGGCGCTCGGAGATGCTCGCCATGTCCGCGACCGCGATGGCCAGGAAGTCGAGCACGTAGCCGACGGGGGCCCCGTGGAAGTTGCCGTTGGACTCCACCCGGCCGTCGGCGAGGACCACCGGATTGTCGATCGCGGAGGCCAGCTCCCGCCCGGCGACCAGGGCGGCGTGCGCCAGGGTGTCGCGGGCGGCCCCCGCGACCTGCGGGGCGCACCTGAGGGAGTACGCGTCCTGGACGCGGGTGCAGGTGCCGTCCCGGTGGGAATCCATGATCTGCGAGCCGTCGAGCAGTGCCCTGAGGTTGGCGGCGCTGGCCGCCTGCCCGGGATGCGGACGCAGGGCCTGCAGGTCGGCGGCGAAGACGCGGTCGGTGCCCAGGAGCGCCTCCACGCTCATGGCCGCGCTCACGTCGGCGGTCCTGAACAGGCGGGTGAGGTCGTCCATCGCCAGGATGAGCATGCCGAGCATGCCGTCGGTGCCGTTGACGAGCGCGAGCCCCTCCTTCGCCGCGAGTTCCACGGGCTCGATCCCCGCCTGCTTGAGCGCCTCCGCGGCGTCGGCCCGCTCCCCCGCGGCGTCGCGGACGACACCTTCGCCCATGATCGTGAGGGCCACGTGGGAGAGCGGCGCGAGGTCGCCGGAGCAGCCGAGGCTTCCGTACTCGTGTACGACGGGGGTGATCCGCGCGTTGAGCAGGCCCTCCAGCACCCTGGCCGTCTTCGGGCGCACGCCGGTGTGGCCGGTGGCCAGGGTGTGCAGGCGCAGCAGCATCATCGCCCGGGTGACCTCGACCTCGACCTCGGGGCCCGAGCCGGCGGCGTGCGAGCGTACGAGGGATCGCTGCAGCTGGGCGCGGAGCGAGGGGTCGATGTGCCGGGTGGCCAGCGCGCCGAACCCGGTGGAGACGCCGTAGGCGGGGGTGGGGCTCTCGGCCAGCTCGTCCACCCGGGTGCGGGCCGCCGCCATGGCGGCCAGGGCGTCGTCGCCGAGGCGTACCGGGGCACCGTGCCTGGCGACCCTGACGACCTCCTCGAAGCTCAGCGGCTCCGGCCCGATGGTCACGACATCGTTGTCGCGCATACTGCCAACTCTCTCGCGTAGGGTGAGTCGTGGTAACTGGTGAAACCATAGCTGGCTCCTTACATCTCACGATAGCGGCCGTATTCGGTTTGGGGAGTCGCCGGGTATTCGCTAGAGTTCTCACAGTGAGTCCGGGCCGGTCCCGGAAGCACGCGGAAGTGGCTCAGTGGTAGAGCATCACCTTGCCAAGGTGAGGGTCGCGGGTTCGAATCCCGTCTTCCGCTCGGAAAAGGGGCATCCGCCCCCCACTCGGTGGAGTGGCCGAGAGGCGAGGCAACGGCCTGCAAAGCCGTCTACACGGGTTCAAATCCCGTCTCCACCTCTGGTTTTCAGCGAGGACGATTAGCTCAGCGGGAGAGCGCTTCCCTGACACGGAAGAGGTCACAGGTTCAATCCCTGTATCGTCCACCATCCGCCACGGAACACGGCGAAACGGCCGTCGACACCCCCGCTCGGGGTCGTCGACGGCCTTCTTTTTGTTCCAGGTCGAGCTTCCTGTTCCGAGCCGACCTCCATCGGCCCGGCCGGGTTTCCTGTTCCTGCCCCCGCCGCCATCGGCCCGGACGGGCCACCCGCCGCCCGCTTCGCCCGGCGAGCACCCGGCCCGGCTCGTCCGAGCGGTTACGGGCCGCCCACGGATCAGCCTGGAAGGGTGGTTCGAGCCCTTCGGCCCGTTCACCTGTGCACCACTCTCTCGCCGGTACCCGAGAGCCCGCCGATGCACCCGGGGCGCCGCCGGGCCGGGTGAGCCCGGCGGCGCGGTTCTCAGCGGTCGGCGGGCGGCGACTCCAGCGACTCCAGCCAGCCCTCGATGGCACGGGCCATCGAGGGTGACCTGTCCTCCAGCATGGTGTAGTGGTCACCCTCGACCTCACGGAGGACGTGGTCGGTGTGCCAGGAGGCGCGCCAGTCGTCGGTGACGGGTATCTCGCCGTCGAAGCCGGTCAGCGGGGTGTCCGGGTGCAGGAACAGGATGGGCGCGCGTACCTCGCCCACCGTGCTCTCACGGAACAGCCGGTAGTAGCGACCCATCGCCGCCAGCCGTGCGCTGGTGAACGGGCCGAACGACGCCTCCCTGTCGAACATGCCCCGCACCAGTTGCATGCCGATGTCGTCGATGACCTTGCCGTCGGGCATGAAGGTGTCCAGCAGGACCAGTCCTCGCGGGTTGATCCCGATACTCTCCAGGTAGCCGACGGCGGCGTGCGCGAAGATACCGCCCGCGCAGTAGCCGAGGACCGCGAACGGCTCGTCCCCCGCGGCCCGGCGTACGGACTCCGCCCACACCCGCACCGCGGCGTCGACCGTGCCGGGAAGCCTCTCCTCCTTGGCGAAACCGGGCACCGTGAGCGCGAAGAGGTCCCGGACACCGCGGAAGTTCGCGGCGAGCCGGGCGAACTGGGTCGCCCCGCCCAGCGCCATGGGGGTGCTGAAGCAGAACAGCGCGGGTGTGCCGGGCCCGGAGGCGAGCTTGACCGGCGGCGGGATCTCGTCGAGCTCCTCGACCGAGGAGAAGGAGGGACGCAGGTCGGCCATCGCCCGCAGCAGCCCCATGGCCTCGTGCATCTTCCCCGCGCGGGCGGCCTCGTGGAACAACGCGCTGGGGGTCTCCGAGGGGTCCGCACCGCCCGGCGCGTTCTCCCCGGCACCGTCCAGGCGGGCCGCCAGCTCACCCAGGAGGTGTTTTGCCAGGTCGGAGGGGTTGGGATAGTCGAAGATCACCGTCGCGGGCATCCGCAGCCCGGTCGCCTTGACAAGGCCGTTGCGCAGTTCCATGGAGGTCAGCGAGTCGAAACCGGCCTCCAGGAAGTTCTGGTGCGCGTCGACCGCGTCGGGGCCGGGGTGTCCGAGCACCCTGGCGGCGTGCGCCCGTATTGCCTCGCGGAGCACGTCCAGTCGCTCCTCCTCGGGCAACCCGGAGAGCCTCGCCGTCAACGGCGCTCCGTCCGTCTCCTCCTCGGCGTCGCCGTCGTCGAGGATCGCGGTGACCTCGGGAAGGGCACGCAGCAGCGGGCGGGACCTGGAGAGGGTGTACGCGGGGGCGAACCGGCTCCAGTCGATGTCGGCCACCACCAGGTGGGACTCGTCGTGGTCCAGGGCCTGGCCGAGCGCGGCCGTGGCCGAGGAGGGCTCCATGGCACGCACGCCGAGGCGGCGCAGCCGGGAGCCGACCTCGTCGTCCACCATGCCGCCGCCGCCCCAGGCACCCCAGGCGACGCAGGTGGCCGCCGTGCCGCGGGCGCGGCGCCGAGCGGCCAGCGCGTCCAGGAACGCGTTCGCCGCGGCGTACGCCGCCTGTCCCCCCTGCCCCCACACGGCGGCCCCCGAGGAGAACAGCGCGAACAGGTCCAGCGGCCGGTCGCCCAGCAGTTCGTCCAGGTGACGCGCGCCCACCACCTTGGCCAGCCCGACCTCGGCGAACTCCTCGACCGTGGTGCCGGGCAGCGGCGCGCCGTCCCTGACGACGCCGGCCGCGTGGACCACCGCGCGCAGCGGGTACTCGGCGGGCAGCGAGTCCAGCAGGCGGCGGAGGTCCTCGCGGTCGGCGACGTCGCACGCGGCGATCGTGACCGTGACGCCCAGGGCCGCGAGCTCGGCCTCCAGCTCGGCGGCACCCTCGGCGGCGCGGCCGCGCCGGCTCGTCAGGAGCAGGTGCTCGACGCCCCGGCCCGCCAGCCAGCGGGCCACGTGCGCGCCGACCCCGCCGGTTCCGCCGGTGACGAGCGCGGTGCCGCTCAGCCGCCGGACACCGCCGGAGCCGGAGGCGCTTTCGACCGCGCCGATCGGTGCCCGCACCATCCGGCGGGCGAGGATCCCGTTCTGCCTGACCGCCAGTTGTTCCTCTCCGCCCGGCCCTGCCAGCACGCCGCAGAGGCGGTCGACGGCCCGCTCGTCCGGGGAGGGGGGCAGATCGACGAGGCCGCCCCAGGTGTCCGGGTGGTCCAGGGCGAGGACGGTGCCGATCCCCCAGACCTGCGCCTGGAACGGGGCGGCGTCCCCGCTTCGTCCCGGCTCCGCCCGGGAGGTCTGCTCGGCCCCCGAGGCGCCGGTGTCCACCGCGCCGGAGGTCACGGCCCACAGCGGCGCCGTGACGCCCGCGTCGCTCAGGGCCTGGACGAGGGTGACGGTCGCCGCCGTGCCGCGTGAGAGTCCCGGGTGCACCGGGTGGAGGTGTTCGTCCAGCGCCAGCAGGGAGAGCACACCGGTCACGGACTCGTCGGCGAGCCGGTCGCGCAGCGCCGAGGCGAGCGCGGCGCGGTCCTGCCCGCCCACCTCGAGGGGAATCACCCGGGCGCCGTTCCTGGCGAGCCCCGCGACGACCGCGGTCGTCGCGGGGGCGTCGTCCGCGGGCAGGGCGACCAGCCACGAGCCGGTGAGCGTGCCACCCACCGGCTCGCCGACCGGCCGCCAGGCCACCCGGTAGCGCCAGAAGTCGATCGTGGCCCGCTCCCGCGTGCGCCGACGCCAGGAGGACAGCGCGGGCAGCATCTCGTTCAGGACGTCGGGAGCGACCCGCAGGTCGTCGGCGAGGCTCAGCGCGTTCCCGTGCTCGACGGCCTCCCAGAAGGCGGTGTCCACCGGGTCGGCGGCCGGGGCCCGCACGGCCGCCGGGGACTCCAGCCAGTAGCGCCGCCGCTGGAAGGCGTAGGTCGGCAGGTCCACCGGGCGGGCCCCGGGATACAGGCCGGACCAGTCGACGGTGACGCCCCGGACGTGCAGCTCGGCGGCGGAGGCGAGGAGCCGGGGCAGCCCGCCCTCGTCGCGGCGCAGGGTGCCGGTGACGACGGCGTCGTGGCCGAGCGCGTCGAAGGTCTCCTGCAGGCCCATGGTGAGCACCGGGTGCGGGCTGGTCTCGACGAACACGCCGTACCCCTGCGCGGCGAGCGCGCGGACGGCGCCGTCGAAGCCGACCGTGCGGCGCAGGTTGGTGTACCAGTACTCGGCGTCGAGGCCGGTGGTGTCGATCCAGTCGCCGGTCACCGTGGAGATCATCGGCACCTCGCCCGAGCGGGGCTCGATCGGCCCGAGATCCTGGAGCAGGCGCTCGCGCAGCTCCTCGACCTGCGCGGAGTGCGAGGCGTAGTCGACGGGGACCTTCCTGGCCCGCACGCCCTCCCCGGTCAGCCCGTCGATCAGCTCGTCGAGGGCGTCCGGGACGCCGGAGACCACGACCGAGCGGGCCCCGTTCACCGCCGCGACGGAGATCCGGTCCCGCCAGGGCTCCAGCCGCGCGGTCAGCTCATCGACGGGCAGCCCGACGGAGACCATGCCTCCGCGCCCGGCGAGCACGTCGCCGATGGCCCGGCTGCGCAGGGCGGCGACGCGGGCGCCGTCCTCGAGGGAGAGCGCCCCGGCGACCGTGGCGGCGGCGATCTCACCCTGGGAGTGGCCGATCACGGCGTCGGGGCGGATTCCGTACCCGCTCCAGAGCCGGGCGAGCGACACCATGACCGCCCACAGCACCGGCTGGACCACGTCCACCCTGTCCAGCGGGGGCGCCCCCGCCTCCCCGCGCAGCACAGCGGACAGCGACCAGTCCACGAACGGCGCCAGTGCCCGCTCGCAGTCGGCGAGGTGCGCGGCGAAGATGGGGGAGGCTGCGAGCAGTTCCGTGGCCATCCCGGCCCACTGCGAGCCCTGGCCGGGGAAGACGAACACCGTCTTGCCCGGCGTCCCGGCCGCCACCCCGGTGGTTGTGCCACCGGCCGCGCCGGTGATCGCGCCGGTGACGGTGTCGCCCGAGATCAGCCCGCGCACGCCGGCCAGCAACTCCTCACGGTCGCGTCCCACCACCACGACCCGGTGCGGGAAGGCGGTGCGCGCGGCCAGGGCGAGGCCGATGTCGGCGGCCGGCCGCCCCGGGTGGTCCTCGGCGTAGGCGAGAAGCCGGTCGAGCTGTGCTCGCAGGACGGGCGCGCTCTTCGCCGAGACCGCCCACGCCGCCGCGCCGCCCGGCAGCGCGAGCATCGGCGCCGGCTCCCTGACCTCCCCCGGCTCCCCGGACGCGCCTTCGGCGGCCGGGGCCTGCTCGACGATCACATGGGCGTTGGTGCCGCTGACGCCGAAGGAGGAGACGCCCGCACGGCGGGGCCGGTCCACGTCGTCCGGCCACTCGACGGGTTCGGTCAGCAGCCGGACGTTCCCCGCCGTCCAGTCCACGTGGGAGGAAGGCTCGGACACGTGCAGGGTGGCGGGCAGGACACCGGCGCGCAACGCCATCAGCATCTTGATCACGCCCGCGACCCCGGCGGCGGCCTGGGTGTGGCCGATGTTCGACTTGATCGAGCCCAGCCAGAGCGGCCGGTCCTGCGGACGGTCCCCGCCGTACGCGGCGAGCAGGGCCTGCGCCTCGATCGGGTCGCCGAGAGTGGTCCCGGTGCCGTGCGCCTCGACGGCGTCCACGTCGAACGCGGCGAGACCGGCGTTGGCCAGCGCGCGGCGGATGACCCGTTGCTGGGACACCCCGTTCGGGGCGGACAGGCCGTTGCTCGCACCGTCCTGGTTGACCGCGGAGCCGCGGATGACCCCGAGGATCGGGTGGCCGTTGCGGCGCGCGTCGGACAGCCGTTCCAGCAGCAGCATGCCCGCGCCCTCACCCCACCCCGTACCGTCGGCGTCGTCGGAGAACGCCTTGCAGCGGCCGTCTCGCGCGAGACCCCGCTGGCGGCTGAACTCCACGAAAGCCTCGGGCGTGGCCATCACGGTCACCCCGCCGGCCAGGGCGAGCGTGCTCTCCCCGCGCCGCAGCGACTCGCACGCCCAGTGCAGCGCCACCAGGGACGACGAGCACGCGGTGTCGACGGTGACCGCAGGACCCTTGAGCCCGAACACGTAGGCGACCCGACCGGAGATCACGGCGGTGGAGTTGCCGGTCAGCAGGTGGCCCTCCACCCCCTCCGGCAGCGCGTCCAGGCCGGTGCCGTACCCGCTGGAGAAGGCGCCGACGAAGACACCGGTCTGGCTGCCCTTCAGCGAGGTCAGGTCGACGCCGGCCCGCTCGAACGCCTCCCACGACACCTCAAGAAGCAACCGTTGCTGCGGGTCGGCGGCGAGCGCCTCACGCGGCGAGATGCCGAAGGAGCCCGCGTCGAAGTCTCCGGCGTCGTAGAGGAAACCGCCCTCGCGGGTGTAGCTGGTCCCCGGCCGGGTGAGCTCAGGGTCGTACAGGGTCTCCACATCCCAGCCCCGGTCGCCGGGGAACTCCGAGACGCCGTCGCGGCCCTCCGCGACGAGCCGCCACAGCTCCTCGGGGCTGCGCACGCCCCCGGGGAACCGGCATCCCGCCGCGATGACCGCGATCGGCTCGCGGTCCTTGGCCTCCGCCTCGCGCAGCCGCTGCTGGGCCTGCTGGAGGTCCGCGGTCACCCGCCGGAGATAGCCGAGGAGCTTCTGCTCGTCCGCCACGTCACGTCACCTTCCCCACACGTCGAGCCGAGCGCCCACCGCTGGGGCATTCGGTACGGAGAGACCGTTCATCACGGCAGGAACATTCGGGAACACGGGGCTCAGAGCCCCTTGTCGATCAGTGCGAACAGTTCGTCGGCGCTCGCCGACTCCACGCCCTCGCCGACGGCCGCGCCTACTCCGTCCGGCTCGGGCCTGTCTCCGCGCCACTGGGCCAGCAGACCTCCCAGACGTGTGGCGATCGTGAACCGCGTCTCCTCGTCGGGGGTGATCTCGGTGAGCACCCGACCCAGCCGGTCGAGTTCCCGCAGGACCTGTGCCTCGGTCGGCGCCTCGTCCGGCACCAGTTCCGCGCGCAGGTAGTCGGCGAGGGCGGTCGGGTTCGCGTAGTCGAACACCAGCGTGGCGGGCAACCGCCTGCCGGTCGCGGTGTTCAGCCGGTTGCGCAACTCGACCGAGGTGAGCGAGTCGAAGCCCATCTCGTCGAAGGCCCGGTCGGCCTCCACCTGGTCGGTGGAGGTGTGGCCGAGCACGGCGGCGACCTCGGCCCGCACCAGGTCGAGCAGCATCCGGTGACGGTCGGCCGCGGGGAGCGCGGCCAGGCCGGCGAGCAGGCCCGCGCCGGTCTGCCCGCCCCCGGCGGCCGTCGCGGTACGGCGGGCCGGCGCGCGCACCACACCCCGCAGCAGCGGCGGCAGCCGGTCGCCCTTGGCCGCCAGCGCCTTGGCGTCGAGGCGGATCGGCACCAGCGCCGACTCCGGCCTGCCCGCCGCGGCGTCGAGCAGGGCCAAGCCCTCCTCCGGTGTCAGCGGCACGACACCGTCGCGGGCCATCCGGCCGATGTCGGCGTCGGTGAGAGTGCCGAGCATGCCGCCGACCTCGGCCCACGGGCCCCAGGCGAGCGAGAGCGCGGGCAGTCCCCGCGCGCGCCGCAGCCCGGCCAGCGCGTCCAGGAACGCGTTGGCCGCGGCGTAGTTACCCTGCCCGGTGCTGCCGAACGTGCCGGCCACCGACGAGAACAGTACGAACGACGACAGGTCGAGGTCGCGGGTCAGCTCGTGCAGGTTCAGCGCGGCGTCCGCCTTGGGGCGCAGCACCCTGTCCACCCGGTCGGGGGTGAGTGAGGCGATCGTCCCGTCGTCCAGTACGCCCGCGGCGTGCACCACCGCGGTGAGCGGGTGCTCGGCGGGCACCCCGGCCAGCAGCTTCGCCAGGGCGGTCCGGTCGGCCGCGTCGCAGGCGACGATCTCGACGTTCGCCCCCAGGTCCGTCAGTTCGGCACGCAGCCGCTCCGCCCCCTGGGCGGCGGGACCGCCACGGCTGGTCAGCAGGAGGTTGCGGACGCCGTGGGCGGTCACGAGGTGGCGGGCGACGAGGCCGCCGAGGCCGCCGGTGCCGCCGGTCACCAGCACGGTGCCGTCCTGGGCGAGCGGGACGGGCATGGTGAGCGCGACCTTGCCGACGTGTCTGGCCTGCGACAGGAAGCGGAACGCCTCGGGGGCGCGGCGGATGTCCCAGGCGACCACCGGCAGCGGCCGGATCGCCCCCCGCTCGAACAGGTCGAGGAGGGCACGCAGCATCTCCCCGATCCGGTCGTACCCGGCCTCGACGAGGTCGAAGTCGCGGTAGCGGACGCCGGGATGCTCGGCGGCCACGGCCTCGGGCGGGCGAACGTCGGTCTTGCCCATCTCCACGAACCGTCCGCCGCGCGGCAGCATCCGCAGCGAGGCGTCGACGAAGTCGCCCGCCAGCGAGTTGAGCACCACGTCGACCCCTCCCCCGCCGGTCGAGGCGAGGAAGGAGGATTCGAAGTCCAGGGTGCGCGAGGAGGAGATGTGGGCCTCGTCCAGCCCTATGGAGCGTAGGACATCCCATTTTCCGGTTCCGGCGGTTCCGTAGACCTCGGCTCCGAAATGCCGGGCGAGTTGCACGGCCGCCATGCCCACTCCGCCCGCGGCGGCGTGGATCAGCACCTTCTCCCCCGCCTTCAGGGCCGCCAGGTCCACCAGCGCGTAGTACGCGGTGAGGAAGGCGACCGGCGTCGACGCGGCCTGGGCGAAGGTCCAGCCGCCGGGCACGGCGACCAGCTGGCGGTGGTCGGTGACGGCCAGCGGGCCGAACGCGCCGCCGTCGAACATGCCCATCACCCGGTCGCCCTCGGCGAACGCGGTGACGCCGGGACCGACCTCCACGACGCGGCCCGCTCCTTCGAGGCCCATCGCGCCCGCCTCGCCCGGATACATGCCGAGCGCGTTGAGCACGTCCCGGAAGTTCACCCCGGCGGCGCGGAGCTCGACCCTGACCTGTCCCGGTGCCAACGGGGCGACGGCCGCGGGCGCGTCCAGGAAGGCCAAATTCTCCAGGGTGCCCTTGTCCAGGCTGTCCATCCGCCAGGAGGCGGCGCCCTCGGGCGGCACGAGCCCGGCGCCGGTCGCCCGGACGAGCCTGGCGGCCAGCACGGCTCCTCCTTCCCTCAGCGCCACCTGCGGCTCGCCGGTCGCGAGCGCGGCGGGGAGCCGTCCCGCCGACGCGGCGTGACCGTCCAGGTCGGCCAGGACGAACCTGTCCGGGTTCTCCGCCTGGGCGGAACGGACCAGGCCCCACACCGCGGCACCCACGACGTCACGGGCGGTCTCCCCGGACCCGGCGGAGACCGCTCCCCGGGTCACGAAGACCAGCCGGGAGTCGTCGAGGCGGTCGTCGGCCGACCAGGCCCGAGCCAGGTCCAGCGCCCGCTGGACGGCCGAGCGGACGGCCCCCGCCACAGCCTCCGTGCCGGTTTCCGTGTCGATCTCGGTGTCGGTGTGGGGTCCGGCGGCGTGAGCGGTGGTCCCGCCGGCGCTCTCCGCGCTCACGAGGACAACGTCGGGAACGGTCGCACCGGAGTCGAGGGCCGCGACCAGTTCCTCGATCCCGGCGTAGGAGGCCGGGGAGATCCCGGCCGCGCGCAGCGCCTCCCCGGCGGCCGGGACGTCGCCGCCGAGCAGCGCCCACTCCTGCACCGGTACGGTCCCGGCCTCGGCCGGGACCCACTCCACCCGGTGCAGCGAACGCCCGGGGTCCGTGCGTGCGCCGGCGAGGTCGGCGGAACCGATGGGCCGCAGTACGAGCGAGCCGATCGACACGACAGGACGCCCGGCCTGGTCGGCCGCCTCCAGGCGCAGCGAGTCGCCTCCGGTCGGCACCACCCGCACCCGCAGGCCTGACGCCCCGGCGGCGTGCAGTTCCACCTCCGACCACGTGAACGGCAGCGCGGCGTGCTCCATCGAGGCACCACTGAGGGCGAGGGCGTGCAGGGCGGCGTCCAGCAGGGCCGGGTGGACGCCGAAGAGCGCGGCGTCGGCGGCGACGCCCTCGGGCAGCGCGATCTCGGCGAACACCTCGTCGCCACGCGTCCAGGCCGCCCTGAGGCCGCGGAAGGCCGGACCGTAGCGGAGGCCGAGGTCGACGAGCCGGTCATAGAGGCCGTCCGTCTCCACCGGCTCGGCACCGGGCGGCGGCCACTCGCCGAGGTCGAAGTCTCCGGCGGTGCCCGAGGCGGTGAGGAGGCCGGTGGCGTGCCGGGTCCACGCCTCGTCGGCCGCGGTCTCCTCGGCACGTCCGTAGACGCTGATCGCACGGGCCCCGGAGTCGTCGGGCGCGCCGAGCACGACCTGCACCTGGACACCGCTCTGGCCGGTCAGGACCAGCGGGGCCTCCAGGGTGAGCTCCTCGATCCTGTCGCAACCGACCTGGTCTCCGGCGCGGACGGCGAGTTCCACCAGCCCGGTGCCGGGGAACAGCACCGTCTCGCCCACCGCGTGGTCCGCGAGCCATGGGTGGGTACGGGCCGAGAGACGGGTGGTGAACAGGTGTCCACCGGAGTCGGGCAGCTCGACCGCGGCACCCATAAGGGGGTGACCCGGCGTGTCGAGGCCGACGGACTCCGGGTCGCCGGAGGTGGGGACGTGCAGCCAGTAGTCGCGGTGCTGGAAGGCGTAGGTGGGCAGTTCGACCCGGCGTGGTCTCCCCACTCCGGCCGCTGTGGCGGCGTCGGTGAAGAACGCCTCCCAACCAACGGCCACCCCCCGCGTATGCAAAGCGCCCAACGCGGTGACCAACTCCGAAGCCTCACCACGATCCCGGCGCATCACCGGCACGAACACCACCCCGGACCCCACCCCCGAACCAACACCGCCACCGGAACCATCGCCGGCCAGACACTCCTGCCCCATCGCCGACAACACCCCGTCCGGCCCCACCTCCACGAACGTCTCCACCCCCGCAGAAACCAACACCCCCACCCCATCGGCGAACCGCACCGCACCACGCACCTGCTCCACCCAGTACTCCGGCGAACACAACCGCTCCGCCGTCGCCGACTCCCCCGTCAACGTCGACACGATCGGAATCCGCGGCGGGTCGTAGGTGAGCGTCCGGGCCAGGGCGCGGAACTCCTCCAGCATCGGATCCATCAACGGCGAATGGAACGCGTGCGACACCCGCAACCGCTTCGCCCTGATCCCCCGCTCCTCCAGAGCCGCGGCCACCTCCAGCACCGCCTCCTCCACCCCGGAGACCACCACCGACGCGGGACCGTTCACAGCGGCGACCGACACCTGCTCCTCGCGCCCGGCCAGCAGCTCGACGACCTGCTCCTCGGAGGCCCGCACCGACACCATCGCCCCACCGGCGGGAAGCGCCTGCATCAACCGCGCCCGCGCCGCCACCAACACGCACGCGTCCTTCAGCGACAACACCCCCGCCACATGAGCCGCCGCGATCTCCCCGACCGAATGACCGGCCAGCACATCAGGCCGGATCCCCCACGAGGACACCAGCCGGAACAACGCCGTCTCCACCGCGAACAGCGCCGGCTGCGCCCACCCCGTCCGATCCAGCAACTCCGCTTCCGCAGATCCCGGCTCGGCGAACAGCACCTCACGCAGCGACCCGTCCAGCAGCGGATCCAGCTCGGCGATCACCGCGTCCAACGCCGCCGCGAACACCGGGAACCGCGCGTACAACTCCCGGCCCATCCCGGCCCGCTGACTGCCCTGACCGGTGAACAACACCGCCACCCGGCCATCACCCACCCGACCCCGCACCACACCCGAACCCGAACCGCCGGCCAACACCGACAACCCGGCCACCACACTTCCACGGTCCCCGCCCACCACCACCGCACGATGATCGAAGGCGGACCTGCCGGTGGCCAGCGAGTACGCGATGTCCAGCGGCCTCAGGTCCTCGCGCTCCTCCACGAACGCCGCCAGGCGGGCGGCCTGCGCGCCCAGCGCCTCCTCGCCGCGCGCCGACACCACGAACGGCAACGACAATCCCCCGGCGAGCTCCGCCGTCGGAACCGGCAGAGCCCCCTCGATCTCGGTGTCGACGGGCGCGGGGGCCTGCTCGATGATGACGTGGGCGTTGGTGCCGCTGATCCCGAAACCGGAGACTCCCGCGCGGCGCGGGTGGCCGTTCTCCGGCCACTCGACGGGCTCGGTGAGCAGCGACACCGCACCCGCCGACCAGTCGACGTGCGGGGTGGGCTCGTCGACGTGCAGGGTCCTGGGCAGCAGGCCGTTCCGGAGGGCCATCACCACCTTGATGACGCTCGCCACCCCGGCGGCGGCCTGGGTGTGGCCGATGTTGGACTTCACCGAACCCAGCCACAGGGGACGGTCGGCCGGGCGGTCCTGACCGTAGGTGGCGAGCAGCGCCTGGGCCTCGATCGGGTCACCGAGCATGGTGCCGGTGCCGTGCGCCTCCACCGCGTCGACGTCGGCGGCCACCAGTTCGGAGTTGGCGAGCGCCTGGCGGATGACGCGCTGCTGGGAGGGTCCGTTCGGAGCCGACAGGCCGTTGCTGGCACCGTCCTGGTTGACCGCGCTGCCCCGCACCACCGCCAGCACCGGATGACCGTTGCGACGCGCGTCCGACAGCCGTTCCAGCAGCAGCAGGCCGATCCCCTCGGAGAAGGCGGTGCCGTCGGCGGCCGCGGCGAAGGCCTTCACCCGGCTGTCGGGGGCGAGGCCGCGCTGGCGGCTGAACTCCACGAAGATCTCGGGGGTGAAGATGATCGTGACGCCGCCGGTGATGGCCATGGAGCACTCGTCCCTTCTGAGGGACTCGCACGCCATGTGCAGGGTCACCAGCGAGGACGAGCAGGCGGTGTCGGCGGTGACCGCGGGTCCCTCCAGGCCGAGGGTGTAGGAGATCCGCCCGGACATGACGGCGGTGGAGGTGCCCGTCAGCAGGTGACCCTCGACCCCCGCGGGGAAGACCCCCTGGCCGATGCCGTACCCGCTGGAGGCCGCGCCGACGAAGACGCCCGTCCGGCTGCCCTTCACCGTGGCGGGATCGATGCCCGCCCGTTCCAGCAGTTCCCACGAGGTCTCCAGCAGCAGCCGCTGCTGCGGGTCGGAGGCCAGTGCCTCGCGCGGGCTCATCCCGAAGAAGCCCGCGTCGAAACCACCGGCGTCGGCGACGAACCCACCCTCGCGGGCATAGGTGGTGCCGGGGGTGTCCGGGTCGGGGTGGTAGAGCCGGTCCAGGTCCCAGCCCCGGTCCCCGGGGAACCCGGACATGGCGTCCTTCCCGTCCGCGACCAGCCGCCAGAGTTCCTCCGGGCTGTTCACCCCACCGGGCAGGCGGCAGCTCATGGCCACGACCGCGATCGGCTCGCGTTCCCTGGCCTCCACCTCACGCAGGCGGCGTCGGGTGTGCTGCAGGTCGGCGGTGGCACGCTTGAGGTAGTCACGCAGCTTGTCGTCATTCGGCATCGGACGTCAACCAGCCTCGGGGCAGTAGGGATTCGTCATGGGGTGCTCCGTCAAAAGACACCGTCGGGAGGCGCCGTCAGGAGGCGCCGAGTTCCCCGTCGAGGACCGCGAAGAGCTCGTCGTCGGTGACCGACTCGAAGTCCTGCCGGGGCTCGGTCTCCACCGGGTCGCCGTGCGTGTCGTCCCACTTGCGGAGCAGCGCCCGCAGCCGGGCTGTGATCTTGTCGGTATCCCCGCCGTTCCTCGCGTACAGGAGGGTCTCCAGCCGGTCGACCTCCGCGAGGACGGACGCGGCGGGGTCGGCGGCGGGCGGGGCGATCTCGTCCCTGATGTGCTCGGCGAGCACGCCGGGGTTGGGGTAGTCGAAGACCAGGGTGGTCGGCAGGCGCAGCCCGGTGGCACCACCGAGCCGGTTGCGCAGCTCGACGGCGGTGAGCGAGTCGAACCCGAGCTCCTTGAACGCCCTCTCGGGTTCCACCGAGTCCACGCTCGTGTGCCCGAGCACCCCGGCGACCTCGGCGCAGACGAGCTTGACGAGCGCGGCCAGCTGCTCGTCCTCCGACAGACCCGCCAGGCGCTGTTCGAGACCGGAGGCGCTGGGGGTGACGCCTCCCACGGTCCGGACGACCCGGCGGGCGGGGGCGCGGACGAGACCCCGCAGCAGCGCGGAGCGCAGGCCGTTCTCGCCGCGCAGCGCGGCGAGGTCGAGGTTGATCGGCACGAGCAGCGCCTCGTCGAAGGCGCGGGCCGCGTCGAACAGGGCCATCCCCTCCTCCGACGACAGGGCGACCAGTCCTGAACGGGCCATCCGCTCCACGTCGGCGTCGGCGAGGTGGCCGGTCATGCCGCTGCGCTGGTTCCAGAAGCCCCAGGCCAGCGAGAGTCCGGCCAGCCCCTGAGCCCTGCGGTGCGCCGCCAGCGCGTCGAGGAAGGCGTTGGCGGCGGCGTAGCCGCCCTGCCCCGCCCCGTCCAGCACCGCCGCGGCCGAGGAGAACATCACGAACGCCGACAGGTCCAGGTCACGGGTGAGCTCGTGCAGGTTCCACGCCGCGTCCACCTTGGGCCGCAACACCGCGTCCACCCGTTCCGGGGTGAGGGAGTGGACCAGTCCGTCGTCGAGGACGCCGGCGGTGTGCACCACCCCGGTCAACGGCCGATCCGCGGGAATCCCCGCCAACACAGCCGCCAACCCCTCACGATCGGC
>NZ_JBIAYX010000021.1:93055-174734 GCF_042898365.1 Streptosporangium sp. NPDC000509 | reverse complement strand
GGGGGGGGGGGGGGGGGGGGGGGGGGGGGGGGGGGGGGGGGGGGGGGGGGGGGGGTGGGGGGGGGGGGGGGGGGGGGGGGGGGGGGGGGGGGGGTGGGGGGGCGGGGGGGGGGGGGCCGCCCCCCCCCCCCCCCGGGGGGTGGGCTTCACGACCCCGGCCCAGATGACCCCTCCGTCATCCGGGCCGGGGTCCTACCCGGCGGTGAGCCGGGTGCTGCGGTGGTCGTGAGCCGGGAACGTCCTCGCCCTCGTCACGCGAAGCATCCCCCCACGCCCTGGCGTGCGCCCCGGTTGAAAGCGCCCAGGCGTTGCGCGGCGGTGCCGTGGTCGCTCACGTCGGTCCAGGGGGTGTCGTCCGCGTGTGCCCGCAGGGCCGCCGCGATCTCCTCGGTGTCGCCGGTCTCGAAGAACAGGATGCCGTCCTCCGCGGCCCCGAAGAGCGTGGCTCCGGCGAGGCAGTCGGCCTGGAGTTCGAGCTGCCGGGACAGCAGCCGCTGGGGGATGCGGGCCTGGACGGCATGACCCCATTCGTGCGCGATGATCAGATAGACCCAGGCGTCGCCCTGCCGGTATCCCATTCGCATGAGGTCGACGTCCCAGGCGATGAAGTCGTAGGGCGGCCAGCAGTACAGGGCGTTGTCATCGGGGAGGGGATATCCCCGGCATGTCGGCGTGTTGCCCCACGCGCCGTCGTACCCGCCGAGAACGCGCGGAGGTGAATACCTGCCGGGAAAGAAATCCGGCCAGTGTGTCGCCCAGAAGCGGTTGATGACGTACCGCGCGCTGCGGATGTCCTCGTTGATGTCGTCGAGGCCGCTCGCGGCGGAGGCGCCCACCGGGGCGTTCGCGCCTGTCGTGGCGGTCGCGGTGCCCGCGGTACCCACGATGCCCGCGAGCAGCGCGCCGGTGAGCAGTACGGCGAGTGCGAGGCGGGTGGTTCTCCATCGTGAAGCGGCCATGGTTCTCCCCCGTCGCTGGCGGCCACATACCGGATGTAATGGTCTATCGCCGGGCTTTTTCGCAAGGCAGCGTCACCATACGAGGAAAGGTAATACGGCAGAGGAGCTATCGCGAGATCGTATGAAATATCATGCTAATTCGTCGCTGCATTCGAGGAATTAGCGGCACGTCATAATCATCGCGAAGCGATCCCCCGGCACCCCCGCGATCATGGCCCCCAAGCGGAGACGATCGCTCCCCCGACGGGGACGACGTCCGCGACCGGGCCCGGCGGACGGCGGGAAGGTGAGGGGGCGGTCAGCCCGCCGGGGGAGCGGAGCTCTCGCGGATGATGAGGTCGGTGGAGAGCTCGACCCGGCGGGGCTCGGGGGACTCACCACGGGAGATGCCCAGGGCCATACGGGCGGCGACGAAGGCCATCTCCTCCAGAGGCTGGCGGACCGTGGTGAGCGGCGGCCAGGCGGACCTGGACAGGGGCAGGTCGTCGAAGCCGACGACGCTCAGGTCGTCGGGGACGCGCAACCCGCGCTGCCTGGCGGCCTCGAAGACGCCGAAGGCCTGCAGGTCGCAGCCGGCGAAGATGGCGGTGGGCGGGTCGGGCAGTGAGAGCAGGCTGTGGCCGTGGTCGTGGCCGGAGCCGACGAGAAAGTCACCGTACAGGATCAGCGCGGGGTCGACCTCGACCCCCGCCGTCTCCAGCGCGGCCCGGTAGCCGTCTATGCGGGCGCGGCTGCACAGCACGTCGGGCGGACCACCGATCATGCCGATCCTGCGGTGGCCGAGCTCCAGGAGATGCCGGGTGGCGGTCAGGCCGCCCTGCCAGTTGGTCGCGCCCACCGAGGCCACTCCGGGAGCGGGCTCGCCCTCGGGATCGACGACCACGAAAGGGATCGAGCGGGAGTTGAGCCGGTCGTAGCGCTGCGCCGAGAGGTGGGAGCCGACGATGATCACACCGTCGGTGCGGCGGGCGGCCAGCCGGTCGAGCCAGTCGCGGCCGGGGCCCGCGTGGGTGTGCAGGACGGAGATGACGATGCTGGCCCCTGCCTCCGCGGCCGCCTTCTCGGCCCCGCGGACGAGCTCCATCGCCCACGGGCTCTCCAACTCGGCGAAGATCAGGTCGATCAGGCCCGCCGGGCCGTCGGAACCGGTCGTGCGCCGGATGTAGCCGTGCTCGCGCAGCAGCCGCTCGACCCGCTTGCGGGTCTCGGGCGACACCTCGGCCCTGCCGTTGATCACCTTCGAGACCGTCGGCGCGGAGACACCCGCCTCCTCGGCGATGCGGGCGATCGTCACCCGGGGCTTACCTGGCATGCCCGGCAGCATATCCGAAACCTTTCGGAGTGTGGCCGGTGGCCTGGGAATACGCCTCTTCGTCTCCCAACGGACTCTCGCCCGATACGCCCCCGGAGCCTGATCGTTATCGGAGGGTGGAAAATTTTTGTGGCCGCCGGAAATATTCGCCGCCGCCACCACCAGCGGTCCGAGCGGCGCTCAGGCCCCGTCGGCGCGGACGCGGCACTAGGGCCCACGCTCCCAGGAGCCGGTCGCACCACACTGCCGCCGTCCGGCTTCCCCTTTGGCGACAGTTATTTACTTACCACAAGAAAGAGCGGATTCTCTTTATATAGTTTCATACAGTCTTGGAAGGGAGATCCGGCATGGCTGGGGACGAGGTCACGCGGTTGCGTGCCCTGCGGGCGAAGATGGACGGCACCTATGGCGAGGCCGGGTGGCGCCAGGCGCTCACCCAGGCGATCCTGCGCCGGTGCGCCGACGACGATCTCCCGGGCACCGTGAACCGGACGGATCTCGACGAGGCGGCCGAACACGCGGGCTGGCTCCTCGCCCACGACTGCGACCAATGGTCCTTCGCCCTGGTGGGACGGGTGCACGAGATCCGCTGGGAGGAGTTCGGGGATCCCGCCGATCGCGACGTCGCCATCACCATGCTCTGTGAGGCGGACGACCTTCGCGAGGAGAACGCCTGGTTCAGCGCCGCCGACCACGAGGCCCTCGCCGAGCTGCTGCTGAGCCGTCACGCGGACCGGGGCGTGCCCTACGACCTGGACCTCGCGGTCGACAGGCTCAGGGCGGCCCTGCGTGAGTGCGACGACAGGTGGTCGGCCCTCTATCTGCGCTACCGGCTGGGTACGACGCTGGCCCTGCGCGCCACCCGGCCCGGGGCGGGCACCGATCTCGGCGAGGCCGTCGCCCTGCTCGAAGACGTGCTCCCCCACCTGCCGGAGGGCGATCCGGCCACGAACCAGGCGACGTTCGCCCTGGGCGGGCTCCTGCGGAGCAGGGGGATCGCCACCGGCAGCGCCGCCGACCTGGAGCGGGCGGCGGGGCACTTCGGCCTGTTCCTGGAGGCCACTTCCGACGACGACCCGCTCTGGCCCAAGGCGGCGGACGACCTGGCCAGCACGCTCACCCACCTCGGCCGGCCCGACGCACCCGGCCGCGGGGGAAGGCGAGCCCACCGTACGGGGTCGCGTGGCACCCGTCGCGGAGAACCGTGACCGACGGGTCCACCGGGCAGGCCGGGACGGCACGGTCAGTCGTCCTCCCACAGACGGTCCTCCGGGGTGCTCGACGTGGGCTCGCCCACCCGTGCGGCCACCGACCGGGCCTCGGCCAGCAGCGGGTGCCCGTCGCCCAGGGGCGGGCGGCCGTGAGCCAGCGGGCGGCGGTCGAGCAGGGGCGCCAGCAGGGGCGCCACCTCCTCCACCTTTCCCGAGCCCATCCGGCACAGCGCGAGTTCCAGGCGCCCGGCGAGAACCAGCGGGTGTGAGGCCTCCAGCACGTCCTCGCCCATGGCGACGAGCGCCGCGCCGGTGGTCTCCGCCTCGTCCTCCAGACCGAGGGCGTACGCGGCCCGGGCGGCGAGCAGCAGCCGCTCGGCCTGGCCGGGGAAGTCGTCGTCCATGTCGTGCTCGTCCTTCGCGAGGGAGGCGAGCACTCGCGCCGCCCCGGCCGCGTCGCCCAGGGCCAGCTGCGCGGCGGCCTGGGCGCGACGCACCGGTCGTTCGGCCGGGAGCGTACGCAGGGCGGCGAGCGCCTGGGCGGGCTCGCCCGAGGCGGTGAGGGCCGTGGCGCGGACCAGTGTCGCCTCGGCGCCCAGCCGGGGCGAGACCTGCCGGGCGAACCACTCCGTGGTGACGGTGACCCCGGTGAGCAGCCGCACCGCCTGCGCGGGGAACCCCGCGGTCAGCTCGATCTCCGCCAGAAGCACCGTGTCGTACTGGGGCCAGTAGCCCTCGGGCGGCAGGTGCTGCGTCCGCAGCCGGAGCGCCTCGGTCAGGTGGTGACGTGCCTGCGCGGGCTGGCCCGCCGCGAGCAGGGCCTCGGCGAGGGTCACCCTGGCCGAGGCGGTGTTGACGCTGTCGGGACCGAGGCGTTGCTCGCGGTCGGCGAGCGTCGCCTCGGCCAGGGTCACGCCGGTGACGATCCGGCCCGCGCGGGAGGCGGCCCTGGCCATCGCCTGCCGGGTGAGCGTGAACCCCCGCCACGCCGGGGTGACCCCGGTGGCGGGGACACCTTCGACGCGCTGCTCGCTCACCTTCGTCAGCTCGCGCAGCCCTTCGCGGGGACGGCCGGCCTCCACCAGCACCTCCGCGAGGTTGTGCCGGGCCCGCGCGCCGAGCGACGTCGCGTCCGCGGAGGCGGGAAGCCCTCCCGCCACCCGCAGCGACCGCTCGAAGCACGACCTCGCGCCCGGCAGGTCGCCCAGGCGCAGCAGGGCGATCCCCTGCCTGCTGGTCACGTCGCACAGGGTGCGCGGGTCGAGGTCGCCGGCCGCCAGCAGGTCGGCCAGCTCGCCGCCGACCTCCGCCGCCCGCGCGAGCAGAGGGCTGCCGTCGAGCAGCACCTGCAGGACCATCTCCAGGGCACGGCTCCTGGCGCGGCCGCCGGAGTCCATCCGCTCGGCGAGCTCGGCGGCCCGTTCGGCGGTGTGCAGCCGCTCGGCCCACTCCCCGGCCAGCGGGAACAGGTCGCGGGCGAACCAGTGCGCGCAGAGCGCGGTCGCCTGGTGCTCCGCCACTCCCTCGGGGTCGTCGGCCATCGACCGGAAGGCGAGTTCGGACAGGCGCTCGGCACTCGCCGCGGCCCACCCCGCGGACGGGAGGGCGACCGCGAGCGCGGCGAGCTCCAGCCGGGGCTCCAGAAATCGCGCGTACGCGGTGACGCGGCCCTCCCACCCCGCGGCGGCGGTGGCGCCGTAGACCTCCGCCGTCTCCCACACCGGCTGGCTCTGCCCGGCCGACGGGCGCTTCTCGGAGGTGGAGATGTCACCGATGCCCAGGCGCACCTGGGCCAGCATGAAGCGCTCCACCTGGTGAAAGCGCGCCACCCTGCGCAGTGCAGCCGTGACCAGGCGCCGCGCGTCGAGCAGGGAGCGCGGCGGCTCGGGCGCGACGTCGTCCGAGGTGAACTCGTCGAAGGCGTGCTTGACCGCGAGGGCCACCAGCACGCGCCGGCTCCTGACCTCGTTGTACAGCCAGACGGCGCTGCGGCCTCTGTCGCCCTCGGTGCCCCGCGGCAGCCGGACCCGCTCGGCGACGTCCTCGGCCCTCACCTGGTGGTAGTCGCCGCTCCGGAAGGCGTCGGCCGATGCCGCCGCGATGGCCGCGAGCCTGCGTTCCTGTGCCGACACCCTCGCCCCCTTCGGATCCGCACATGAATATATCTCACTATGGTGGAAGAGGCTCTTGGTTGATGAGTTGACTATCGAGATGGGTGTCCCGATGTCGCGCCTGGTTTTCCAGATCACGCTCGGGCGCCCGGGAGAGCCGCCCTCCGAAGCACCGGGGGACCTTGGGATCCTCCGATGATCACGCGGCGCCCCGGACGGGGCAGGGTGGGACGAGACGGCGGAGCGGCCGGTCGTCGTGGAACGGGTCGCCTACGGATGGGCGCCTACGGACGCACCGTTATGGGCGGGCCGCTACGGGCGGGCCTTTAGGGATGAGCCGCTACGGATGGGGCGGCCCGTTCCCCGACTCCCGCCGGCGCCCGCGCAGGGCTCCCACGAGCGTCCTGGCGATCGTGACGGCCGCCGTACCCGCCGCGCCGACCAGGGGTTCTCGCTCCTCGGCCGCGGTGGGGCCCGGGTCGGGATGAACGGGATCCGCCCGCCCGGCGCGGACGGCCTCCAGTTGCGCGGCGAACGCCAGCCCCAGGAAGAGGGCGATCGAGCTGAGGAACGACCACAGCAGCAGCGCCATGACGGCCGTGAGCGGTCCGTACGTGGCGCCGAAGGTGCCGCTGCTCTCGGTGTAGAAGGCGAGCAGGAGGGTGAAGACCGTCCACAGGACGAGCGAGACCAGGGCACCGAACGCCAGCCAGGTGTGACCGGGCTGCCTCCTGCGCGGCGCGGCGCGGAACAGCACCGAGGTCGACAGCAGCGCGAGGAGGAAGCCGAGCGGCCACCGCACCAGGTCGAACGCCTCCCTCGCGCCGTCGCTCCAGTCGTAGACCTGGGCCAGGGCCCTGCCGATGGCGCCGCCTCCGACCATCACCACGAAACCGGCGGTCATGAAGGCGCCGGCCGTCAGCGCCATCAGCAGAGCCCTGCCGTACTTGCGATGGAAGGGACGGTCCCGCTCGACGCCGTAGATGCGGTTCGCCCCCCGCTCCACCTGGGCCATGGCGCTGGTCAGTGAGGACACGGCGGTGGCCAGGCCGAGCCAGAGCGCGATGACACCCCCGGTACGGCCCGCCTGCCGGTGGCTGTCGGAGAGCACGTCCTTGACCGCCTCCACCCCCGCCCCCGGCGCGAGCTTGCTCAGGACCAGCTCCAGCACCTCGCCGAGATGCTCCTGGTTGATCACCGAGCTCAGCCCGACCAGCGCGATCGCACCGGGGATGATCGACAGGCAGACCTGGAACGCCAGGGCCCTGGCGTTGGTCATGCCCTCGCCGTATCTGAACCTGCTGAAGGAGTCGCGGACCAGATGCCAGCGGCCGTATTCGCGCAGGGCGGCCCAGGCGTGGTCGGCCGAGAGCTCTTCACCGTTCATGGTCCGCGTCTGCGGGACCTTCGTCGCTGTTCCCATGTCGAGCGGGCGGCTACCCAGAAAGCGACACCGCGAACAAACGGTGCCGGATAACCCGCCGATTCTGGGTAGGGCAGGCTCATGGCTGAATTCCTCACAGATATCAAGGAGCTCCGGGCGCGGGCGCGTCAGGAGATCGACAAGGGTCCCATCACGTCGGCCTACGGCGCGGACCTGCCCCGGGTGATCCAGGTGTGCAACGAGGCCCTGGCGACCGAGCTGGTCTGCGTGCTCCGCTACAAGCGGCACTACTACACCGCCTCGGGCATCCACGCCGGGGTGGTGGCCGCGGAGTTCCTGGAGCACGCCGCCGAGGAGCAGGAGCACGCCGACCGTCTCGCCCAGCGCATCGTCCAGCTCGGTGGCGAGCCGGACTTCAACCCCGAGACGCTGGCGGCGCGCTCGCACGCCGAGTACGACGACAGCCTCGACCTGATCGAGATGGTCAAGGAGGACCTGGTCGCGGAGCGGATCGCGATCGCCTCCTACACGGAGATCGTCAACTGGCTCGGCAACGACGACGTGACGACCAGGCGCGTCTTCGAGGACCTGCTCGCGCAGGAAGAGGAGCACGCCGACGATCTGAAGAGCCTGCTGGAGAGGCTTCCCGGCGCCCTGAGCCAGGGCCGGGACGCGTAAGGCGTGAACACGAGCGGGCCCCCGGGCCTCAAATGGCCGGGGGCCCGCTCGTGTTCACGCCGGTCGGCGTCCCGCACGGCCCTTCGCGCCGGAGCCGGATCGAGGGGACTCCGGCGCGGGGCCCCGCGGGTCAGTCGGCCGTACAGGACACCTCGGGGACAGGGGAGCCCGGCCCCGAGGCGAGGAAGCCGAAGACCGTGGTCGCGCCGGGTGCCAGGGAGCCGTTCCAGGTGGCGTTCCGCGCCGAGACGGCGACTCCCGACTGGGTCACGGTCGCGTTCCACGCCTGGTTGATCTGCCGCCCGGTGAACGTCCAGTTCGCCGTCCAGCCGGTGATGGCCACCAGGCCGGTGTTCTTGACGGTCACCTCGCCCTGGAAGCCGCCCGACCACTGGTTGGTCGTCTGGTAGACGGCGGTGCAACCACGGCCCGCCGTGGGAGTGACGGTCGGCGTCGGAGTGATCGTCGGGGTGGGGGTGGTGGTCGGCCCGGAGCCGAGCAGGGCGGTCAGCGCGGGGAACCACCGGTCGGCGATCTTCTGGTCGCCCGACGCGTTGGGGTGCACCCCGTCGTAGGTGTCGTACCCGGTGGTGAAGCCCGTCCACTGGTCGACCACGATCACCGGTGACCGCGCGGTGGTCTTGCTCGCGGCCCATCCGGGAATCGCCGCGTTGAGCGCGGAGACCCGCTGTGCGCACTCACCGCACGTGCCGGGGTTCATGGGGATGATCTGGGCGACGAGGACCTTCGTGTCGGGGTTGCTCGCCCGCATCTGGTCCACCAGCTTGCCGTACGCGGACAGGATGGTGGCGGTCGGACGGTTACTCCAGACGTCGTTGGTGCCGAAGTGCATCATCACGATGTCGGGCCTGGTCGCCGAGAGCCAGCCGGGAAGCTGGTTCTGGTCGGCGACGTTGGTGACCAGCGCCCCGCCGTGTCCCTCGTTGTCCCCGTCGTGCGCGACGCCGCAGCCCTGGGGCGGCAGGGTGCCGACGAAGTCGATGCCGGTGTGCCCCGCGTTCACGAGGCGGTTCCACAGCAGGGCGCGCCAGCATCCGGGGGAGCCGGTGATGGAGTCTCCGAGTGCCATGATCCTGGTGGCCGCCGCCTGCGCGGGGACCGCGGTGCCCGCGAGCAGGAGTCCCAGGGTCACGACCGCGGCCATCGCGGTCGCCAGAACCGTGAGAATCGTGCCGCCTCCGCGTGCCGTTCTTCGCATCTTCCGCTCCCGCCTCGGTCTCGCCCGGCTGCGGGCCGATGCTAGATGTCCCGGGCGGGGGCGGGAAGCCGTCCGCGTCCGCGGGGTCCTGACCTGCGCGATTCTCGCCGGGAGGGTGTAACTTTCAGCCCGCTCTTGCCTCTCGCGGCCTTCCGTGTCCTTCGTGCCTTGCGGACGGGGCCGGGTCCGGGGCCGCTGGGCGGCCTCACACCCCGGTGAGATCGTCCACCTCCCCGCGCGCGGACCGGATCTTCTCCGTGCGGACCGGATCGTCCGCTCCACACGGGGCCGACGATGATCGGCGCGTGGGTGAAACCCCGGTGGGCGGCCGGTGAAGGAAAGCTACAGAGAGCATCACAAGAGTGGAGATAATTGACGTTGACGGCAGGGTGAACGTATTGTCCGGACAACGCCACACCTCGGTATCAGTGCCCTGACCTCGAAGAACACCCAACGGAGCGTTCATGAAGCGACTAGCAGCGGTAGCGGTCTCCCTCTGCCTCGCAGCCGCCACCGCGGCGTGCGGCGGCAACGCGGACAGCTCCGCCGGCTCCGACGGTGACGTCTTCACCACGATCGACGCGCTGAAGCCGGGCATCGACGCGAACGCGCCGGTCAACCCGTACAACCCCAAGGGCAACGCCTTCCGGGGATTCAACGCCGAGTGGCTCGGGTGGACCAAGAATCACCTGACCGACCCGAACCGGTTCTACCCGGGGGTCGCGCAGAGCTGGCAGGTCGCCCCCGACCAGTCCTCGATCACCCTCAAGCTCCGCCCGGACGGCAAGTGGTCCGACGGCGAGCCGATCACCGCGGAGGACGTGAGGTTCTCCATCGGCGTGGCCTACACCCAGGGTGGCACCGCCTACGCCCTCGACCCCTCCGCGGCCGGTACGGCCTCCGACATCAAGATTCTGGACGATCGGACCATCAAGATCACCCAGGCGGCGAAGAACCCGAGTTCCTCCTTCGTCCGCAGCGTCATGGAGACCGTCATCGTCCCGGAGCACGTCTGGCGTGGCGTGCTGCCCGCCGACTTCTGGCAGAAGCTGAAGCTCGCGCAGAGTGACGCCCCCGGCGCGGAGGTGGCACGGGCGGGGATCACCAGCCTCGCGGACAAGGTGATCTCCTTCGCCCCGCCCAGGGACGTCTCGGCCGGGCCGTTCGTGCTGAAGCGCGTCAACCCGGGCGAGGCGCTGCTGGTCAAGAACGAGAACTTCTACAACGCGGCCAACGTCGCCGCCGACCAGGTGCGCATCCTCAACTACACCGGCAACGAGCAGGTCTGGAACTACCTGGTCTCCGGCAGGCTGGACAACGCCCCGTTCACCGCGGTCCCCGCGGGGGTGATGCGGCGGATCACCGAGACCCCGGGAAACACCATCGTGAGGGGATACTCGCCGGTCAGCATGGGGCTCGCGTTCAACCAGTCCAGGAAGCCCTACGACAACGTGCACGTACGCCGGGCACTGGCGTACCTGATCGACCGCGCGCAGGTCACCAAGGTCGCCTCCCCCGAGGGTGGGGCCGCCTCGGCCACCACCTCCGGCCTGCACGAGGAGGCCGCGAAGGCGTGGCTGGGCGACGGCCTCGCCGCCCTGGACCCCTACCGGCACGACCCCGCCAGGGCCGAGAGCGAGCTGCGGGCCGCGGGGATGAGAAAGATCGACGGCAGGTGGACGATGCCCGACGGCAGCCCCTGGAAGATGACCATCAACGTGCCCGCCTCCTTCTCCGACTGGCTGGCGGGCGCCAAGGCCGTCACCAGCCAGCTCAACGACGCCGGGATCGACGCGGAGGTCGTCACCACCGCCGACTACCCGCTCTACCTGGAGGAGATGGCGGCAGGGAAGTACGACCTCGGCTTCTGGCTGGTGGCGCTCGGCCCGGCCCCGTACAACATCTTCCAGCGCCTGTACGGCGCGCAGAACGGCTGGCAGCTCTTCGGCGGCAGGCTCAAGCACGTCGCCCCCGGCACGGAGGGCAACTGGATGGGCGGCGCCGAGATCATCGACGTCAAGGGCGTGGGCAGGGTCAATCCCGGCGAGCTGGCGGTGAAGCTGAACTCGGTGCCGGAGGCGGAGCAGCGGGGGATCGTCTCGACCCTCGCCAGGACCGCCAACCAGGACCTCCCGGTGATCCAGCTGTGGGACTACGTCAACACCCAGGTCGTCAACACCACCCGCTTCACCGGATTCCCCGGCGACGACAGCGACGCGCTGCGCCTCACCTCCGGGGTCTGGCTCCAGCTGGGCATGATCAAGAGGAGGAGCCAGATATGACGGTCATCGCACGCCGCCTCGCGGGCCACCTCGTCCGCGGGCTCGCCATGATCCTGGTGGTCACCACGATCAGCTTCGTGATCATCAGGAACATCCCCGGAGACCCCATGCAGGCCCGCTACGAGAAGCTGGTCGAGCAGGGCATGTCGCCGGAACAGGCCGAACGCGCCGTCGCGGTGCTGTACGGGTTCATGCCGAAGGGCACGATGTGGGAGCAGTACGTCGACTACATGAGAGGTCTGCTCCACCTCGACCTCGGCCAGTCGCTGAGCGTTCCCGGCGCGGAGGTGACCACCCTGCTCGCCTCGGCGGCGACGTGGACGATCCTGCCGGTGCTCATCGGAACCCTGCTCAGCTTCGCGGTCGGCATCATCCTGGGCGTCTACGCGGCGATCAAGCGGTCGAGCAAGCTGGGGGACATCCTGGCCGTCTCGGGCTCGCTGCTGCACGGCCTGCCGCAGTACGTCCTCGCGCTGCTGCTGAGCGCGGTCTTCACGACGCTGCTGCCGATCTTCCCCGCGAGCGGCACGGCGGACGTCACGCTCGAACCCGGCCTCAACGCCCCCTACATCGGCTCGCTGATCCAGTACGCCACGCTGCCGATCCTCACCTACGCGCTGGCCGGATACGGGGGCTGGATCCTGGCGATGAAGTCGAGCGTGGTCACCGTGCTGGGCGACGACTTCATCCTCGCCGCCGAGCTGCGCGGCATGAAGCGCGGCGTCATCTTCCGCTACGTGGCGCGCAACGCGATCCTGCCGCTGTTCACCATCCTCGCGCTCTCGCTGGGGCTGCTCTTCGGCGGCGCGATCTTCATCGAGCGGATCTTCACCTACCCGGGGCTCGGCCTGTTGCTGCTCAACAGCATCACCGACCGCGACTACGCGCTGATGGGCGGGGCCTTCCTGCTGATCACCGTGGCGATCGTCATCGCGAACATCATCGCCGACATGCTCTACACCGCCATCGACCCACGGGTCCGTTCCGGACAGGAGGCGTCATGACCGGACGAATCAGGGGAGCCGTGGGAAACCGCCTTTCCGGCACGCGGGCGGCGGATCTCACGAGCCCGTACACCCGCACCGCGGGGGTGATCGCGTGACGGCACCGGTCATCACGGGTGGCGCCCCCGGCACCCCGGGGACTCCGGGGATCGCCGGCACCCGCGCGACGCTGCGGCGCAACTTCCGGCGCGGCGTCTGGCGGGTCCTGAAACGCAAGCCCAGCCGGATCGTGGGCGTGGCGATCCTGGCCATGTTCGCGTTCATGGGGATCTTCGGGCCGCTGCTCTACCCCGCGCGGCTGCCGCGCGACGACAACGCGCTCTACGCCGCGCCGAGCCTCGCGCACCCCTTCGGCACCGACTTCGAGGGCACGGATGTGCTCGCCCTGGTGGTCACCGGCGCCCGGTACGTCCTGCTGACCGCGCTGGTCACCGCCGTGATCACGGTGGCCGTCGGCACCGCCGTCGGGCTCTTCGCGGGGTTCCGGCGCGGGCGCTGGGACGCCGTGCTCATGCGGATCACCGACATGAAGCTCACCATTCCCGCCCTGCCGCTGCTGCTCGTCCTGTCGACCGTCTGGAAGTTCACCAGCGCGCTCGAGATGGGCCTGGTGCTCGGGCTCCTCGGCTGGGGCGGTGTGGCGCGCGCCGTACGGGCGCAGACCCTCTCACTGCGCGAGCGCGGCTTCATCGAGGCGGCCAGAGGGCTCGGCCTGTCCGGCAGGCACATCGTCGGCAGGGAACTGCTGCCCAGCATGGCTCCCTTCATCGCGATGAACATGCTCATCGCGGTGACCGGCGCGGTGTACGCGCAGGTGGGCCTGTTCTTCCTGGGGGTCCTGCCGTTCGACGCCAACAACTGGGGCGTGATGCTCAACCTCGCCGTGTTCGGCGGCGGCGCGCTGACGACGACCACCGCGCTGCCGTACATGCTGGCGCCGCTGCTGGCGATCCTGCTGCTCACCCTGGGCATCGTCCTCGTCGTCGACGCCATGGACGAGATCTTCAACCCCCGGTTGCGGGAGGACTGAACAGATGTTCGCACGTTCGGAGAAGGTGTCCGTGACACCGGGCGAGCGGCTGGCCGCCGCCGTGAGAACCCTGAGCGCCCGGCGCACCCGGGGTGCCCGGAACCCGGAGGGTGCCGAGAGCACCGCGAGCGCCCAGGGCGCGGCGAACTCCCGCGAGGCGGGAAGGAGCGGCCCGCCCGGAGTGCGCGTCGACGACCTGTCCGTCGTCTACCGGACGTCGGCGGGAGAACTGCCCGCCGTGTCGGGGATCGACCTTGAGCTGGTGCCGGGGACGATCACCGGGGTGGTCGGCGAGTCGGGGTCGGGCAAGTCCACCCTGGCGCTGTCGCTGCTGAACGCGGTCCAGCCTCCCGGCAGGATCCGCTCGGGCCGCGTGGAGATCGACGGGCTCGGCGACGTCGTGGAGTTGCGGGGCGACGATCTGCGCCGGGCGCGGGGACGGCACATCGGGTACGTCTTCCAGGCGGCGCAGAACTCCCTCAACCCGCTCAAGACGGTCGGCAAGCAACTCCTCGACCTGGGGCGTTCGCACGACATCCAGGATCTGAGGGAACTGGTCAGGGACGCCAAGGACCTGCTCGGCAGGATGGGCCTGGACGGCGCGCGCGTGCTCGACTCCCACCAGCACGAGCTGTCCGGCGGGATGCGCCAGCGGGTCGGCATCATGTTCGCGCTGGTGCTCAACGCCCATCTCGTCGTGCTGGACGAGCCCACGACCGCGCTCGACATGATCAGCCAGGCCACGATCCTGCGGATCATCAGGGAGGTCCACGAGGAGCGCGGGCTCACCACGCTCGTCATCACCCACGACCTCGGCGTGGTGGCCGAGGTCGCCGACCGGCTGGCCGTCATGTACGGCGGGCGCGTGGTGGAGCAGGGACCGACCACCGAGGTGCTCGGCGCACCCCGCCACCCCTACACCCAGGGCCTGATCCGGGCCATCCCGCGTCTGGTCGGCGACATCGGGGAGGCGAGGGCACTGCCCGGCCGTCCGCCGACGCTTGGGACCGTCCCGTCGAGGGGATGCGTCTTCAGGGAACGTTGTGAGCTGCGCATGGACGTCTGCGAGACCGAGGAGCCGCCCGCCGTCACGCGCGGCGAGTGGATCGTGGCCTGCCACGCCGTCGCCGCCCGCCACGCGGACGAGGACGCGAACGCCGCGCGCGCCACGAACGGGACGGACGGCGGCGCCGGGAACATCGCGTGCGCCGCGAACGGGACGGAGAACGGGAACGGGGCCGCGAACACGAACGGGAACGCCCACGAGGACCGGGACGCGGTTTCGCGGGGGACCGGAAGGCCCGCCGGGACACACGGACCGAGGGAGAAAGCGTGATCACTGGACAGGGAGTCACGAAGACCTTCAAGCAGCGGGGCGGCATACTCGCCGGCCGGGAGGTGAAGGCGCTGCGCGGCGTCGACTTCGCCATCCCCAAGGGCGGGGCGGTGTCGTTCATCGGGGAGTCGGGCTGCGGCAAGACCACGCTGGGGCGGATCATCGCCGGGCTGGAGAGCTACGACTCCGGAGAGATCGTCATCGACGGCACGCCCATGTCGTCGCTGCGTCCGAGGCAGCGCCAGCCCCACTTCCGCAGGATCCAGCTCATCCACCAGGACCCGTACTCGGCGCTCAACCCGACCCGCACGGTGCACCAGACGCTGGACGCGCCGCTGGCACTGCGAGCCGCGCAGACCGGCCGATCACGCTCGTGGGCGGACGGACGTGCCCAGGAACTGCTGGAACTGGTCGGCCTCGACCCCGGCTACGTGCTGCCGCGCTACCCCCACCAGCTCTCCGGCGGGATGCGCCAGCGGGTCGTCATCGCCCGCGCCCTCACCGTCGACCCCGAGATGCTCGTCGCCGACGAGGCCGTCTCCATGATCGACGTATCGCTGCGGCTGGGCATCCTCGCCCTGCTCAAGGACCTTCGCGAGCGCCTCGGGGTGAGCGTGCTGTTCATCACCCACGACGTGGCGACCGCGCGCTACATCGGCGACGACGGCGAGCTGTACGTCATCTACCGGGGGCAGGTCGTCGAGCGCGGCCACGTCGAGACGATCATCTCCGCTCCGGTGCACCCGTACACCCAGTCGTTGCTGTCGGCGATCCCCGTGCTGCACGGCCTGGAGCGGCCGGGCGAGGAGCCGGTGACGCCGACCGGGGCGCTCGACGAGAGCCGCCTCGACGAAGGCTGCCTGTTCGCCCGGCGCTGCCCGTTCCGTACCGGCCGCTGCGAGTCCGAGCACCCGCTGCTCGGCCACGGCGGCGGTACGCCCCAGGAGCACGCCTGCTTCCACCCCGCTCCACGCAACGTCGTCGCGATGCCGGTCGGTCACCCGTGACCCCGCTGAGAAAGAGACCCGGGGCGGGGTCGCGGAGTGCGGGCGAGGCGCCGGGGGCCGCTGAGACGTCGAGGAGCCCGGAAACGCCGGAAATCCGCGATTCGTCCGGAACCCGTGCGGCGTCCGAGATCGGCGAGCTGTCCGGAACCCGCGAGCTGTCCGGGATCAGGCAGGCCGTCGCGGCCGACGCGGAGGCGCTCGCGGAGATCGCCGGGGCCGCTCTCACCCATGACGCGGGGGAGGCCGCGAGCCTGGTCGCCCGTCTCGCCGCGCCGCCCGCGCACCGCTCCTGGACGGCGCTGGTGACGCGCGGTCTGGACGGTGTGGTGTTCGCCTCGATGTCGGCGCGTGACCCGTGGGCGGGCCATCTCGACCTGCTCGCCGTACGTCCCGAGGCTCGGGGAGCGGGCCTGGGCCGGGCGCTGGTCACCGCGGCCGAGGACTGGCTGCGCGGCCGGGGGGCGACCGAGGCGCGCTTCGCCGGTAACCCGCCCTGCTACGCCTGGCCGGGCATCGACGTTCGCTACACCGCGGCGGCCTGCCTGGCCGAGAGCCTCGGCTACGAGCGCCACAACGTCGCCTGGAACATGACCGCCGACCTCACCGGCGACCTGTCCGTCGACGCCGACCTCGGGCGGCTGGCGGCCTTGGGGGTCACCGTGCACGCCGTCGCCCCCGGGGACCGCGCCGCCGTGTCGGCCTTCGTCGAGGAGCAGTGGAACGCGAACTGGGCCTGGGAGGCGGAGCAGGCCACCGGCTGCCACTACGCCGTCAGGGACGGCGAGATCCTCGGCTTCGCCGCGTGGGGCGCGCGGCCCTCCTGGTTCGGCCCGATGGGCACCGCGCCGGCCGCGCGGGGCCTGGGGGTCGGTCGCGTGCTCGTACGCCGCTGTCTCGCCGAGCAGCGGGCCGCGGGCATGTCGAGTGCCCAGATCGGCTGGGTGGGGCCGCTGCGCTTCTACGCCAGGACGGTCGGCGCGCACGCCGAGCGGGTCTTCTGGCTCTATCGCCGTGGGCTGTCATGAGGGTCTCGGCACACCGGGGTGACCCGATGTACGGGTTCCTGCCGGGTACGCGGCCGTAACTTCCTCGCTGCCAGATGATCATCTGGTTGACGGCAGTGAGACAGGACAACTAACGACATGGGATGTCATGAGTGATCAAGTAGCCACGCTGTCCACGCTTTCCACCGAGCAGAGCGATCCGCGCTACAGCCGGATCGACCTGCTCCCCACCGAGCAGGTGGCCAGGCTGATGAACGCCGCGGACACCGCGGTGCCCGCGGCGGTCGCCGAGGCGGTTCCGGAGATCTCGGCCGCGGTGGACGCGGTCGTGGCCAGGATGAGGTCGGGTGGCCGCCTGTTCTACGTGGGCGCGGGAACGTCGGGCCGGCTGGCCGTGCTGGACGCCTCGGAATGCCCGCCGACCTTCGGTACCGACCCCGAGCTCGTCCAGGGTGTCATCGCGGGCGGCACTCCCGCGCTGACGCGTTCGGTCGAGGGCGCGGAGGACGACCGGGACGGGGGAGCGGCGGCCCTGGCGGAACGGGGAGTGGGCGCGCTCGACGCGGTGGTGGGCGTCTCCGCGAGCGGTCGCGCGCCCTTCGTGCTCGGCGCGCTGGCCGAGGCGAGCCGCCGTGGAGCCCTGACCGTGGCCCTGTCGTGCAACGTCGCGACCCCGCTGTCGGCGGCCGCGCGGCACCCCATCGAGGTGATCGTCGGCCCGGAGGTGGTGACCGGCTCCACCAGGCTCAAGGCGGGGACCGCGCAGAAACTGGTCCTCAACATGATCTCCACGATCGCGATGGTCAGGCTGGGCCGTACCTACGGCAACACGATGATCGAGGTGTCGGCGATGAACTCCAAGCTGGCCGACCGGGCGGCCAGAATGGTGAGTGACATCACCGGGGCGGCACCGTCGGCCGCCCGCTCCGCGCTGGAGGCCGCCGGATGGCACGTGAAGGTCGCGGTACTCATGATCGAGCACGGCCTCGACGCCGACGGTGCCCGGGTCCTGCTGGAGCGGCACGGTGACCATCTCGAGGCGGCGCTGGAGGCGGGACGGGCCAGGGGCGCCTGAACCTCCGGCGGAAGGGAAGCCGGCGCCGGACGTGAGAGCGACGCCGGGCGCGGAGCCGGTTTCCGACGCGGAGCCGGAACCGGGCCCGGGGACCGGAGGCGGGAACGATGTCCGAGCGTGACGAGGGTGCCCGGCTCGCCGGGATCCTCGGGGCGGCCGTGCCGCGCGTCTGTTCGGCGGCGGTGGCCGCGATCGCCGTGGGCGGTGTCACGGTGGCCGCCGCCGCGGTGGGGGAGGCCGTGCGCTACTCGTCGGCCTCGGAGGAGCTCGCCGAGGACCGGCCACCCGCCCTCCGCGACGCGGTCTTCGACCTCGCCTCGATCACCAAGCTCTTCACCACGGCCGTCATCCTGTCGCTGGCCGAGGACGGACTGCTCGGCCTGGACGATCCCGTCGCGGACCGGCTGCCCGCCTGTTACGGCGGAGCGCCCGAGGTCACCCTGCGGCACCTGCTCACCCACACGGCGGGACTGCCGCCGGGACGCAGAGCCCACGAGGAGATTCCCGGCGACGGCGAGCAGGTCCGCGCCGCGCGGATGGAGAGGATCCTCTCGACGCCGCCGATCGGTCCCGTGGGTGAGCGCTACCTCTATTCGGACGTCGGTCTGATCACGGCGGGCAGGGTGGCGGAGATCGCCGGCCGGGCCTGTCTGGACGAGCTCGTCCGCGTCCGGGTCATCGATCCGCTGGGCCTGCCCGACACCGGATACCGTCCCGCCGCGTCCCTGCTGCCCAGGATCGTCGCCACCGAGCACAAACCCGAGCGCCCGGGGCCCGGATGCGTGCGCGGCGAGGTCCACGACGAGACCGCGCACGGCCTGGGCGGGGTCGCCGGGCACGCCGGGATCTTCTCCACCGCCGACGACCTCCTGCGCTTCGCCGAGGCGTTGCGCACCGGGGGAGCGCCGGTCCTGGGGCCCGGCGCGGTCGCGGAGCTCACCCGCGACCACGGCGTGAGGGACGCGGGCTTCCGCCACGGCCTGGGCGTGCGGATCGGTGATCCCGCGATCGTCGGCCCGCTGGCCGACGCCTACGGCCACTCGGGCTTCACCGGCACCTCGCTCGTCGTCGATCCCGAACGCGCCCTCACCGTCGTCCTGCTGACCAACAACGTCCACCCCCTGCGTGGCCGCGCGGGCATCCGCGACCTACGCCACGCCGTCGCCGCCGAGGCCCTGCGCCTGTCCTGAGCCGGACCTGCTCCTGCGGCGGTAGTCGGTCCTGAAGCCGTCGATGGCATCCCTGGTCGCCCTCAGGGCCGCGTCGGAGGTCTCGAAGGTGCGCTGGGCGACGCCGACGAAGATGCAGTCGACGATCAGGAGCTGGCTGATCCGGCTGGCCAGGGCGCCCGGCCGGAAGGCGGTCTCCCGGCCCGCCGAGACCAGGACATGGTCGGCGAGCTCGGCCAGGGAGGAGCGCGGGTTGTTGGTGATCGCCACCGTGGTGGCGCCCGCCCGCCGCGCGACGCGCACGGGCGCGAGCACGTCCGGGGTCTCGCCGGTGCAGCTCACCGCCACCACGACGTCCTCACCTCGTACCAGTGCCGCGCTGGTCAGCGCGAGGTGCGCGTCGGTGTAGGCGTGACCCGGCAGGCCGATCCGCATCAGCTTCTGCGCCATGTCGACCGCGACGAGCCCGGAGGCGCCGACCCCGTAGACGTCGACCCTGCGGGCTCCGGCCATCGCCTCCACCACCAGGCCCAGCCGGTCGGGGTTGAGCTGGGCCGCGGTGTCGGCCAGCGCCTCCGACTCGGCCCTCGCCACCTTCGCGATCACGTCGGTCAGCGGGTCGTCGGGGCCGAGGTCGCCGGGAACCAGCCGTTCCGGCTCGTTCCTGGCCACCGCCGCGGCCAGGGCGAAGCGCAGCTGCGAGTATCCGGCGAAGCCAAGGGCCCTCGCGGTGCGCACGATCGTGGCCTCGCTCGTGCCGGAGGCCGCGCTGAACTCGGTGATGGTGCTGCGGGCCACGACGCCGGGGTCGTCGAGGATGAGACGGGCGATGGACTGGGCGGCGGGGGTGAGGGAGGGGAGGACGGCCCTCACCGTGGCCACCAGGTTCACGGGGGTGGGGCCGTCGAGGACGTTCATTAAGCGCCTTTCATGTCATAAATCAGCCTATTGGTCACCGGTCAACCAGCGGGCCACGGCGCGGGCCGAAGCCCGGGAGATGCCGTTCGTGGTCACGTACACGGCCCCTGTGGGGGTGCCGGGCATCCCGGTCTCGATCACCACGGTGTCGGGGCGCAGCGCGACGGCCCGCGCCAGCAGCTCGCCGACCCAGGGGTGGCGCCCGGCGTCGTGCACCACCATCACCAGCGGGCGGCTCTCGTCACCCAGGTCGGGCAGCTCGGGCGCCTCCACGGTGACGACGTGGCCGACGGTGCCGGGAAGCACCTCGGAGAAGGCGCCGATGAGACCGGTGAGCGTGCCCGGCTCGACCGCCTCGCTCAGCCGGGGGGCGATGTCGACGACCAACGGCGGTCCGGAGAGCACGGCCGGAGCGGCCGTGGAGGTCACGCGGATGGCCGACCGAGCGGTCCGCAGGCCGAGCTCCTCGCCCTCGTCCCCCGCGTCCCTGGCGGCGATCCCCGCCGCCCGCGCCCGCGCGGCGGCGTCCGAGGCGTACCAGCCGGACAGGGCGAGGACGCGGGAGGCGGCCTCGGCCAGCCGGTCCTCGCCGAGCCTGCCCTCTTGTACGGCGTCCACGATGGCGTCGCGCAACTCGTGGACGTTCTCGCCCCCGGGGGAGGAGATGCCCGCGCAGATCGCGTCGGCCCCGGCCGCCAGGGCGCGGACCGCGATCTCCCCCGGCGGATGGAGGGCCGCGACGGCGCGCATCTCGATGGCGTCGGTGACGATCATGCCGGTGAATCCCAGCTCCTCGCGGAGCAGGCCGGTGACGATCCTCCGGCTCAGCGTCGCGGGATTCTCCGGGTCGAGGGCGGGGATCAGCAGGTGCCCGCACATGACGGCCCGCACCCCCGTGGCCACCGCGGTGCGGAAGGGCGGCAGATCGCGCTCGGCGAGGAGGCGCGCGGAGGCGTGCAGGGTCGGCAGGGCGTGGTGGGAGTCGGTGTGGGTGTCGCCGTGGCCGGGGAAGTGCTTGGCGCAGGCGGCGACCCCGGTCCCCTGGAGTCCGGAGATCCAGGCCGCGGTGTGCCGGGAGACCAGCTCCGCGTCGGCGCCGAAGGAGCGGACGCCGATCACCGGGTTGACCGGGTTGGCGTTGACGTCCGCCACCGGGGCGTAGTCGAGGGTGATGTCGGCGCCGGCGAGGAGGCGGCCGATCTCCTGGGCGACGAGCCGGGTCGCCTCGACGTCGTCGCCCACGCCCAGTGCCCGGTTGCCCGGCCACGAGCTGCCCCGCGCGGCCTGCAGACGGGTGACGGACCCGCCCTCCTCGTCCACCGCGATCACCGCGGCGGGGTTCTCCGCGCGCAGCCGGGCGACCAGATCGGCGGTGTGGCCGAGGCCGGTGAGGTTGCGGGCGAACAGCACGGTCCCGCCGAGGCCCTCCTCGCCGAGCGCGCGCAGCAGCCACCCGGGTGGCTCGGTGCCGTCGAACCCGGGCTGGAGGACGGTCATGGCCAGCCGGGCCAGGTCGGGGCTGCGATGGGGCATGCGGTCACCTTGATCGAGGTAGGCGTCGTGTGGGCGGAGGAAGGTGTCTGAAGGCAGGCTACCCATCAATGATGATTTCCTTCATTTTCAATGCCCCAAAAGTAGTTTTCTGTCATCCGTGCGCGCTCCCCCTCCCGTCGAGGTGGGAGGGGCGATGCCCCCGGAGGGGGTGCTCGCCGCCGAAAGCGTCAAGACCGCGAATGGGGTGGCCCGTGTTCTCGCTATCCCGTATACCCTGTAGGGATAGTGGGTTATGCTGGATCGCGTGTCAGGTTACCCATCGGTCGCCGTCGTGGGCGGCGGCGCGAGCGGCACGCTGGCGGCCGTCCACCTGCTCCGCGAGGCGCGGGCACGGAACACGCCGCTGGAGGTCGTGCTGATCGACCGGTACGGGCGGCACGCGCTGGGACAGGCGTACTCGACCACCGATCCGCACCACCTCCTCAACGCCTGCGCGAACAAGATGAGCGGGCTGGACGACGACCCCGGCCACTTCCTGCGCTGGGCCCTCGACGACGGGCTGGACGTCTCCGAATCCGACTACCTGCCCAGACAGACGTACGGGCGCTACCTTCGCGACCTGCTGGCCGACGCAGAGGAGTGGCCCGTCCGTGTGGTGCGCAGGGTGAAGGGCACGGTGAGCGCCCTGACCAGGGACCGGGGGGTGCGGGTCCACCTGTCGGGCGGCGGCGGGATCGACGCCGAGGCCGTCGTGCTCGCCCTGGGCAACCGCGCGCAGTCCGCCAGGCCGCCGATCGTGGACGAGAAAAGCCCCGGCTACGTCGCCGACCCGTGGGCGCCGGACGCGCTCTCGGAGATCCGCGACGGCGCGCCGGTGCTCGTGCTGGGGACCGGGCTGACCATGGTGGACGTGGCGGTCAGCGTGACCCGGGCGCACCCGGAGACCGTGGTCCACGCGGTGTCGCGGCACGCGCTGCTGCCGCGCCCGCACCCCCGGCCCGTGCCGCCACCGGTCCCGACACCGATCCCGGACGGGCCACTGGGGATCGGCGACCTGCTCCGCGCCGTGCGTCTGGCCGTACGGGACAACGGGGGCGACTGGTACGGCGTGGTCGACGGCCTGCGGCCACAGGCCCAGAGACTGTGGGCCCGGCTCACCCCGGACGACCAGCGGCGGTTCCTGGGCCTGGCCGCCCGCCACTGGGAGGTTCACCGCCACCGGATCCCTCCCCCCACGGCCGCCAGGATCGCCGACCTCAGAGCCGACGGCCGCCTTCATCTGCTCCGCGGCCGGCTGCTCCGGGCCACCGCCGGCCCTCGCGGGCTGCGCGCCCAGGTGAGCACCGACGGCGCCGTCCGCGAACTCGACGTCGGCTGGCTGGTCAACGCCACCGGGCCCGGCACCGACATCGCCCGCGACCCCCTCCTCGCCCGACTCGTCGCCGACGGCGTGGTCCGGCCGGACCGGCTGCGGCTCGGGTTGGACGCCGATCCCGGCGGTGCGGTCCTGGACGCGTCGGGAGAAGCGGACGACAGGATTTTCACGCTCGGCCCCCTGCTGCGCGGAAGCCTGTACGAGACGACGGCGATCCCGGAGATCCGCGCCCAGGCGGCGGCCCTCGCACCGCGTCTGGTGGCGGCGATCACCCCCGCCGCCCGGCGCGCCGCGTCGGCCGGTTAGCCCCGTACCCCGGGCGGGCCGCGTCGTGGCGAGTCGGTGGCCACGGCTGATCCGCTGCGGCGGGCTCACCCCCGGGCAGATCGGTGGCACGGGACGGGCGGGATCCCGGCGTCCGGCCCCAGGGAACGCCGGTGGCCGCGGCTCGTGCCCCGGCTCCGGTGCGGTCGGCGAACTTGACCTTCAGTGTGCTTGAGGTCCGATGCTGTGAGGAACTTCCACGGAAAAGAGGATTACGATGAGTGAGGATCTGGTCGACTTCTGGTTCGATCCCGGCTGCCCCTGGGCCTGGATCACCTCCCGCTGGATTCTGGAGGTGCGCGAGGTGCGTCCCATCAGGATCAACTGGCGGGAGATGAGCCTGGCGGTGCTCAACGAGAAGCAGGACATGCCCGAGGAGTACCGCGAGATCGTCGAGCTCGGCCGGGGCACCATCCGGGTGTTCGCGGCGGCACGCGCGGCGGCCGGGGACGCCGCCGTCGGCGAGCTCTACACCGCGCTCGGCACCCGCTACCACGGCGAGGACGGCCTGTTCCGGCGCGCCCGCGACACGACGCCCGACGGTGGTCTCGCGAGCCGGCGGGCCGCGATGGAGTCGCTGGAGCCGGTGATCGCCGCCGCGCTGGCCGACGCCGGGCTGCCCCCCGAACTGCTCGCGGCGCGGAGCGACGACACCTGGGACGAGGCGATCCACGCCTCGCACGCCCTGGTGCCGGCGGGGGAGCGGAGCCAGGCGCTGATCGGCGTCCCGACCATCTCGGTGAACGGGCACGCCGGTCAGTTCGGCCCCGTTGTCAGCGAGATCCCGACCGGCGAGCGGGCCGGGCGGCTCTGGGACGCGTTCAAGGTGCTCGCCACCGAGGAGGCGTTCTTCGAGCTCAAGCGGGTCACCGACCGGGCGGCTCCCCGCACCTACCCGGGGGCTCCATAGCGCGGGACCGGCCTTTCCTCCAGCGCCCTCGCCGCCCTTGACAGAGAAATAACCTGCTTTTTCGCGAAGGATACGCTTGATCATGTTCGTCCCCCCGCACTGAGGGCAGGCCCCGAGTGTGATGGAGTGTGAGGTTCGCCGGCACCGCCGTCGCCGTGCTGGTTCACGGAAGCGTGATCGCCGTTCCGGGGTTCGTGAGCGGGGCGGCTCGACCCGTACCACGATCGGACCTCCCTCTTCGTGTCACGGTGAGGTCGAGTAGCGGTTTGTGTCGGTGAGTTCGAGGGGGGAGCCCCGCCGGCGGCCGCGACCGCGTGACCGAGGGCGGAACCTCTCTCACTCGTGACGTCGCCGTACGGCGACAGGATGGGGCCGGAATGAGGATCGTTGGGATCGCGGGAAGCCTTCGCCCGGGGGCGTACGTCTGGAGGCTCCTGGAGGCGGCGGCACGGGAACTGCCCGCGACGGTGGACTTCGAGATCTGGCGGGGCCTGGAGCAGGTGCCGCCGTTGGAGGAGGGCGGGCTCCCGCGGCCGGTGGCCGATCTGTGGCACCGCCTCTCCACCGCGGACGGTGTGCTGATCACCGCACCGGCGCACAGCGCGCTCCCGGCGCAGCTGGGACACACGCTCGACTGGATCGTCTCCGCGCGGGGCGGTGCGGTCCTGATGGGCAAGCCGGTGGGTGTGGTGACCGCCTGCCCGCGCGCGCACGAGGGAATGTGGACGCAGATCCAGCTGCGCAGGGCGCTCGGCGCGGCGGGCGCGGTGGTGCGGGGCGCGGAACTGGCCGTCTCCACGACTCCCGCCCCGTTCGACGCCGACGGCAGGCTCGCCGACCAGGACTACCGGGCCCGGCTTCGCGGCGTGCTGGACGAGATCTGCTCCCCTTCCCTCACCGAGACCGGTTCTCTGCGCGGATCCACCGTGTGAGATCCGCCTGACCGCTCGCCGGGCCCCGCCGAGAGCCGGGCCCGGCCCCCCCGGGATCCGCCGTACGAGGTCCGCCGTACGGCTCCGATCCTCCGGGCGCCCCTCGGGTCGGGGCGCCCCGCCGGAAGGCGAGCGCCCGGTCGCGCGCCGCACAGGGACGAGGAAGGGAGGCAGCCGTGGGGATATCCGGCCAGGAGGTGGCGCTGCGGGCTCTCGGCGCGGCGCTCGACGTGCACGCGCCGACGGCCAGACACGGCGTCAGGACGTTTCCCGAGGGCACGCCGTTCCTGTGGCTGACCGTCCCCGGTGCGGGAGGCGCCACCGTCTTCCTCGACGAGCGTCAATGGATCTGCCTGAGCGAGCCCGAGCGCGGCGGGGTGACCGTCCAGCTCGTCGCCGGCGGGGTCGACGACGATCCCGCCCTCGTCGTGGGCCGCCTCATGGCCGTCATGACGCCGGTGCCCCGGCCTCCCGGCGGCCGCCTGTCACGCGTGCTGAAGGTGGGGCTGCTCGGGATCGCCGGGGGTGTGGGAGTGGGACTGCTGTCCGCGCTGCTCATGGCGATCCTCGTGGCGGGCAACGGCTACACCTCACCGGAGACGATCCGCGCGGTGTACGTCCTGGCCGTGCTGATCGGTGTCGCGACCGGGCTGTGGGTGTCCCTGCGCTGGTGGCGGATGGGGCGGGACCCGCGTGATCGGGACTCCGGTGGGCAGGAGCCGTAGGGACGACCACGTGGAGGAACGACATGGCCGAGCTGCTGGCGATCTACAACGAGAGCGCGGGGAGCGCCGACGAGAAGGCCAGGACCGCCGCACTCGAAACGCTGCGCGCCGGTGGCGCCGACGTGATCGAGGCGCCCGCCGGTAAGAAGGACCTGGACGAGATGCTCGACTCCTGCCCGGGCAGGGACGTGGTCGTGCTGGGCGGCGACGGCACGTTGCACGTGGTGGTCGCCGCCCTGCACCGGCGCGGCGAGCTGGAGGCCCGTACGGTGGGACTCGTCCCGCTGGGTACGGGCAACGACTTCGCCCGCGGCCTGGGCGTCCCGCTGGACCCGCCGGTCGCCGCCCGCGTCGTGCTCGCGGGCCGGCCGCAGCCGCTCGACCTGCTGGTGGACGACGAGGACGGGGTCGTCGTCAACATGGTCCACCTCGGCATCGGCGCCGAGGCGTCCGAGGGGGCGACGCCGCTCAAGCCGGTGCTCGGGCGGCTCGCCTACGCGGCGGGAGCGCTGCTCGCCGGTGTGCGAAGCCCCGGCTGGCGGCTGCGCGTCACCGTGGACGGCCGCTCCGTCGGCGACGGGCACCGGGTGCTCATGGTGGGGATCGGCAACGGCCTCACCATCGGCGGCGGCACCCCGCTGGCTCCCCGGGCCAGGCCCGACGACGGCATGGCCGACGTCGTCGTCTCGCTGACGACCGGACCGCTGAACAGGCTCGCCTACGCCCTCCGGCTGCGCAGGGGAACCCATCCCGGCCTGCGCGACGTGATCACCACCCGTGGCGGGGAGGTGACCGTGGAGGGCGACTCCGTCCCGGTGAACGCCGACGGCGAGCTGACCGGCCGGATCACCCGGCGCCGCTGGACGGTCCTGCCCGCCGCCTGGCGCATGTTCACCTGAGGCCGCGTCCGCTTTCGTCCGGGGAGGGGCGCCCGGCGGGCGCCCTGCCTCGGACGCGCCCGCCGGTCGTATGTCGTCGCCGTCAGCCCAGGGAGGCCGAGACCAGGTCGCGCGCCTCCTGCTGCACCCGCTTCAGGTGCTCGGGGCCCTTGAAGGACTCGGCGTAGATCTTGTACACGTCCTCGGTGCCCGAGGGGCGGGCGGCGAACCAGGCGTTCTCGGTGGAGACCTTGAGCCCGCCGAGGGCCGCGCCGTTGCCGGGGGCCGAGGTCAGCACCTGGGTGATCTCCTCGCCGGCGAGGCTGCCCGCGGTGACCTGTTCGGCCGAGAGCCTGGCGAGCACCGCCTTCTCCTCCCGGGTCGCGGGGGCGTCGACGCGGGCGTAGGCGGGGTCGCCGAACCTGGACACCAGGTCGCCGTAGTGCTCGCTCGGTGAACGGCCCGTGGTCGCGATGATCTCCGAGGCGAGCAATGCCAGAATGATGCCGTCCTTGTCGGTGGTCCACACCGAGCCGTCGCGCCGCAGGAACGACGCCCCGGCGCTCTCCTCGCCGCCGAAGCCCAGCGAGCCGTCCAGCAGGCCGGGCACGAACCACTTGAACCCGACGGGGACCTCCATGAGCGGCCTGCCCAGGTCGGCGGCCACCCGGTCGATCATGCCGCTGCTCACCAGCGTCTTGCCGACCCCGGCACCGCCGGGCCAGCCCGGCCGGTGGGAGTAGAGGTAGGAGATCGCCACGGCGAGGTAGTGGTTGGGGTTCATCAGCCCTCCGTCGGGCGTGACGATGCCGTGCCGGTCGGCGTCGGCGTCGTTGCCCGTGGAGACGTCGAAGGCGTCACGGTTGGCGATGAGCGAGGCCATCGCGTACGGCGACGAGCAGTCCATCCGGATCTTGCCGTCCCAGTCCAGCGTCATGAACCGCCATGTCGGGTCGGTGAGCGGGTTGATCACCGTCAGGTCCAGCCGGTGCCGCTCGGCGATCTCCCCCCAGTACGCGACGCTCGCCCCGCCCAGCGGGTCGGCGCCGACGCGCACCCCCGCCTCCCGGACGGCGTCGAGATCCAGCACCGAGGGCAGGTCGTCCACGTAGTGGCCGAGGAAGTCGTACCGGCCGGTCGTGTCGGCGGCCAGCGCCCGGGTGTACGGGATCCGCCTGACCTCCTTCAGCCCGTCGGCGATCAGCGCGTTGGCCCTGTCCTGGATCCAGGAGGTGGCGTCGGTGTCGGCGGGGCCGCCGTGCGGCGGGTTGTACTTGAAGCCGCCGTCGCCGGGCGGGTTGTGCGAGGGGGTCACCACCACGCCGTCGGCAAGCGCCGAGGAACGTCCCCGGTTGTGGGCCAGGATCGCGTGGGAGACCGCGGGGGTCGGAGTGTAGCCGTCCCGGCTGTCGATCATGACCGTCACCCCGTTGGCCGCGAAGACCTCCAGCGCCGACACGCCGGCCGGTTCCGACAGCGCGTGGCTGTCGGCGCCCAGGAACAGCGGGCCGTCGACACCCTGCGCGGCCCGGTACTCCACGATGGCCTGGCTGGTCGCGAGGATGTGGTCCTCGTTGAAGGCGACGTTCAGCGAGGAGCCCCGGTGTCCCGACGTCCCGAACGCCACCCGCTGGCCGATCTCACCCGGGTCGGGATGCAGGGCGTAGTAAGAGGTCACCAGGCGGGCCACGTCGACCAGATCGGACGGCCTGGCGGGCTGTCCCGCGTGTTCGTGCGTCATCGCAGTCTCCTCACATCACACCTGGGCTAACCGTATCTGCCCTTAAATCAGATAAGGCTGCACAACTCATGAGGGCTTGGGGTGAACCGGTGGCTCCGTGCTTCCCGTATACCGTTGACAACGTTGTCATTACCGTCGTACCTTCAGCCTGTTTGCCCGGTCACTTGGGAAAAGTACCCTTTGTGGCATCGATCAGCGGAGGACCCCCTTGCACAGCCGCGCGGTGGCACCGATGGTCACCTGCCCTCCAGCCGCGCTCCGGCATGCCGGACGGGCCGGCCGGTGACCGCCCTCGCGATCGACATCGGCGGCACCAAGTTCGCCGCGGCGCTGGTCAGGCCCGACGGGACCGTGACACGCAGGGTGGAGGTACCGGTCGGCCGGGACCCCGAGGCGACACTGGTCTCGCTCGTCCACGACATCCGTGGTACCCGGGACGATCGCCCCGCGGACGCCGCCGTCGATGACACCCGAGATCTGGCCGGGATCGGGATCGGCTCCGCGGGCCCCCTCGACGCCGTCGCCGGCACGGTCAGCCCGGTCAACATCCCCGCCTGGCGGGGCTTCCCCCTGGTCGGCGCGGTGAGCGAGCTCCTTCCCGGCCTCCCCGTCGCCCTCGCGGGGGACGCGCAGTGCATGGCACTGGGGGAGTGGTGGCGGGGCGGGCACTCGCGCTCCCGCGCCCTGCTGGGCATCGTGGTGTCCACCGGTGTGGGCGGGGGCCTCGTCCTCGACGGGACGCCGTACGTGGGACCCACGGGAAACGCCGGACACATCGGGCACATCATCGTGGACCGCGACGGAGAGCTCTGCCCCTGCGGGGCGACCGGTTGCCTGGAGACGATCGCGAGCGGCCCGAGCATGGTCCGCTGGGCGCTGGCGAACGGCTGGAGCGCTCCCGGTGCGCGTCCGGACGCCCGCGCGCTCTCGGCCGACGCCGCACGCGGGGTGCCCGCCGCCCAGCTGGCCTTCCAGCGGGCCGCCGACGCGCTGGCCGTGGCGATCCTCACCACGGCGGCGCTCTTCGACATCGACGACGTCGTCATCGGGGGCGGCGTGTCCGGGGCGGGGGAGACCCTGCTCGCCCCGCTGCGCCAGGCGGTCGCCGAACGGGCCGGCCTCGCCTTCCTGCGCCGCCTGACCGTCGAACGGACCTCCCTGGAACGCGACGCCGGCCTGTACGGCGCCGCGGCCCTGGTCCTCCCCGTCGCGGGGTAGGAAGCCGCGTTCTCTCCTTCGCCCGCAGGCGAAGGTGTCCCCCACGCCTAAGGAGAACTGATGAGCTCACTCGCCGTCCAGCTGTACTCCGTACGCGAACAGGCGGCCGTCGATCGCCGCGCCGTGCTGCGCCGCATCGCCGGCATGGGGTACGACGCGGTCGAGCCGTTCGACGCGCATCTCGATCCGGGAGGTCTGCGCGAGGATCTGGAGGAGGCCGGGCTCTCGGTGTGCAGCGTTCACGCCCCGCTTCTCGACGAGCGGCGCGCGTCCTCGCTCGCCGGTGCCGTCGCGGTCGGCGCGCGGACCGTCATCGTGCCCGCCGCCCCCGCCGAGTGGTTCGCCGACAGGGAGGGGGTCGAGCTGGCGGCGAGGAACATCGGCGAGGCGGCCCGTGAGGCCGCCGACCACGGGCTACGGCTCGGATACCACAACCACTGGTGGGAACTGGAGCAACGGGTGGACGGCCGTCCCGCGCTGGAGGTGCTGGCGGAGCTGCTGGACCCCTCGGTGCTGCTGGAGGTCGACCTCTACTGGGCGGCGACCGGCGGGGTCGACCCCTCGGGGCTGCTGAACCGGCTGGGCGAGCGGGTGAGCCACCTGCACGTCAAGGACGGCCCCGCCACCCAGGAGGGCCCGATGACCGCGGTCGGCGCCGGCCAGGTGCCCATCGTGGACGCGCTGAACACCGCGCCGGACGCGGTGCGGATCGTGGAGCTCGACCACTGCGCCACCGACATGCTCCAGGCGCTGGACGACAGCCACGCCTACCTGACCGGTCTCGTCGCCGCCGGGCGGGTGAGCGCATGACCGGCCCGCTCGGGGTGGCGATCGTCGGATGCGGCAACATCAGCCACCAGTACCTGGGTAACCTCACCACCTTCCCCGGCGTGCGCGTGGTGGCGTGCGCCGACCTGGACCTGGCCCGTGCCGAGGAGGTCGCCGCGCGCTACGGCGTGCCGGTGGCGACCTCCCCGCAGGAGGCGATCTCGCACCCCGACGTGGAACTGGTGGTCAACCTCACGATCCCGGCCGCGCACGCCGAGGTGGCGCTCGCCGCCGTCCTGGCCGGGCGGCACGTCTACAACGAGAAGCCGTTCACCGTGGACAGGGAGTCCGGCGCGCGGCTCGTCGAGGCCGCCACGGCGGCGGGGGTACTCCTGGGCAGCGCCCCGGACACCTTCCTGGGCGCGGGGCTGCAGACCGCGGCCAGGCTCGTCTCCGAGGGGGCCATCGGCACCCCGCTCACCGCCCTCACCCTGTTCCAGACACCGGGTCCCGAGGTCTGGCACCCGAACCCCGAGTTCTTCTTCCAGCCCGGGGCCGGGCCGCTGTTCGACATGGGTCCCTACTACCTGACGACCCTGGTGACCCTCTTCGGCCCGGTGGCGCGGGTCGCCGCGGTCAGCCGCAGGGCGAGGGACGAACGGGTCGTCGGCTCCGGCCCCAAGGCGGGGACGCGTGTTCCCGTGGCGGTGCCCACCCACACGACCGCGCTCCTGGAGTTCGCCGCGGGGCAGGCCGCCACGCTCGTCTTCAGCTTCGACTCGCCGCTGGGACGCACCGGGTTCGTCGAGATCACCGGTACCGAGGCGACCATGGAGGTGCCCGATCCCAACACCTTCGGCGGTGAGGTCCGGCTGCGCCGGGCCACCGACGAGGAGTGGACGCCGGTTCCCATCAAGGGTACCGAGGCCGGTCGCGGCCTGGGCGTGCTCGACATGGCCCAGGCCATCCGTGAGGGAAGGCCGCACCGGACCACCGGCGAGCTCGGCCTGCACGTCCTCGACACGATGATCGCCATCGCGGAGTCCGCGGAGCGGGGCGAGTTCGTGGAGGTCGGCAGCACCTGCCCGGTGCCCGCACCGCTGCCCGAGGGGTGGGACCCGGCCGCGATCCGGTTCGACTGACGGTCGCAGGGCGGGGGCGGGCCGTCTCGCGGCCCGCCCCCGCGCGCTACTCGCCCGGGAAACGGCCCCCGAGGGCGACGGCGACGACGGTTCGCCCCCGCGCGGCGCGCCTGAGTCGCTGCCGGACGTCTGAGGCACGGCAGCGACTCAGGCGCACCGCCGGGCTCCGGGTGTCCGGCCCGGGCGGCGGGGAGGGGGCCTCGGGACAGGGCGTGAAGTCAGGGGGTCTGGTCGGCGGGGCCGACGGACCGGGGAACCGGCTCGGCGGAATCCCGGGAGAGCTCGCCGGAGGACTCCTCCAGGCGGGCGCGAAGGCGGGCGCGGATCTCCTCCGGGGTGTACGCCTGCCGGCGGCGCTCGGCCCGCGCGATCACGACTCCCGTGGCCGCGACGCCCGCCACACCCGCCAGACCGAGTATCTTCCACCATCGCATGTGCCTACGCTATCGGAATGTCCGGCAAGAGCATCAGCCTCGATGAGGCCGTCAACCTGACCCGCACCGGCGACGTGTGGCTGTTCCGCGGTCGAACGGTGCCCGATCGAGCGATCCAGACCATGACGAACAGCCCCGTCAACCACGTCGGCATGTCGGTCGTCATCGACGACATGCCGCCCCTGATGTGGCACGCCGAACTGGGTCGCTCCCTGCCCGACCTGTGGTCGGGAACCCACCAGCGCGGCGTCCAGCTGCACGACCTGCGCGAGGCGGTGACGGTCTGGGCCACCAGATACGGCCAGCGCGGCTGGCTGAGACAGCTGGAGCCGCAGGCACCCCCCGAGATGGAGGACGCCGTCCTGCGCACCGTCGCCCGGCTGGACGGCACGCCCTTCCCCTCGACGGCCAGGCTCGCCGGCCGCTGGATGAAGGGGCGGGTGCCCAGGATCCTCAAGCGGGGCACCGAGGAGAGCGCCCTGGAGAGCGCCTACTGCGCGGAGGTCGTCGCGGTCACCTACGAGGCCATGGGACTGCTGCCCGGAGGGCGACGGCCGAACTGGTACGACCCCGGCCGTTTCTGGAGCGGTGACGACCTGGAACTGACCGGAGGTTTCCAGCTCGGAGGCGAGATCACCGTGAAGCTGGGGTAGGTCGTACGACGAACGGATCGGCGGGCGCAACCCCCGGCGCTCGCCGCTCGACGACAAGGACGGCGGGTCCCCTCATCCGGGGGATTCCACGGACCTCCTGAGGTTTCGTGCCGCCGTCGACGTGAGGGGGTGCGTCATGCCGGACACGGTGGTGATCGTCGGTGCGGGTCTCGCCGGTCTGGCATGCGCCCTGCGGCTGCGTTCGGCGGGAGTGGAGGTCCGCGTCGTCGAGGCGGCGGACGAGGCGGGCGGGCGGGTGCGCACCGACGTCGTGGACGGCTTCCGGCTGGACCGCGGCTTCCAGGTCTTCAACACCGCCTACCCGGAGGCCGCGCGGGTCCTCGACATCGGAGCCCTGGACCTGCGCCCGATCCCGTCCGGCCTGATCTCCTTCGAGGGAGGGCGGCGGGAGCGGTTCATGCTGCCCTGGCGCCACCCGGGCCAGGCGCTCAGCGGGCTCCTCGCCGACGTGGGCTCCCCGCGCGACAAGGCGGCCCTGGCGGCGCTGACCGCACGGGACCTCCTGCTGCCGGTGAGCCGGCTGCGCGACGGGCGCGAACGCACCACGCGTGAGGAACTGCGGCACTGGGGCGTCTCACCGAGGATGGTCGAGAAACTGATCCGCCCGTTCCTTTCCGGTGTCGTCCTGGAACGGGAACTGGAGACCTCCAGCCGTTTCTTCCACCTCATCTGGCGCGCCTTCGCCCGGGGAACGGTCGGGGTGCCCGCGCTCGGCATGGGAGAGATCACCCGGCAGCTCGCCGGACGCCTTCCTCCGGGGGCGCTCGCGCTGGAGACCCCGGTCCTCGCCGTGACCGAGGAGGGCGTGGAGACGGCCGGGGGCGAGACGATCCAGGCCCGCGCGGTGGTGGTGGCCACCGACCCCGCCATGGCGGCCGCACTCTATCCGGGGCTGGAGACTCCGGCGATGCGCTCGGTGACGACCTTCTACCACGCGGCCTCCCGCTCGCCCATGGACGACCCCACGCAGATCGTCGACGCGGAGGGCCACATCACCGACACCCTGGTCATCAGCGACGCCGCGCCCGCGTACGCGCCGCCGGGCCGGGCGTTGGTCTCCACGTCGGTGCTGGGAGTCCTCTCCGACGCGGACGAGCCCCGGGTCAGGGCACGGCTTTCACAGATCTACGGGACGGACACCTCGAACTGGGACCATCTGGCGACGTACGCCGTCAAGGAGGCGCTGCCCGCGATGGTGCCGCCGTTCTCGTTGCGGCGCCCCGTGCGCTTCGCGCCGGGCCGCTATGTGTGCGGAGACCACCGCGACACGGGCTCGCAGCAGGGAGCCCTGGTCTCGGGGCGCAGGGCGGCCGAGGCCGTCCTGGCCGACCTGGGGTGATCCTTGGAGGTCGTCTCCTGGCCGACAGGCCGGTCCACGGGGCCCGCCCGGCCTGAGGGCCTGTCCGGTCGAGTCGATCGACCGCGACGCGGCCGGGCAGTGCAGCCTGGCCTGAGGGCCTGTCCGGGCGCCAGGCCCTCAGGCCAGCCGGGCGGGGAAGCCGCCGGTGGCGATGGGGCCCCAGCGCTCCGGGGTGACGCGCAACAGCGACTTGCCCTGCCGTGTCATCGCCGCTCGATACTCGTCCCAGTCGGGGTGCTCACCGGAGATGGACCGGTAGTAGTCGACCAGCGGTTCGAGGGCCTCCGGCAGGTCGAGGACCTCGGCCGTGCCGTCCACCTGCACCCAGGGGCCGTCGAAGTCGTCCGACAGGACCACGACGCTCACCCGCGGGTCACGGCGGGCGTTGGAGGCCTTGGCGCGTTCGGGGTAGGTGGACACCACGATGCGGCCCTCGGCGTCGACGCCGCAGGTCACCGGGGACGCCTGTGGCCTGCCGTCGCGCCGCGCGGTGATGACCAGCGCGCGGTGGCGGTCACGGAGGAAATCCAGCAGCCGGTCGCGGGAGACGACCTCGTTGGTTGCGATCTTCGGGCTCATGATTCCCACTCTACGGGGGGATGCGGAGGGCCTTGATTAACGCCCCGTCGAACGGAAAATAGCTATCTCTCTCGGGAGATATGTGGTCAAGAGTCCTCAAGTGGGGCATTTAGCCTCAAATCTCAGGGAATTGATCTCCAATACAGGACATGAGTGGCTCGGGAACCCGCCGACGGACCCGGATGGCTCATCCGCCCAACCAAGGAGAAAACCGTGAAGCAGAAGTCTCTTCTGGCATCGGCCCTGACCGTACTCGCCCTGACCGCAGCCCCCGCCGCGCAGGCGGTCGCCGCCCACGGGTGGATCACCTCTCCCACACCGGTCCCGACAGACACGACCATGCCCACCGAGGGCGCCTCGCCCGAACCCTCGGGTGCGATGACGGAGCCGTTCGGCCCCGGGTGCGCGTCCCTGCCCGCCAGCGGCGAGGGCAGCCTCAGCGAGATGGCCTCGCAGCCGGTCGCCACCGCCGCCGCCTCCAACCCCTCCCTCTCCACGCTGGCCCAGGCGATCGAGCAGGCCGGCCTGACCGAGACGCTCAACTCCGCCAAGGACATCACGGTGTTCGCCCCCACCAACGAGGCGTTCGCCAAGATTCCGAAGGAGAAGCTCGACAAGCTCCTGTCGGACAAGGCGGAGCTGACCAAGGTCCTGACCCACCACGTCGTCGAGGGGAAGAAGACCCCCGAGGACCTGACCCAAGGCACGCTGACCACGATGCAGGGAGGGACACTGACCGTGAAGGGCTCCGGTGAGGACTTCACCGTCGACGACGCCAAGGTCCTCTGCGGCAACATCCAGACCTCCAACGCCGTCGTCTACCTCGTCGACACGGTGCTCATGCCGAAGTGACCGCGGCGAAGGCGGTGAACACGCGGCGGCCGTGACGGCCGTCGCGGTCACGACGACCGCGACGGCCGTCACGATGCCGGCGGGCCGGTCGAGCCGCTGTGCCCCGGCGGCCCGAACCGCGACCGGCCCACAGCGGCCCGACAGCGGCCCGACAGCGGCCCGGCAGACCGGCCGAGCCGCGACGCGGCAGGCGTGGTGACCCGACACGGCGGACCGGGGCGACCCGGTGGGCCGGGCTGCGATCCGACGGCTGACAGGCCGGGCCGCGATCCGGCCGAAGGAGGGGTGTCCGCGCTGGGGCGCCCCTCATCGGTGTCTCCCGCTTCCCGCCCGTACCCGTCCCGCGCCCTCCTCCGATCGAGGGGACACCGCGCGACTAGTGCCCCGATCCGCGGGTACCTGGCCGTCACACGGCGGGAAGGCGGAGGGCATGAGCATCAAGGACAGGTTCGGGCCGAGGGCGCGAAAGCTGCGCGCCGTGGCCCGCGAGGTCTTCGGCTGGCGTGACCTGCGCCCCGGGCAGCTCGACGCCATGCGTCACCTGCTCGCCGGGGGCGACGCCCTCGTGGTCATGCCCACCGGCAGTGGTAAGTCGGCCGTCTACCAGGTGCCGGCACTGCTGCTCGACGGGCCCACCGTCGTCGTCTCGCCGCTCATCGCCCTCCAGCGTGACCAGGTCGCCGGGCTGGCCGAGGCCGACGCGGGCGGGGCGGTCGCGGTCAACTCCGCCCAGTCCGGCGGCGAGGCGTCCCTGGAGGCCGTACGCGCGGGCGCGGCCGAGTTCGTCTTCCTCTCACCCGAGCAACTCGCGAAACCGGAGACGGTCGAGCGGCTGCGCGCCGCGCGTCCCTCGCTGATCGCCGTGGACGAGGCGCACTGCGTGTCGGCGTGGGGCCACGACTTCCGGCCCGACTACCTGAGGCTGGGCCAGGTCATCGAGCAGCTGGGGCATCCGCCGGTGGTGGCGCTGACCGCCACGGCCGCCCCCGCGGTACGCGACGAGATCGTCACCGCCCTCGGGCTGAGGAACGTCCGCCAGATCGTGCGGGGCTTCGACCGGCCCAACATCGACCTACAGGTGCGCCGCTTCGTCACCCAGGAGGATCTGAGGCGGGCGCTGGTGGAGGACGCGGCGTCCCGCTCAGGACTCGGGCTGGTCTACGTCGCCACCCGCCGCGCCGCCGAGGAGTACGCCACCGCGCTGCGCGAGGCCGGTCGCAGGGCCGAGGCGTACCACGCGGGGATGAAAGCGGCCGAGCGGCACAGGATCCACGAGATGTTCCGCGACGACGAGCTGGACGTCGTGGTCGCGACCTCGGCGTTCGGCATGGGCATCGACAAGCCGGACGTGCGGTTCGTGCTGCACGCCGCCCCGCCGGAGTCGCCGGACTCCTACTACCAGGAGATCGGACGGGCCGGGCGGGACGGCGGGCCCGCCGCCGCGGTGCTCTTCTACCGTTCCGAGGACCTCGGGCTGCGCAGGTTCTTCGTCGGGGGACGCGCCGACGAGGAACTGCTGCTACGGGTCGCCACGCTGGTGCACGAGCACGGCGGCACCGTACCCGCGGGCGAGATGCGGACCCTGCTCGACGTCGGCGCCACCCGGCTCACCTGGCTGGTCAACCTCCTGGAGCGGGCGAACGCGATCGAGGTCACCGGCGAGGGCGACCTGCGCCGGGTGTCCGGCGGTCCCGAGCCCGAGGCGGCCGCGGCCCGCGCCGTCGAGCTGGACGACACCCGGCGTCGCATCGACGACTCCAGGATCGACATGATGCGCGCGTACGCGGAGACCACGGGCTGCCGCCGCCGCTTCCTGCTCGAATACTTCGGCGAGCCGCGCGAGCGCGGCTGCGAGGCCTGCGACACCTGCCGCGCGGGCCTGCCCCAGGAGCCGGAGGCCGCGGGCGAGGGGCCCTTCGCGATGCACGCCAGGGTGCGGCACAGTGCCTGGGGGCCGGGGATGGTGATGAGCAGGGAGAGCGACCGGATCACCGTGCTGTTCGACGAGGTCGGCTACAAGACGCTATCGCTGGAGGCCGTGGAGCGCGACGACCTCCTGGTCGCGGGTTAGGTCCGCCTCCTGGAGTCTCCCGGAGGCCGGTGGGAGGGATCCGCCGGTCGCGTGCGGGGCCGGTCCTCGTCAGTCCTTGACCTTGCGGGCCACCCCGCCCATCGTCCACGTCCTGTCGCGGCCCTGCGCGGTGAGCGGGTTGTCGGGGTGCCAGTGGCGGATGTAGACCAGGCCGGGATCGACGAGTTCCAGCCCGTCGAAGAAGCGCAGCACCTCATCGCTTCGCCGGGAGGCGTCCTCGGTGCGGCCGAGGACCCGCTGGAAGATCTCGACCAGCGGGCCCTTGGCCTCCGGCCGCGTGTCGAAGACGACGTGGCCGATGCCGAAGTGGCTGCCGACCGGCACCGCGTCGCGAAGGATGGCCACGCTCTTGTGCGGGTCGTCCTCGTCGGGGATGAACTGCAGGGCCGACAGGATCAGGACGGCCACCGGTAGCTCCAGATCGACCAGGCGCAGCAGTTCCGGGTCGGTGAGCAGCTCGCGGGGGTGCAGGACGTCACCCTCGACGGCGGTGGTGTACGGGTTGGTGGCGAGCGTGGCGCGGGCGTGGGAGAGCACCACGGGGTCGTTGGAGACGTAGACCACGCGCGTGTCGGGGACGATCTCCTGGGCCACCTGGTGGACGTTGCGGCGGTTGGGCAGACCGGAGCCGATGACGACGAACTGGGTCATGCCTCGCTCGACGAGATATCGCACCATCCGGCGCAGGAACGCCTGGGCCTCGTGCGTCATGGTCCTGATCTCGGGCGCGACGGCGAGCACCTCCTCGGCCGCCTCGCGGTCGGCGGCGAAGTTGTCCTTCCCGCCGAGGAAGTAGTCGTGCATTCTGGCGATGTTGGGAACGCGGGTGTCCAGGCCTGCTCCCGGCCGCCGGGACGTGTCGTTCACGTTCTCACCTCCGCTGTTGCCTGCGACATTAGAGAATCGCGCGTCGCGTGAACAGGTGCCGAGGCACCATCAATGCAGGCAAAACCCGATGGTTTCCCAAAAAATCCTATTCTTTCCGTGCGACTCCACCGACGACCCAGACGGCATCAGGCCGGTGCGGCATCGCGCCCTCCGGCCGCCATTCGGGAATGTAGACGACGCCCGGTTCGACCGGCCTCAGCCCGTCGAGGAAGAGTTCGACCTCGGCCTTGGTGCGCAGGTTCGCACGGCGGGGGCCGGTGATCGACCCGCTGTCCTGGAAGAGGGTGGCGAGCCGCGCGGTCCTGTCCGGGCACAGATCGGAGACCGCGTGGGAGAGGGCCATGTAGCTGCCCGGCGCGACGGCCTTCTGCAGGGCGGCGACGGCCTGCATCGCCTCGACGTCGTCGGGAAGGTCGGCCAGGACCGAGAAGAGCAGGATCGCGACGGGCTCGTCGAGGTCGATCAGGTCGGTGAGGCCGGGATGCGCGAGGAGCCGCTCGGGGTCGCGCATGTCCGCCTCGACGACGGTGGCCGGGCTGTCGTCCTTCAGGAGGGCCTGGGCGTGGACGACGACCATCGGATCGTTGTCGACGTAGACGACCCGCGCCTTGGGCGCGATGCCGCGCAGGATCTGGTGCACGCTGCCCTGGGTCGGCAGGCCGCAGCCGATGTCGACGAACTGACGGATGCCGGCCTCGACCAGGAAGCGTACGACGCGGTCGAGGAATCTGCGTCCTTCCCGCGACATGGCGGGGAGTTCGGGGGCGATGGAGAGCGCCATCTGTGCGGCGTCCCGGTCGCTGGCGAAGTTGTCCTTGCCACCCAGGAAGTAGTCGGATATCCGGCCCGCGTTCGGGATCGTGGGATCGAACCTGAGGCGCTCAGGTTGCGACGACGCCATGATGTCCTCCGTCCGACATGCGGTTCCAGCGGACATTATCGACCTTCTGCCCACAGGGTGAGGTGTTTCCTGCCAGAGCCTCCTTCCACTCGGGTAACTTTCCTGGCACTCGACCTTCGGTGACGGGCTCTCGCGCGTCGTCAGTGGCAGGCTTCCAGGTGGCGTTCTCCTGCCGGGGGCAGGGCGAAGGCCGCCCACACCGCCTTGCCCCGGCTCTCCAGCGGTGCCCAGCCCCACGTCTCGCTGACACCGTCGACCAGCTGGAGTCCCCGGCCGTTCTCCGCCTCGTAGTCGGGCTCGCGCAGACAGGGGCCCTGGTCACTGGGATCGGTGACCGCGCACAGCACCGAGCGCTCGGTGTGGCAGAGGATCACCCTGACCTCGGGGAAGGAACGGGCGTGCGGGACACCTCGCGTGCCGTGGCGTACGGCGTTGGTCACGAGTTCGGAGACCACGATGCCGGTGTCGTCGATCAGCGGCTCCAGCTCCCAGGCCCGCAGCGCCTTGGTGGTGAACTCGCGGGCGGTCCGCGCCGCGCACGAGTCGTAACGGAGGCTGCGGACGGCCATCTGTAACTGGCCGGCGTGGTCCTCCCTACCGGCCCAGGGGGGCAGGCCGCTCGGGGGGAGCAGGTGATTAAGCATCGACAACCACCGTTCCCACCCTCCGATCTCAGCTCGGATGGGTGTGGCTTCGCGTCTTCGGTAACCAGTCATCGGCGACCTTGAGGAGGGGACGATCATGTGGCGAGGTTGATCCGTCTGCCATCTTGCCTTCCGTAATGTGCATAGGCAAGTACAGATGCACGTGCATCTGCACAAAAAGCCCTACACTCGGAGTGTTGTTTCCCTCCCTAATCAGTGAGAGGCGAGGATGAACCAGCTGTACAACGGCATGTCGGCCGCCCTGATGGACGGTGTCATGTGGCGCAAGAGCCACTTCAGCAACCCCAGCGGCAACTGTGTGGAACTCGCGGAACTGCCCGACGGCAGGGTCGCGATGCGCAACTCCCGCGACCCCGAAGGCCCCGCGCTGATCTACACCCGCCGCGAGGCCGACGACTTCGTCCGCGGGGTGAAGAGCGGGGAGTTCGACGACCTGATCAATTGAAGATCCGCCGCTGTGATTGAAAGATAAAATCTTCTATGGTCTGAGCGTGGCGAGCGGAGTACCGTGAAGGCTCGCGATCGCCACAAAGAGTGGGCGCAGGATCGCGTTCCGCGCCCGAAGGACTGCAGATGATCATGCCAAACGCCGACGGTCGGCCGGTCGGTCCTACCTCCGCGGCCTCTGCGGCCTCCACGGCTCCCACGACCTCCATGGCCGCACCGCGGGGCAGCTCCACCGTGCTGCGGATCGTCCTGGGCGCACAGCTCCGCCGCCTGCGCGAGCAGCGGGGCATCACGCTGGAGGAGGCGGGGCACTCCATCCGCGCCTCGCACTCCAAAATCAGCCGGATGGAGCTCGGCAGGGTCAGCTTCCGGGTCAGGGACGTGTCCGACCTGCTCACCCTGTACGGGGTGACGAGTGACGCCGATCGTGAGCCGTTCCTCTCCCTCGTCGAGAAGGCCAACCTCGCCGGCTGGTGGCACAACTACAACGACGTGCTGCCTGCCTGGTTCGAGACGTACGTGGGCCTGGAGGAGTCGGCCAGCGGCATCCGCAACTACGAGGTCCAGTTCGTTCCCGGCCTGCTGCAGAGCGAGGGCTACGCGCGGGCCGTCATCCGGCTGGGCTTCCCCTCGGCCTCCCCGGAGGAGCTGGACCGCAGGGTGAAACTGCGCATGGCACGTCAGCGGCTGCTGCACCGCCAGGACCCGCCCCATCTGTGGGCCGTGCTGGACGAGGCCGTGCTGCGCCGCCCTCTCGGCGGGGCCGAGGCGATGTGCGAGCAGATCGACCACATCCTGCGCGCGCTCGAACTGCCCAACGTGACCGTCCAGATCGTGCCCTTCAGCGTCGGCGGCCACGCCGCGGCCGGAGGCCCCTTCAGCATCCTGCGCTTCTCCCAGCCCGACCTGCCGGACATCGTCTACATGGAGCAGCTCACCAGCGCCGTCTACCTGGAGAAGCGCGACGACGTCGACAGCTACCTGGAGGTCATGGAGCGCCTGTGCATCGAGGCCGAGCCGGCCACGCGCACCCGCGAGATCCTCCTGGAGATCCGAGAGGGGTTCCAAGCGAGGCTCTGAGCCGGAAGCGGGCGCGGAACGACGGCGGGGCAACGGCGGGCTGGAAACGCCGGCGGGGAAACCCGGCTGCGTGGAAACGGCGGGCCAAGGGGGCGGTGAGCCCGGGCGCGGCACAGGAAAGGGTCCGGCCGCAACCACCGGGGGGCGCCGTACGAAAATGTACGCATGAGATGTCTCGTGACCGGCGCGACCGGATACATCGGAGGGCGGCTCGTTCCCGAGCTGCTGGACGCGGGGCACGAGGTCCGCTGCATGGTGAGGTCGGCCGGCCGCCTGCGCGACCAGCCGTGGGTCTCCCGGGTCGAGGTCGCCCAGGCCGACGCGGCCGACGCCGAGCAGGCGGCGAAGGCCCTGGAAGGCATCGATGTGGTCTACTACCTGATCCACACGATGGGCGGGGGGAGTGACTTCGCCGCCGCCGACCGCGAGGCGGCCACCACCTTCGCCGCCGCGTGCGAGCGCGCCGGGGTTCGCCGGGTCGTCTATCTCGGGGGCCTCGCGCCGGACGAGAGGCTCTCGCCGCACATGCGCTCCCGCGTCGAGGTGGGGGAGATCTTCCTGCGCTCCTCGGTGCCCGCGGTGGTGCTGCGGGCCGCGGTCATCATCGGATCGGGCTCGGCCTCCTTCGAGATGCTGCGCCACCTCACCGAGCGGCTGCCCGTGATGACGACGCCGCGGTGGGTGGGCACCAGGACGCAGCCCATCGCGATTCGCGACGTGCTGCGCTACCTCGTGGCCTGGGCCTCCGTCGAGGAGGAGGTGAACCGCTCCTTCGACATCGGCGGCCCGGACGTGCTCACCTACGCCGACATGATGCGGGTCTACGCGGAGGTCGCCGGCCTGCCCCGCAGGCTGATCATCCCGGTCCCGCTGCTGAGCCCCGGCCTCTCCAGCCACTGGGTGGGGCTGGTCACCCCGGTCCCGGCGAGCCTGGCCCGCCCGCTGGTGGAGTCGCTGCGCAACGAGGCCGTCTGCGGCGAGCACGACATCGCCCGCTACGTCGAGGACCCGCCGGGTGGGCTGATCGGGCTGAGGCGGGCGGTCGAACTCGCCCTCCAGCGCGTCAAGGAGGCCAAGGTCGTCACCCGCTGGTCCTCGGCCTCCACCCCCGGGGCGCCGAGTGACCCGCTGCCCACCGACCCCGACTGGGCGGGCGGCAGCCTGTACGTCGACGCGCGGGCCCGTCGGGTCGACGCCTCACCCGAGGCTCTGTGGGCGGTGATCGAGTCCGTCGGCGGCGAGGTGGGCTGGTACTCCCTGCCCCTGGCCTGGAGCCTGCGCGGTCTGCTCGACCGGCTGGTCGGTGGCGTGGGCCTGCGCAGAGGGCGTCGCGATCCCCGGCGGCTCTGGGTGGGCGACTCCGTCGACTTCTGGCGGGTCGAGGAGATCGAGCCGGGGCGCCTGCTGCGGTTGCGCGCGGAGATGCGCCTGCCCGGCCTCGCCTGGCTGGAGATGCGGGTGCTCACGTACCGGGGGGAGACCGTCTACGGCCAGCGGGCGATCTTCCATCCTCGTGGCCTGGCCGGGCACCTCTACTGGTGGTCGGTCGCGCCCTTCCACAGCCTGGTCTTCGGGCCGATGCTGCGCAACGTGGCGAGGGCCGCCGAGCGCGGCGGCCGGTCCGCCGTGCACCCCTCCCCGGCCGCTGCCCCCCATGACGGCGGCCCGAGGGACACCGTCCCTCTCTGACCGTCTGCGGCCGCTCGTCACCGTTCGCCGGGGTTCACCAGGACGTCGACGACGTCGGAGTATCCGATCCCCTTGTGGGAGAACTGTCCCGCCACCGCCAGCTCAGCGAGACCGTGGGCGGTCGAGAACAGGGCCATCACCCTGGCCTTGGGCACCGGCCCCTCCCACGGACCCTCCATGTCGAGCGCCGTCATCACCTGGTCGATCGCCGTCTCCAGATCCGGGTGGTGCCCGACGACGAACTCCGAGGCGAACACCAGCCGGTATTCCTCGGGGTGTGCGACGGCGTACTCGACGTAGCTCAGGTAGAAGGCCCGCAGCCGGTCGCGGGGGGTCTCGGCCGCCAGGACCGCGGCGGCGACGTGCGCGCTGAGATCGGTGATGACCCGGACGGCGAGTGCCGCGAGCAGGGCGGTCTTGTCGGCGAAGTGCCGGTAGGGGGCCGTACGGGACAGGCCGGCCAGGTCGCCGACGGCGCGTAGCGTCACGGCGTCGAGGCCCTCCTCGCGCAGCAGTCTCAGCGCGCTCTCGACCAGGCGGGTCCTGGTGCCGTCCACCACGTGGATCCCCTTTCCGGGCAGGCTGTGTTGACAACGTCAACGTATCTGGTTGACACTGTCAACATAATGTTGACGACGTCAACTGGAGAGTTATGAAGATAACGGTAAACGGGCTGCCCACCACGGTGGAGGCCGGCCCCGACGACGCCGCCGTGGACGTCCTGCGCGACGGTCTCGGCCTCACCGGCGCCAAGGCCGCCTGCCGCACCGGGGTCTGCGGCGCGTGCACGGTCATGGTGGACGGCGTGCCCCAGGCGAGCTGCCTGCTGCCGTCCGCCGCGCTGGAGGAGCGCGAGATCACCACCGCCGAAGGGCTCGACCACCCCGTCCAGCGGGCCCTCGCCGTCCACGACGGCCTGCAGTGCGGTTACTGCACGCCCGGGTTCGCGGTCGAGGGCGCGGCCTTCGTCGACGCCTGGCGCGCCGAGCACGGCGACGTCGCGCCACCGCGCGAGCGGATCGCCGCGGCCCTCGCCGGTCATCTGTGCAGGTGCGGCGCGTACGAGGGCATCTACGCCGCGATCGCCGCCGCCTGCCGGGGAGAGCACGACGGCGCCGCGGGGACGCCCGCCAGGGTGGAGGCGATGGACAAGGTCGCGGGCCACGCCCGATACACGACCGACGTGCGCCTCGAAGGCCAGCTGGAAGGCGTGGTCATCCGTTCCACGAGGGCGCACGCCCGCGTCACCTCGGTCACGGTGGACGCCGCCCACGTGGTCGACCTGCTGCCGCCCGACCGCGTCGTCCGCTACGCGGGCCAGCCCGTCGCCGCCGTCGCCGCCCCCACCCGCCGCGAGGCGCTGGTGATCGCGGAGGCCGCCGAGATCGGCTACGAGCCGAGGCCCGCCGCGCTCGACGACGCGCCGGACGCCCCGCCCGTCTACGACGAGGAGTCCAGAAAGCACGTCCCCAGCTCCAGCGAGGGGATGGAACTGCCCGGCGCCTGGAACGGCAACGTGCGCGGTCCCTTCACCAGGGCGAGCTGGCGCGGGCGCACCGCCGCCAAGCGGATCGAGGCCGCCAGGCGCGACGCCGACCCCCGCCTGGTGACCGGCACGTTCACCACCGCCGTGCAGGTCCACACCCCGCTGGAGCCGCACGCCTGCGTCGCCCACTGGGACGCCGAGGGCGACCTGCACCTGCACCTGTCCACCCAGACCGTGGTCATCGCCGCCGAGCAGGTCGCCAAGCGGTGGGACCTGCCGATCGAGCGGGTCCACATCGTCGCCGACCACGTCGGCGGCGGTTTCGGGGCCAAGGTCGGCGTCACCGTCGAGACGATCGCGGCCGTCGAGCTCGCCCGGGCCCATGGCGCGCCGGTGCGCGTGGTGCTCAGCCGAGCCGAGGAGCTCACCGACGCGGGCAACCGCCCGGGCACCCGCACCAGCATCGAACTGCTCACCGACGACCGGGGCGAACTCGCCGCCCTCACCATGGACGTCCACGGGCGCGGCGGCGTGGCCATCGGGTCGTCCGTCGCGCTGATGGCCCGCCTCGTGTACGGCACCGCGCCCCGCAGGCTCCGCGACTACGACGTGGTCACCAACGAGCCGCCGGGCACCCCGTTCCGCGGGCCGGGGGCGCCGCCCATGCTCTGGGCGCTGGAGCAGGCGGTGGACGAGGCCGCCCACCGCAGGGGCGAGGACCCGATCGCGCTGCGGCGCCGCTGGGACGGCAACCGCAAACGGCACGCGCTCTACGACCTGGCCGCGGCCCTGCCCGAGTGGACGTCCAGGCCGCGTACCGGCTCCCAGACGGGGCGTTTCCGCCGGGGCGTCGGGGTGGCCGCCGCCAACTGGCTCTACATGCTCGACCCCGCCACGGAGGTGGAGCTGCGTGTCGAGGGTGACGTGGTCGTGGCCTCGACCGCGACCCAGGACATCGGGACCGGCGTCCGCACCGTCATCGCCGGAGTCGTGTGCGAGGAGCTCGGACTGCCCGCCGAACGCGTCCGCGTCGAGGTCGGCAGGACGGGCACCGTGCACGGACCGGGCTCGATCGGCAGCCGCACCACGGCCTCGGTGGCCCCCGCCGCGCGCGACGCCGCGCGGCGCCTGCGGAAGCTGGGCCTGACCGACGGCGCCAGGGTCGTGGGCGGGCGCCGCCGCGACCGGCGTGGTTACGTCACCCCGTTCCCGATGAGCGGCATGGCGATCGGCCGGGGGTTCAGCGGTTCCGTCCACGTCACCGAGGTCGAGGTCGACACCCGCCTCGGCACCGTCAGGCCGCTTCGGGTGTGGGCCGGGATCGCGGCGGGTCACATCTACGCCGAGCGGCCGGCACGCAGCCAGTGCGAGGGCGGTGTCGTGCAGGGCATCGGCTACGCCCTGTACGAGGAGCGGCTGGTCGACCCGGTCACCGGAAACGTGCTGACCGCGAACCTCGACGACTACCGCATCCCCGGCATCGGCGACACCCCCGAGATCACCGTGCACTTCCACCGCGACGGGTGGGACCACGTCAACGGCAACGGCGTCGGGGTCGGAGAGATCTCCACGGTCGGCGTGGCCGCCTCGGTGGGCAACGCCGTCCACAACGCCACCGGCTGGCGCCCCCACGACCTGCCCATCCGTCCCGACCGGCTCCTCGAAGGGATCACCCGTTGACCCCCTTCGCGCGGACGCGGCCGGACCCGTACCCGGACCCCGGGAGGGGGCGGCCGACGGCCCTCTCCCCGGAGCACACCCCCCGCCTCACACTGGAAGGTGTTCGATGACCGTGCTCACCGATCTCGGCGAGGCCGTACGGCGCGGGGGCGAGTTCCGCGCCGGAGGCACCGACCTGATGGGCCGCCGCGCGGCCGGACCGCACGTGGACCTGCGCGGCCTGCCCGATCTGTCCGGCGTCACCTGGCAGCCGGACGGCTCCGTCAGGATCGGCGCGCTCACCACGGTCGCGCGGGTGGCCCGCGACGCGCGCCTCGGCGCCACACACCCCTGCCTGGCGCTGACGGCGGCGGGTCTGGCCACACCCCAGATCCGCGAGGTGGCCACCGTCGGGGGCAACCTGTTGCAGCGCAACCGCTGCGCGTACTTCCGTAACCCGGCCTTCTCCTGCCACCAGAACGGCGGCGACCACTGCCCGGCCCGCGCCGGGCTCTCCCCGAACGCCGCGATCCTCGACAGCGGCCCGTGCGTCGCGCCGCACCCGTCGTCGCTGGCGGTGGCCCTGCTCGCCTGCGACGCCTCCGCCGAGACGCACGGCAGGGAGCCGTTCCCCGTCGCCGACCTGTACGGAGACGGTTCGGACCCCTCCCGGGACCATCTGCTGGACCCGGGGGAGATCCTCACCTCCGTCGTCCTGCCGCCGCCCGTGCCCGGGGAGCGGGCCGCCTACCGCCGTGCGATCGGCAGGTCCGAGGCCGAGTGGCCGCTGGTGGAGGCCGCGGCGCGGCTGGGCGTCGACGACGGGAGGATCACCTTCGCCAGGGTGGCCGTGGGGGGTGTCGCCCGCGTCCCCGTACGCCTGCCCGAGGTCGAGGAGGCACTCCTGGCGGGCGAGCCCCTCGACCGGGCGGCCGGGCTGGCGGCCGCCCGGTGCGCTCCGGCGGCCCGCAACCACTACAAGATCGCGCTGCTCGCCGGGACCGTCCTGGAGGTGCTGGAACGCGCGAGCGGAACCGGCGAGACCCGCTGACCACCCGGTGCCCCCGCCGTGCCGGCCGGTCACGGCGGGGGCACCGGTGGGGACGCGTCGTCCCGTACGCTCGACGATCAACCAGGGGGGTGTGCCGTTCGGCTGTGCCGGGCCACCCGTTCGTTCGGGCAGTCGACGACCTCCCCTTTCATCAGGCCGCCTCGACGCCGAGGTGCGTGCGGTGGTGCTCGGGGGTGTCGATCTCGTCGAGCAGCGCGATCGCGAAGTCGGCGTAGGAGATGCGGCTGGCCGCCTCGGCGGGGGCCACGCGGTAGCGGCCGGTACGGGCGCCGCCGTGGTCGAAGTCACCGGCCGGGCTGACGACCAGCCAGTCGAGCGAGGCGGGGGCGGTGCGCAGCACCTCGTTTCCTGCCGCGTGCCCCAGGTAGAACGACCGGTACTCCTGCGGATAGCCGGGCGTGTCCATCAGGAGCGTCCCCGAGGAGGTCTCCAGCACCGACGCCAGGCCGACCGTCAGCAGCCTGGTCACTCCCGCCCTCGTCAGCCCGTCGAGCAGGGCGCGGGCGGCGTCGGCGAAGAAGACGTCGTGCGCCGCGCCCGCGTCGTAGACGGAGCTGATCGCGGCGTCGTGGCCCTCGGCGAGCCGCGCGACACCGTTCGCGTCCGTGACGTCGCCGGCGACGATCCGCACACCGTCCGCGGCCAGGTCACCGTGCCCGGCCGGGTCGCGCACGACCGCGGTGACCTGGTGCCCGCGCCGGAGGGCCTCGTGGACGGCCGCCCGGCCGCCCCTGCCGCCGGCACCGAAGACGATGATCCTGCTCATTGGAACCCCTCGTGTCCAGGGCCGGGCCTGATCGCCGGCCGCTGCCGGGAGATTAACCGGGCAGGTGGTTACCGCCGGGATACCCGGCCACCCGTGGTTCGGCGCGACGGTCGGCGGTGGTCCCCAGCGGGATCCCCGGCTAGCGTGAAGGGGTGACAGAGCCCCTCGACCCGGAGATGTTCGATCCGGTCTGCCCGTCCGACCTCACGCCCATCCGCTTCGGCGACAAATGGGCAGGGATGATCATCCGCTGCCTCGAAGGCGGGCCGCGACGGTTCTCCGAGCTTCGGATCCCCCTGCGCGGCATCACCGCGAAGGTGCTCACCCAGTCGCTCCGGACGCTCGCGCGCGATGGCCTGATCGTGCGCACCGTTCATCCCGCGCAGAGGGTCGAGTACGCGCTGACGCCGCTCGGCCGCAGCCTGCTCGAACCGATGAACGCCGCGTGCGCCTGGGCGCAGGAACACTGGGAGGAGCTCCTCGACGCCCGCGAGGCGTCCTCCGCCGCCTCGTCGTACGGGCTCGGCCGTACGGGGTAGGTGCCCGGCGGATCCAGGGGGGGACCGGTGGCGCGGGAAGGTGGGGCCGGTACCTCCGGGACGCCTCCCGGAGGTACGACGTGGGGTCGGGGCGGGCCACTCGTGGCGCGGCGCCATGAGCGGGACGGGCGCGCCGTGACCAGGCCCGTCTCGCGGACGGATGACGGAGACCGACTAGTGATCTACTTTGTAAAGGCGTCGGGTCGGTGAAGATCCCCCCGTCAGGAAACCCCGGTTCCTCGCCTGTCACGGAGGCGAGCGCGAGTCCGGTGGAGAGTCCTCACCTCAGGGTGGTCGCCAGGTGCTTGGCGAGTCCCTCGGAGGCGGCCCTGACCATCTCCAGCACCTCGGTGAAGCCCTCGCGCTCGCCGTAGTAGGGGTCGGGCACCTCGGCGCCCTCGGGGGCGGTGGGGTCGAAGGAGCGGAACAGGCGCACGTCCGCGCCCGCGGGGGCGAGGCGGCGCAGGGCGCCGAGGTTGTGGGCGTCCATGGCGAGCACCAGGTCGACCCGGTCGTACCAGTCGCTCAGGAACTGCCTGGCCCGGTGCTCCGAGCCGTCGTAGCCGTGGTCGGAGAGCGTCTCGGCGGCCCGCGCGTCCATCGGGCCGCCCTGGTGCCAGCCGCCGGTGCCCGCGCTGTCGACCGTGACGAGGTCACCGAGGCCGTGGTCGTCGAGGGTCTTCCTCAGCACGACCTCGGCCATGGGGGAGCGGCAGATGTTTCCCAGGCACACCACGCATATGTGATAACTCATGCTTATCAGGATGCCGCCTGTCCGGGGTGCGACGGCGGGGAGAACGGTCACTTCCATGTCGCTTGCCGGTCGATCGGTTCCCGGCGGAGCGGCGCGAGGGATCCTGCGGGGCCGCGAGGGGAGCGTGATCACCCTGGCCGGTGACCGGGGCCGGGGGTGGGCGTGGTCCGGGGCTAGCATGTCGCCCGGTAGAGCGGAATCGGGGAAGGGTTGACTGTTGAAGGATCTCGGGGAGGACCTCCGCGCGTTCTGGCGGGAGCGTCATCTGTGCACGATGACCACCGTGCGCGCCGACGGCACGCCGCACGTCGTTCCGGTGGGGGTGACGCTGGACGCCGACTCGGGGATCGCGAGGGTGATCACCTCGGGTGGCTCGCACAAGGTCCGCCATGTGCTCGCGGCGGGTGACGCTGGGGCGGCCGTCGCGGTCTGCCAGGTGGACGGGCGCCGCTGGTCGACCCTGGAGGGGCGTGCGGTGATCCGTACCGACCCCGAGTCGGTCGCCGACGCCGAGCGCCGCTACGCCGAGCGTTATCGGGTGCCGAGGGAGAATCCCGCCCGCGTCGTGGTCGAGATCCGCCTCACCCGGGTGCTGGGCAATGTCTGAGCCCTCCTCCGCCGATTCCACCGCCGTCGATCCCGCCGTTGTCGTCGTCGGGATCGGAGACGACGGCTGGGCCGGTCTGTCGCGGGCGGCGCGGCGCGAGCTGTGCGCCGCCGAGGTTCTGATGGGCAGCGCCAGGCAACTGCGGCTCGTCCCGGAGATCGGCATCGAGCGCGCTGCCGGGCACGGTGTCGAGCCGGGAGCCGAACCCGGTGGCGACCACGGTGCGAGGTTCGGTGGCGAGTCGGGCGTCGAGCCGGGAGCCGAACTCGGTGTCGACTCCGGTGCGGACCGCGGTGTCGAGCGCGTCGTCTGGCCCTCGCCGCTGCTGCCCGCCCTGCCCTCGCTGCTCGCCGCTCACCGGGGCCGCAGGGTTTGCGTACTGGCCAGTGGCGACCCCATGTTCCACGGCATCGGCACGACCCTGGTGCGGCTGCTCGGCGCCGGACGGGTGCGGGTCCTGCCGCACCCGTCGTCGGTCTCCCTCGCCTGCGCGAGGCTCGGGTGGGCGGCCGACCGTGTCGAGGTGGTCAGCCTCGTGACGCGTCCCGTCGAGGTGCTGCACCCGGTCGTCCACGAAGGCCGTCGTGTCCTGGTCCTCAGTGCCGACGGCCGGACTCCGGCCCGGGTCGCGGCGTTGCTCGCCGCCCGAGGTCACGGCGCGAGCACGGTGACGGTTCTGGAGCGGCTGGGTGGCGCCGGGGAGCGCGTGGTCTCGGGTAGGGCGGACACCTGGTCGACGGCCGTGACCCACGATCTCAACGTCGTCGCCGTGGAGTGCCGCGCGGACGCCGGGACGGTCGCGCTGCCGCGCCTTCCCGGCCTGCCCGACGAGGCGTTCGAGCACGACGGGCAGCTCACCAAGAGCGAGGTGCGCGCGGTCACTCTGTCTCGGCTGGCTCCCGTTCCCGGGGAGCTGCTGTGGGACGTCGGCGCGGGGGCGGGCAGCATCGGCATCGAGTGGATGCGCGCGCATCCGGACAACCGGGCCGTCGCGGTGGAGTCGCGTCCGGACAGGGCGGCGGTGGTGGCACGCAACGCCGCGGCGCTGGGCGTTCCCGGTCTAGACGTGGTGACCGGTGCCGCTCCGGCCGCGCTCGCCGGGCTGGAGACGCCCGACGCGGTCTTCGTCGGCGGCGGGCTGACGGTCGCCGGGATGGTGGAGGCGTGCTGGGAGGCGCTGAGGCCGGGGGGCAGGCTGGTGGCGAACGCGGTGACCGTCGAGTCCGAGGCGGTCCTGGCCCGTTGGCACGGCAGGCTCGGTGGCGACATGGTCCGGCTCGCGGTCAGCAGGACCTCTCCGGTCGGTGGGTTCACCGGCTGGCGGCCCATGATGCCCGTCACGATCTGGACCGTGCTCAAGCCGCCCGCCCTGGAGGAGAAGCGATGACGGTACGTTTCATCGGCGCCGGACCGGGTGCCGCGGATCTCATCACCGTGCGGGGAGCGCGGGCGATCGCGTCCGCACCGGTGTGCCTGTACGCGGGATCGCTGGTCCCCGCCGAGTTGCTGGAGTCGTGCCCGCGGGGCGCGCGGTTGGTCGACACCGCGCGGATGAACCTGGAGGAGATCGTCGCGGAGATGGTCGCCGCTCACCGGGCGGGGGAGGACGTGGCCAGGCTGCATTCCGGTGACCCGTCGGTGTTCAGCGCGATGGCCGAGCAGATGCGGCGGCTGGACGCCGAGGGAGTGCCGTACGAGGTGATCCCGGGGGTGCCCGCCTTCGCGGCGGCGGCGGCGTCGCTGGGGCGTGAGCTGACGGTGCCGGGGGTGGGGCAGACGGTGGTGCTGACCCGCACCTCGGTGCGCGCCACTCCCATGCCCGAGGGCGAGGATCTGGGCACGCTCGGTCGTAGCCGGGCCACGATGGTCCTGCATCTGGCGGTGCAGCGGGTCGAGGCCGTCGCGGCGGAGCTCGTTCCCAACTACGGTGCCGACTGTCCGGTGGCGGTGGTGGCGAGAGCGAGCCGCGACGACGAGGTGATCCTGCGCGGCACCCTGGCCGACATCGCCGGGCAGGTCCGCGACGCGGGGATCCTCCGCACCGCGGTGATCGTCGTCGGACGGGTGCTGACCGCCTCGGAGTTTCCCGACAGTCACCTGTACTCCGCGGCCCGTTGCCGTGACTGACCCCGTGCTGAAGGTCCTGATCCTGGGGGGCACCGACGAGGCGAGGCGGCTCGCCGCCGCGCTCGCCGATCGCCCGCGGACGCACGTGGTGTCCTCGCTGGCGGGCCGGGTGCGTGATCCGAAGCTGCCGGTGGGGGAGGTGCGCGAGGGAGGTTTCGGCGGTCCCGGCGGGCTCGCGGCGTGGCTGGTGGAGCACGGCGTCCAGGTCGTCGTGGACGCCACGCATCCGTTCGCGGCCAGGATGAGCGCCTCGGCGGCCGAGGCGGCGGCCCGTACGGGCCTGCCGTCGCTGATCCTGCGGCGGCCCGGGTGGCGGGCGGCTCCCGGTGACGACTGGCGCTGGGTGCCCTCTTTGGAGGCCGCCGCCGAGTTGCTGCCCTCGCTGGGGGAGCGGGTGTTCCTGACCACGGGACGTCGCAGCCTGCCGGTCTTCGCGGGTCTCGACGGGCAGTGGTTCCTGGCCCGTTCGGTGGACCGGCCGGGGCCGGTGGTGCCGCGACGTCTGGAGGTGCTGCTGAGCCGGGGGCCGTTCACGGTGGACGGCGAGCTGGCCCTGATGCGCGAGCACCGGGTGGAGGTGTTGGTCACCAAGGACAGCGGTGGTGAGATGACCACCGCGAAGCTGTTCGCCGCCCGTGAGCTCGGGGTGCCGGTCGTGATCGTACGCCGTCCGCCGCTGCCCGAGGGGGTGGTCTCGGTGGGGACCGTCGAGGCGGCGCTCGCCTGGCTGGAGAGTGTGAGCGGTCCCGGTGGGGGTGCGGGTGCCGGTTCGGGGCGTCGGGCCCGGCACGCCGGCGAGCGGTGAAGGCCGGACTCGCCCTCACCGCGTGACGGCTCCTCGACGACTGAGGAGGAGCCGTCACGTCCGGGTCAGGCGGGGTAGCGGCGAGGGGTGAACACCACCCGTTCGCCGTCGGCTCGCTCGACCACCCGCGTGGTGGACGAGCCCACCAGCAGCAGGCAGCGCATGTCGATCGCTCCGGGATCCAGGTCGCCGAGGGTGGTGACGGTCATGTGCTCGTCGGCCCCGCCGACGTCGCGGCCGACGACCACGGGGGTCTGCGGCGCGCGGTGCTCGAGCAGCAGGTCCCGCGCGGCGGCCACCTGCCAGGTACGGCTCTTCGAGGCCGGGTTGTAGAGGGCCAGGACGAGGTCGGCCTTCGCCGCGGCGCTGATCCGCTCGGCGACCACCTCCCAGGGTTTGAGCAGGTCCGACAGCGACAGCACGCAGTAGTCGTGGCCGAGGGGCGCACCGGCCCTGCTCGCCACCGCGTGCGCCGCGGTCAGGCCGGGCAGCACCCGTACCGGCACGTCCGCGAACCTCGGCTCGCACGCCACCTCCAGCACCGCGCTGGCCATCGCGAACACCCCGGGGTCGCCCGAGGAGACCACGGCCACCCTCGACCCGGCCGCGGCCAGTTCCAGCGCGTGCGCGGCCCTCTCGGCCTCCACCCGGTTGTCGGTGGGGTGGCGGCGCTGGCGCGGGTTGGGCGGGACGCGGTCCAGGTAGGGGCCGTACCCGACGAGTTCGTCGACCTCGGCGAGCGCCTCCTGCGCCTGCGGGGTCAGCCACGGACGCCCGGCGGGGCCGAGTCCCACCACGACCACCTCGCCGCGCGCCCTCGCCTCGCCCGGGGTCTCGGCTACGGCGGCGGGCGCGGGGCTCGACGCGTTGACGGGGCTGTTGACAGGGCTGGGGATCAGCGCCAGCGAGAAGTACGGGACGCTGCCGGGGTCGACCTCGGCCAAAGGCGCCAGGCGCTGCTGCCCGGTGGTGGCGCGCTCGACGTACCAGGCCTCGTCGAGACGCCCGGCCTCGGCCAGCGCGTCGCGGACCTTGGTGAAGGTACGGCCGAGTTTCAGCACCGCGGCCGAGTCGGTGGCCGCCAGGCGCTCGGCGAGCACCTCGGCGGGGAGCGTCCCCGGCAGCACGGTCAGGACCTCGTCCCGCTCGACCAGCGGGCGGCCCAGGACCGCCGAGGCGCCGCTCACCGACGTCACGCCCGGCACGACCTCGGTGACGTAGCGGTGCGACAGACGCTTGTGCATGTGCATGTACGAGCCGTAGAAGAGCGGGTCGCCCTCGCACAGCACCACCACGTCGCGCCCGGCGTCCAGATGGGCGGCCAGCCGCACCGCGCAGGCGGCGTAGAAGTCGTCGATCGCCCCCTGGTAGCCGCCGGGGTGGTCGGTGGTCTCGGTGGTGAGCGGGTAGATGAGCGCCTCCTCGACCTGCCCCTGCCGCAGGTAGGGAGCGGCCACCGAGCGGGCGATGCTGCGGCCGTGGCGGGCACTGTGGAAGGCGATCACGTCCGCCTCGCCGATCAGGCGGGCGGCCTTGACGGTCACCAGCTCGGGGTCGCCGGGGCCGAGTCCCACGCCCCACAGCCGTCCGGTCACGCGTGTGCTCACGTCGTCGCTCACTCCTCCTCGCTCGCGATCGCGTTGACCGCGGCGGCGGTCATCGCGCTTCCGCCCCGGCGTCCGTTCACGACGAGGTGTTCCAGCCTCGCCGGGTGCTCGGCGAGGGCCTGTTTGGACTCGGCGGCGCCGATGAAGCCGACCGGGACGCCGAGTACGGCGGCCGGGCGGCCCGCGCCCTCCTCGACCATCTCCAGCAGCCGGAACAGCGCGGTCGGCGCGTTGCCGATCGCGACCACCGAGCCCTGGAGCCTGTCGCGCCACAGTTCCAGTGCCGCGGCGCTGCGGGTGGTGCCCAGCCGCGCGGCGAGCTCCGGCACGCGGGGGTCGCCGAGGGTGCAGATCACCTCGTTGCCCGCGGGAAGGCGGCGCCGGGTCACCCCCGAGGCGACCATCGTGGCGTCGCAGAGCACCGGGGCGCCCGCCTGGAGCGCCTCGCGCGCCGAGGCCACGACACCGGGCGACCAGCGCAGGTCGCTCACCAGGTCGACCATCCCGCAGGCGTGGATCATACGGACCGCGACCCGGGCGACGTCTGCGGGCAGGCCGTCCAGGTCGGCTTCCGTGCGGATGGTGGCGAAGGAGCGGCGGTAGATCTCCGCGCCGTCGCGGACGTAGTCGATCACATTTCCCCTCTGGCGGCCGCCACCGCGGCCGCGGTCTCCTCGATGCCGGAGCAGGTCAGGGCGGTGCCGTCCAGTTCCAGGCGGTAACCGTCACCGGTGGCGATCACGTCCGCGACCCGTCCCCTCGGGCGGCCGCAGCGCCTGGCGCAGCCCGCCCAGTGCACGGGGAGCGTATCGGTGCCCGGCCCCATCGTGGACGGCGGGGCCATGCCGAGTTCGCTCCCGGCCGGTGAGGTCGTGGACGGTTCGCCCTTGGACGGCGGCTCACTCCCGGGTGGCGAGGTTGCGGACGGCGGGGCCATGCCGATGGCGGTGGCGGCGTCGGCCTGGACGTCGGCGAGGGATTTGGCGCAGCCGGGGCGGCCGGTGCAGGCCGTCACACCGATCCAGGGGGAGGCGGGGTCGACGACCAGCCCGGCGGCCTCCAGACGGGCGGCCGTGCCCGTGACCTCGGCGCGGTCCAGGCCGGGCAGGACCACACCGCGCCATGGCGTGAGCCGGATCTCCCCGCCCGAGGCGGCGTCGGCGAGCAGCAGTGCCTGCGCGGAGGTCAGCCGCCCCAGGGGGATCGCCACCCCGAGCGCCACCCGCGTGCCCTCGTTTCCTGGACCGTCCGTGTCCCTGTCTCCGTGGCCTGCGGCCTTTCCGGGACCTGTCTCTCCGGTGACGCCGGTTCGGTTCCCTCGCCGGTCCGTGCTCTCGATGACGCCGACCGGCCCGGAGGTCACGACGTGCGGTCTCACCGGTTCGAAGGGGGGCGTGTCGGGGAGTCCGAGAGCGGTTCGCACCCGGGTGGCGATCCGGGAGGGCCCGTCGGGAAGTTCGGCGATCCGCCAGGCGGTGACGTCCCGGGTGGCCAGTTCGTCGAGGAACGCCTCGGCGGCGGCGAGCAGGACGGTCACGGCTTCGTCGAGCGGTACGCGCAGGCCGGTGTCGGTTCCGGCGAGGAGCAACGCGGCCTCGTCCGGTGCCGTGGGCAGGATCGTGGCGTCCGCGCCCAGGCCGGCCACGTCTCCCCGTCCGTCGTCGAGGGCGAACATGAACCGTCCCGGCAGGGTGGCGAGGGCCGGGCGAGCACACAGCCGTCGATCCAGCTCGCCGACCAGAGGGGTGATGTCGGCGATCCCACAGCCGTTCGTTTTCGTGCCGTTCGGAGCATCCCCGCCGCTCGGTCCGCTCGGCCTGCTTGGCTCGTCGATTCCGCCTGGTTGGGCGGGTCCGGTTGGTTTGTTTGGTCTGCCGAATTTGTTTGGTTCGGCCGATCCAGCCGGTCTGCCGGGGTCGTTTGGTTCGGCCGGTCCGTCCACTCCGGTCAGCGGGGAGGCGAGGATGTTGCGGATGCGCTCGTGTGTCGCCGAGGGCAGCAGGCCCGCTCTCGCCATCCGCGCGGCGAATCCGTTTTCCGGACCGCTTCCGGGATTCTCCGGCCCGAGACCGCGCACCTGGACGTTCGCCCGGGAGGTGAGCTCGATGACGCCGTTGCCGTACGCCGTGGCGGCGTCGGCGAGTTCTCGCAGCTGGGAGGGGGTGAGACGACCTCCGGGTACGCGGACGCGGGCCAGGCCGCCGTCCGCGGCGGGGTGGACCTGGAGGGCCCCGGGGCACGCGTCGAGCCGCGATCGTCCGGAAAAGTCGGCAATGGACACTCAGAGGATGTTAATGCCAGTTTCTTGCAATGACCCGGACTGCCGTAGTGTCATCGATGGCGACGGCAAGGGAGGAAGCCGGTGTGAATCCGGCGCGGTCCCGCCACTGTAACCGGGGAGCGAACCCCACCCGGGCCACTGTCCGACGAAGGACGGGAAGGCCGGGGTGAGCACCGATCCGGGAGCCAGGAGACTCCAGCCGTCGTGGCCGACGACGACCCGGGGCGAGGACCCCGAGGGAGGAAGCTCCGTGCGCTTTTCGCCGTTCCCCCGTCACACCGCGACATCGCCGTTCCCCCGCTACGACGCGGCATCGTGGTCTTCCCATTACGACGCGGCATCGCGGTCGCCGCATCACGGTGTCACACCGCCGTTCCCGCGTCACACCGCGACGTCGCCGCTCTCCCGCCGCATCGCGGCTCCCGCGGGCCGTACCGCCACTCCTCTGCTGGAGTGTGGCGCGTGATCCTGCTGCTCTCGACCTCCGACACCGACCTGCTGAGCGCCCGCGCGAGCGGCGCGGACTACCGGCTCGGCAACCCCGCCAGACTCACCGCCGCCGACCTCCCACCGCTGCTGGAGGGCGCCGACCTGGTCGTGGTCCGCCTGCTCGGCGGGCGCCGCGCCTGGGAGGAGGGGCTGGACGCGCTGCTCGCCGGACCCCGGCCCGTCGTCGTCCTCGGCGGCGAGCAGGCGCCGGACGCCGAGCTGATGGAGCTGTCCACCGTGCCCGGCGGGGTCTGCGCCGAGGCGCACGCCTACCTCGCCCACGGCGGCCCGGCCAACCTGACCGAGCTGCATCACTTCCTGTCCGACACGCTGCTGCTCACCGGCCACGGGTTCGCCGCGCCCGAGCCCACCCCCACCTGGGGAACGCTCGCGCGCGAGACGCGCGGCCAGGACGGACCCGTCGTCGGGGTGCTCTACTACCGGGCCCACCACGTGGCGGGGAACACCGCCTTCGTCGAAGTGCTCTGCTCGGCGATCGAGGACGCGGGCGCGCGGGCGCTGCCGGTGTACTGCGCCTCGCTGCGCACCGCGGAACCCGGCCTGCTGGAGGTCCTGCGCACGGTGGACGCCCTGGTGGTGACCGTGCTCGCCGCGGGCGGCACCCGCCCGGCGACCGCGTCGGCGGGCGGGGACGACGAGGCATGGGACGTCGGCGCGCTCGCCGAGCTGGACGTGCCGATCCTGCAGGGGTTGTGCCTGACGAGCAGCCGGGCCTCCTGGGAGGAGAACGACGACGGCCTGTCCCCGCTGGACGCCGCCACCCAGGTCGCGATCCCCGAGTTCGACGGACGGATCATCACGGTGCCGTTCTCCTTCAAGGAGATCGACGAGGACGGGCTCACCGTCTACGTGGCCGACCCCGAGCGGGCCTCGCGGGTGGCGGGCATCGCGGTGCGCCACGCCGCGCTGCGGCACATCCCGCCCGCCGAGCGGCGGCTGGTGCTGATGCTGTCGGCCTATCCCACCAAGCACGCGCGCATCGGCAACGCCGTCGGCCTGGACACCCCGGCCAGCCTGGTACGGCTGCTGGCCGCGCTCCGCGAGCGCGGTTACGACATCGGCGCCGAGGACGAGCTGCCCGGGGTGAGCGGGCAGGACGGCGACGCGCTCATTCACGCGCTGATCGCCGCGGGCGGGCAGGACCAGGACTGGCTCACCGAGGAACAGCTCGCGGGAAACCCGGTGCGCATCGCGGCGAGCCGGTACGCCGAGTGGTACGCCACCCTCCCCGCGGACCTGCGCGCCCGGATGGAGGAGCACTGGGGCCCGGCGCCCGGCGAGCTGTTCGTGGACCGCTCACACGATCCCGAGGGCGAGATCGTGCTGGCCGCGCTGCGTTCCGGCAACGTGGTGGTCATGGTGCAGCCGCCGCGCGGCTTCGGCGAGAATCCCATCGCGATCTACCACGATCCCGACCTGCCGCCCAGCCACCACTACCTGGCCGCCTACCGCTGGCTGGCCGACGGCTTCGGCGCGCACGCCGTGGTCCACGTGGGCAAGCACGGCAACCTGGAGTGGCTGCCCGGCAAGTCGGCGGGCCTGTCGGCCTCCTGCGGCCCGGACGCCGCGCTCGGCGACCTGCCGCTCGTCTACCCGTTCCTGGTGAACGACCCGGGCGAGGGCACCCAGGCCAAGCGCCGCGCCCACGCCACCCTGGTCGACCACCTCGTCCCGCCGATGGCCCGCGCCGACAGTTACGGGGACATGGCCAGGCTGGAGCAGCTCCTCGACGAGCACGCCTCCATCGCGGCGATGGACCCGGCCAAGCTGCCCGCGATCCGCGCCCAGATCTGGACGCTCATCCAGGCCGCCAGGCTCGACCACGACCTCGGGGTCGCCGACCGTCCCCACGACGCCGAGTTCGACGACTTCCTGCTGCACATCGACGGCTGGCTGTGCGAGGTCAAGGACGTTCAGATCCGCGACGGCCTGCACGTGCTGGGAGCCGCCCCCGAAGGGGGGCCGCGCGTCGACCTGGTCCTGGCCATGCTCCGCGCCCGGCAGATGTGGGCGGGTGGCGAGGCGCTCGTCGGGTTGCGCGAGGCACTGGGCCTGGCCGAGGACGGCAGCGCGGGACGGATCGGTGTCGACGACGCCGAGACCCTGGCCCGAGCCCTGGTCGAGGCGATGGAACACCGCGGCTGGGACCCGGCCGCGGCAGGGGAGGTGACCGCCGAGGTCCTGGGCCGGGCCGACGACACCGGCCGCGACGACGCCGGCGCCTCGGCGGGCCCGGCCGGAGTGACCGGCCGGGGCGGCGGATCCGGGGTGCCCGCCGCGGCCGACGTACGCGGTGCGAACCTGGGGGAGGTGGAGCGGATCCTGCGGTTCGCCGCCGTCGAGGTCGTGCCCCGGCTGGCGCGCACCACCGACGAGATCGACGCGATCCTGCACGCCCTCGACGGCGGCTACGTGCCCGCCGGGCCGAGCGGTTCGCCGCTGCGCGGGCTGATCAACGTGCTGCCCACCGGCCGCAACTTCTACTCGGTCGATCCCAAGGCCGTGCCGAGCAGACTGGCGTGGGAGACCGGCCAGGCGATGGCCGACTCCCTGCTGGAGCGCTACCGCGCCGACACCGGCGACTGGCCGCGTTCGGTCGGGTTGTCGGTCTGGGGGACCAGCGCGATGCGCACCGCGGGCGACGACGTCGCCGAGGTGCTGGCGCTGCTGGGCGTGCGGCCGCTCTGGGACGAGGCCTCGCGCCGCGTCACCGGCCTGGAGCCGATCCCGGCCACCGAACTGGGCCGTCCGCGCGTGGACGTCACCATCCGGATCAGTGGCTTCTTCCGCGACGCCTTCCCGCACGTCGTGGCGATGCTGGACGACGCCGTACGACTGGTGGCCGGGCTGGCCGAGCCCGAGGAGCTCAACTACGTGCGGGCGCACGTGCTCGCCGACCGGGCCGAGCACGGAGACGAGCGCAGAGCCACCATGCGCATCTTCGGCTCCCGGCCCGGGGCCTACGGCGCCGGGCTGCTGCCGCTGATCGACAGCCGCAACTGGCGCGACGACGCCGATCTGGCCGAGGTGTACGCGGTCTGGGGCGGCTTCGCCTACGGCCGGGACGTCGACGGTGTTCCCGCCAGGCAGGACATGGAGACGGCCTACCGCAGGATCGCCGTGGCGGCCAAGAACGTCGACACCCGCGAGCACGACATCGCCGACTCCGACGACTACTTCCAGTATCACGGCGGCATGATCGCCACCGTCCGGGCGCTCACCGGCAAGGCCCCGGCCGCCTATGTCGGCGACAGCACCAGGCCTGACGCGGTCCGCACCAGGACGCTCTCCGAGGAGACGTCCAGGATCTTCCGCGCCAGGGTGGTGAACCCCCGCTGGCTGGCCGCGATGCGCAGGCACGGCTACAAGGGGGCCTTCGAACTGGCCGCCACCGTCGACTACCTGTTCGGCTACGACGCCACCACCGGCGTCGTCGCCGACTGGATGTACGACAAGCTGGCCGCGACCTACGTGCTGGACCCGGAGAACCAGGAGTTCATGGCCAGGTCCAACCCGTGGGCGCTGCACGGGATCGCCGAGCGGTTGCTGGAGGCGGCCGGTCGCGGCATGTGGGAGCATCCCGACCCCGCCGTCCTGCGCGATCTGCAGGAGGTCTACCTCAAGTCCGAGGGAGACCTGGAGGGCGGAGTCTGACCGGGGCGGTGCCGCGCTTTCACCGGGCTCCACGGGTTTCACCGTTTCGGCGATGTCCGGCCAGAACCCTTGGCGTTCCTCCCACCCTCGGGGGCGTGGGAGGAACGCCAAGGGGAGCGGCTCAGCCCAGGGCGTGGTCGAGGTTGAACGCGGCGCTGATCAGTGCGAGGTGGGTGAAGGCCTGCGGGAAGTTGCCGAGCTGCTCGCCGGTCCGCCCGATCTCCTCGGCGTACAGGCCGAGGTGGTTGGCGTAGGTGAGCATCTTCTCGAACGCGAGCCGTGCCTCGTCCAGGCGCCCGGCCCGGGTGAGCCCCTCGACGTACCAGAACGAGCAGATCGAGAACGTGCCCTCCTCACCGCGCAGCCCGTCAGGGCTGACGTCGGGGTCGTAGCGGTAGACCAGCGAGTCGGACACCAGGTTCGCGCCGAGAGCGTCGAGGGTCGACAGCCATTTGGGGTCGGTGGGGGAGATGAACTTCGTCATCGGCATCATCAGCACCGAGGAGTCGAGGACGTCGTCGTCGAAGTGCTGGACGAACGCCCGCAGTTCCTCCGACCAGCCGCGCCGCATGATCTGCCGGTAGATCGCGTCACGGGCCAGCTGCCAGCGCGGCGTGTCGGCGGGCAGCCCGCGGTGGGCGGCCATCCGCATGGCCCGTTCGATCGCCACCCAGCACATCAGCCGCGAGTAGACGAAGTCCTTGCGCCCGCCGCGCGTCTCCCACACGCCCTCGTCGGGCCGGTCCCAGTTGGCGCAGACCCAGTCCACCAGGATGTGGACGTCGTCCCAGAGAGCGCTGGATATCGGCCGGTGCCACTTGTCGTAGAGGTAGACCGAGTCGAGGAGGGCGCCGTAGATGTCCAGCTGGAGCTGGTCCACCGCGGCGTTCCCGACGCGCACCGGAGCCGAGCCCCGGTAGCCCTCCAGGTGGGCCAGCTCGATCTCGGGGAGTTCGGTGCGCCCGTCGACGCCGTACATGATCTGCAGAGGGCCCGAGGGCCCGCCGCCGTCGTCGCGGCTGACGTGCCGTGACAGAAACCCCATGAAGGCCTCGGCCTCCTCGCCGAAGCCCAGCCGCAGCAGCGCGTACACGCAGAACGCCGAGTCGCGGATCCAGACGTACCGGTAGTCCCAGTTGCGCTCCCCGCCGATCTGCTCGGGCAGGCTGGTCGTCACGGCGGCCACGATCCCGCCGGTCGGCGCGTAGGTGAGGAGTTTCAGCGTGAGCGCGGACCGGTGCACCATCTCCCGCCACCGGCCCCGGTAGGTCGAGGAGGACAGCCAGTGGCGCCAGTACGCCACGGTCGCGGCGAACTCCTCCTCGGCCTCCTCGATCGGGCACGAGCGCGGCGCCAGGTCGTCGCCGAACCTGTCGAGGGCGAACACCGCGCACTCGCCCTCGCCGAGCTCGAACTCCGAGCGCACGTCCTGGCCGTCCGCCTCCAGGACGGTGCTGGAGGACAGGGCCAGCGACAGCGACGGCGACTCGAAGACCGCCCGCTCCTGGGACAGGCTCAGGACGTGGGGCTGCCTGCCGTAGTCGAAGCGCGGAGCCACCCGGGCGCGGAACGACAGCGACCCGCGCACGCATCTCACCCGCCGGATCAGCCGGTGCCGGGTGTCGTCGGACGTGCCGCCGACGATCGGCATGAAGTCCTGGACCTCGCCCACCCCGTCGGCGGCGAAGAAACGGGTGATCAGCACGTTGGTGTCGGGGAAGTAGAACTGCTTGGTGCTCGCCGGTTCCCGGATGCCCAGCTCGAACGATCCGCCCCGGCTCGCGTCCAGGATCGAGCCGAACACGCTGGGCGCGTCGAAGCGGGGGCAGCAGTACCAGACGATGGTGCCGCCGGTGTCCACCAGCGCGGCGGTTCGCAGGTCGCCGATGAGTCCGTGGTCGGCGATGGGCCGGTATCCGCAGGCGCCCGCCGGATCCTGACGAGCGGATTCCGCTGCCGTCATGTCGGCCTTCTCACGTCGCGAGCGGGGCACCTCACGCCCTCAAGCTACGTGGCCCGCACACCTGCCGGGGTCTCCCCGGCGTCAAGGAGTCGGCAGGTTTCGCGCGGGTGAGGGCAAAGGCGCCCCGGTGAGGGCCATGTCACCGGCGCCGGTGACATGGCAGGGGCCCTGTTCAGGCGCTCTCCGAGCGTCCCAGCCGCCAGTAGCCCATGAAGGCCACCGAGGAGCGGTCGACGCCGGCCTCCTGCACCAGGTGGCGGCGGAGCAGCTTGACCATGCCCGCCTCGCCGGCCAGCCAGGCGTACAGGCCGTCGCCCTGCGGGGCCTCGGGGACCTCCCAGAGGATCTCCGCGTCGACGTCGACGTCCTCCAGCGGGTTCGCGGCGCCGGTGACGGCGCGCTCGGCGGTGAGCGCGCCCAGGGTCTCGCGTACGGCCGGGATGAGCAGGTCGCCGTGGCGGGCTCCCCCGCGGGGCAGCCAGGTGACCTTCACGCCAGGCCGGACGTCGAGCCGGAGCGCGTCGGCGGCCTTCGGGATCTCCAGCAGCGCCGTGGCACGCACGGAGCCGGACAGCGACTCGACGATCGCGGCGATGGCGGGCACGGCCGTCTCGTCCCCGGCGAGCAGCAGGTGCGACGCCCCGGCGGGCGGGGCCCACTCCTGGCCGCCGGTGGGACCGGGGTGCGCGGCGTTGGGGCCGACCACCACGACCCGGTCACCGGGGGAGGCGTGGGTCGCCCATCGGGAGGCGGGGCCGGTCTCGCCGTGCAGGACGAAGTCGACGTCGAGTTCGCGCTGCTCGGGCCGTACGGCGCGGGCGGTGTAGGTGCGGATCGGGTTGCGCAGCTCGTCGGGGAGCGCCCGCCACCGCTGGTACCAGTCGGCACCCTCGCCCAGGGGGGTGATGCTGCCGTCGGGCAGCGGGAGGATCACCTTGATCCGCTGGTCGAAACCGTTGTCGGCGAAGCCCGCCAGATCCTCGCCGCCGAAGGTGACCCGCACGAAGCTCGGGCTGAGCCGCTCCGTCCGCAGGACCGCCACCTGGTGGCCACGATAGGCCGGGACCTCCGCCGCGCGCTCAAGGGTCTGCTCGCCGCCCGCTGTCATCGTGCCGCCTTCACCGAGGGAATGCCGTCCTCAGCAACTTAGCTTTGCCTAACCTTATTGAGCAACCCGTCGTGGCCTGGCGTGTGGCCATCTGATGCTGTCCGCGGCTGTCCGATCCTTTTCGTTCCTGCACGTGCCCAGGTGATCCTGTCCGATCTCCCCCCGTTACGGGCGAGATCGGTCACGCGGCCCGCGCCTCCTCGCCCTCGTGTGTCTCCAGCGTGCCGCGCCGCGACCTCCCCTCCGGGTCCGGCCCGGCGATGCGGGTGCCGGCGCGGCCGAAGACGCCGTCGGCGCGTTCGGACAGGCTCGCGCGGTACGGCTCGTACGCCCAGCTCGGCCTGCTCACCCGGATCGTCTCGCGGATCCGGGGCGCGCCGTCCGGCCGGTCGCCCGGATGGGACACCAGGGTCGAGGGGAGCGCCTGCCGGTCCGGAGGTGTCTGCGTGCGAGGGAGCGTCTCGGCGACCGGAGGTGCCATGCCGATCCACGGATCGGCGCGTTCCCCCCGCCCGTTCCTCCTGCGATGCCGCCCCGCCGGGACGCGGGAGGCACGAAGGCGCAGCCGGGACAGGACGAACGTGGTGCCGAGGATGAAGGTGAGCAGTCCGGCGATCGCGGCGGTCTCCATGGAGACGGGAAGCGTTCCAGGGGTGTCGGAAGAGGTCGTCGCGCCGGGGGCGAGCGCGGGACGGACCTCGATCCGCCCCGCCACCTGTGGAGCGGTGCCGTCCTTTCCCGGGACGGCCGTCAGTTTCTCCTTGACCTTGCGGGGCAGGCCGTAGCCGACGACCTTGCTCTGGTCGCGGGTCTTACGCTTCAGCCAGACCCGGTCGACGTTCCCCTCGATGGTGTGGATCGTTCCACCGTTCACGCTTTCCACGATGCCGACGTGGTCGATCCCCGTGATGTCCTTGCCGCCCGACCAGTCGAAGAAGACCAGGGCCCCCGGCTCCGGCGTCCGTGTCCACGCGCCGTGGTTCTCGAACCAGCGGGCCTGTGAAGGGGTCCAGGCGAACTGCCCCACGTACTCCTGCACCCCCGCCTTCTCCGCCGCCCAGGCGATGAACATCGCGCACCAGGGGGCGGTCCTGTACTGCGGGTCCTGGGCCACGTTGACCGCGTACCACTCGCCGAACTTGCTGTGCTGGCCCGGCCCCTCCCGGTACCCGAGTTCGGGCTTGATGGTCCTGAGCAGATCGTCACCGATCGGATCCATGGCTGTGAGCCACCCCGTCCACTCTCCTCCACCCTTCAGAGAAGGGGGCGCCGTCCGACAAAACTGGACTGTATTCGCAGAAAAATTGAGAAGTGGGGCTATTTGCGGAAAAAGCCGAGCTGAGAGGTCATCCCATACCGGATCCGGTGAAAGGCGGGAAACGCGTCCCCGCAGCACGTACCATCGTCCGGCCGTCCGCCCCGGTCCCGGCGCGACGCCACCCCCGGATGTCCGGCGACGGATGAGGTCCGGGACGCCGGTGGCTCTCTCACTTTCCGGGCATATCTCGACTCACCCCGCGCTCACCGGTCACACCGGTACGCGTCCCGCCTATCAGAGTCCATCGGGTCGAATAGCATGTGATGGCACGTGCGCGGCATGCGTGGGTGCCGATGCCGAGACCTTCCCCCCTTTTCCTCCCGGTCCGGCGGCAATGCGGACGCGAAGGCGGAACGGGTTTTCCATGTTCGACGACAAGACGCAGGAGACCCTCCGCCGCCTCCTGGACCTCGCAGAGCACCCCGCGACCCCGCAGGCCGAGCGCGCCCTGGCCGTCGCGCGGGTCCGTGCCCTGATCATGGTGCCCGAGGGCGACGCCCGCCGGGCACCGGTCACCCCGGCGATGGAGGCGGGGATCCTCAGCAGGGTCAGGCCGCTCGCACACCGGGTCGACGAGGACCTGGTGGGTGAGATACACGGAGACCTCTACGCTTTCAGCACCCGCTACCGGGTGATCGGTGAACTCGCCGAGGAGATCGCCCTCCTGCTGGAGCGCTGGAGCGCCGTCGTCCCGCAGAAGCGCCACCGCCACGAGGAGGCCGTCAGGACCGCGGCCTCGAAGCTCGTCTACCTGCTGGAACGCCGAGACCTGTTCCGCAGGCCCAAATGGGGCAACCGCCCGAGAGCCAGATAGGCCTCCGGGGCGGGTCAGCGGCCCGGACCGCCCGGCCGGTCGGCCCCGCGGTCCGGGCGTTCGGCGAGCAGCGGCAGCAGCGGGTTCCAGACGGTTCCGTCCCGGGCGTCGCGCCGCCGCCGCGCGATGGCGCTCAACGCCTCAAGGACCACGCGGTTGGCCAGCGCGGCGGTGATGTCGGCGTGGTCGTAGGGCGGGCTGACCTCCACGACGTCGACGCCGACGACCGGCAGCTCCAGGCAGATGCGCCGCACGGAGTCCAGGAGCTGGCGCGCGGTGATGCCACCCGGCTCCGGGGTTCCGGTGCCGGGGGCGTGACCCGGATCGCACACGTCGATGTCGACGGACAGGAAGACGCCGTCGCACTCGTCGACGGCGATGGCGAAGGCCTCGGTCAGGCACTCGTCCAGGCCCCGGTGCACGATCTCGGTCATCTCGTACGAGCGCATCGCCCGTTCGGCCATCCAGTCCAGCGTCTCCGGCGGCGGCCAGTAGCCGCGCAGGCCGACCTGCAGGAAACGGTCGCCGCGCAGTGCCCCCGACTCGATGAGCCGGCGCATCGGCTGCCCGTGGCCCCACAGCGAGCCGAACTCGATGTCGCCGGTGTCCGCGTGGGCATCAAAGTGGATCATCGAGATCCGGCCGTGCCCGAGGACGTTGGCCACCCCCTTGGCGTCGGGGAAGGCGATCGAGTGGTCACCGCCCAGGATCACCGGGATGGCCCCCGAACGGGCGACCTTCTCGACGGCGGACTCCAGCGCGGCCAGTGACGTCGCGATGTCGCCCGGCGGCATCTCGACGTCACCCGCGTCCAGGACGCGCAGGTCGCGCAGACCGTCGGTGCGCAGCGCCAGGCTGGGGCGCGCCCCGTCGTGCGGCAGGTAGTCGGTCATCCGGATCGCCTGCGGTCCGAAGCGCGCGCCGGGCCGGTGTGAGGTGCCGCCGTCGAACGGCGCGCCCACGATCACGACGTCGGCGCCCGCGTAGCTCGCGGGATCGTCCAGTGAGCACCGTTCGACGCCGAGGAAGGTGATGTCGGGCCCGAACTGGGGCCCGTAGCGGTTCGTCACTGTTCCTCCGGCGGGAAGGTCCCGGCCCACGCGTGTCGCGGCCCGTCGCCGCCGGGCACGGCTCGCGGGGTGGCTCCGGCCACCCCGCGGGAGATCGTCATCGAGAACTCCACCCGGTCAGGTCCATCGGACCAGCCAGCATAACCGGACAAGTCGGGACATGTGTCAGCCGTGCTTTCTGTCCGGAGGGCTTCGGCGATCCCGGGCGAGAGGGCGCAAGGCACGCTGAGGCGCGGTGAAGGCGGGGAGGTCGATGGTGGCCGTGGCCCGGGGAGACTTTCCGCCCGCGCGAGGCACGACCTCGCGCGATCCGGCGATTCGTCCCGGGGCCACGGCGTGTGAACTGGCGGATCCCGGATGCCCGGCGAGGAAGGGAAGCCGGCCACCGAGAGATGAATGGGACCCGCCAGAGCTCTCCGTCGACGCGCTGACCGGGAGTGCGACCGCGACGCTGCGGTACGCACAACCGTGACGGTAAGCAGCCCTGGGCGGGTGCCTCAATGATGTTGCCGGATGTTGCGCGGAATTCGCCCCGGCGCGGCGGACACCGCCTCGGGGGTTCACCGCCGATCGATATGTCCCTCGAGCGGCTCACGGCCGCACGATACGCCGAGAAGAACCCTCACGACGGAGTCGCGAGGTCCGAGGGCCGGACTCCGCCGGTGTCATGGCGGCCGGGCGGGGCCGGTCGGGGGGCAGGGCCCGTCCGCGGTGTCACCTGCCGGTGGGCTCACCGGTGGGGTCGTCGGCCTCGCTCTCCGGCGCAGGATCGTCGCCGGCGCCAAGCTCCTTGCGCAACCGGTCAAGATCCATGCTGTGGCTGCTGTACTTCAGCTCACGGGCAACCTTCGTCTGCTTAGCCTTGGCTCGGCCCCGTCCCATTGGCTGTACTCCCTCGCGCAGGCCGTGCTCGGCCCCTCGTCACTGTCGCATCGCCGGCTGGCGCGCTCTGACGCCGCAGGTCAGTCTGCGGTAGCCGTACCAAGTATCCCGCTTCGCGGTCGATCCGTCATCGATCGGGCTCGAACCGGCCGCGGGCCCTGGTAGAAAACGGCCTTCGCCATCATAGCCAACGTCATTACGATTTGAAGAATTATGCAATTTGCCACATCATGAGGAACGGTGTGCCGATAAAACCAGACGCCGGGGAGTGACCTGATCCACGGGAGGTGGGGGACATGAGCGAGTTCGCGGCGGAGCTACGGGCACGCATCGCCGATGTCGACGGCGAGCTGGAGCTCATGCGCCAGGCCTTCGACGACCACGCGATCGAGGTCCTGTCCGGGCGCCTGGAGAACCTGTTGCGCATCGCCGACCAGCACGGCGTCGACGTACGACACGCCGGTGGCGGGCCTGCCGCCGGAGCTGTGTGATCATGCCGGTGCCGCTGCACCAGGCCAAGGCCGAATTCTTCCGCACCCTCGGCCATCCGGTCCGCATCCAGGTCCTGGAGCTTCTCCAGGACGGCCCCCGGCCGGTGCGGGACCTGCTGAGCGCCATCGACGTCGAGGCCTCCAACCTCTCCCAGCAACTCGCCGTGCTGCGCCGCGCGGGAGTCGTGACCGCCACCAGGGACGGCGCCACCGTCGTCTACGCCCTGTCCACCAGGGACCTGGCCGACCTGATGTCCGTGGCGCGATCGATCCTGGCCGAGGTTCTCGCCGAGCAGGGCGAGCTGCTCGCCGAGCTGCGCGCCGAGGCCGGCAGATGAACGGGGCCCTGCCCGAGCGCGACGGCGAGCCTCGCCGAGGCGTCGTCTGCGGGTGAGCCCGGCTCCGAGCTCGCTGTCGGGCCCGCCGTCCGGTCCGCGGCCGGGATCGTCGTCTCAGTCCGCCACGGCGGTCTCGGGGTCATGGCCGTAAAGCCAGGCGCTCTGCCGGAGCGGACTACTGGCGGCCAGGGTCGCGTCGCGTTCCAGCTGGGCGGGCCCGTCGGGCAGATGGTTCAGCACCTCGCGGCCCCGGCTCATCAGCTGCACCTGCGAGGCCCGGGGCCTGCGGATCCTCTCGTAGCGGGCCAGCGCCTCCGCCGCCGTCTCGCGGGTGGCCTCGCGCAGGCAGATCGCGAGCACCACCGCGTCCTCGACCGCCTGGGCGGCGCCCTGACCGAGGAAGGGCAGCATCGAGTGGGCGGCGTCCCCCAGCAGGGTCACCCGCCCCGACGTCCAGCGTTCCAGGGGAGAGCGGTCGTACAGGGCCCAGCGCTTGGTCGCGGTGGCCGCGTCGATCAGCCCTCTCAGCCGAGGGTCCCAGGTCTCGAACTCGCCCCTCAGGTCCTCAAGCCGCCCGTCGGCCGTCCACGACTCGACGCGCCACTCGCCCGCGGGCACGATCGCGACGACGTTGATCAGCTTTCTGTCCCTGATCGGGTAGTGGACGAAGTGGCGCCCCGGCCCCAGCCAGAGCGTCTGCACCCGGCGCACCGACAGCTCAGGGGCCCGCTCGGCGTCGATGAGGCACCGGTAGGCGCAGAGCCCGGAGAAGCGCGGGGGCTCCTCGTCGACGACCGCAGGCCGGACCGCCGAGTGGATGCCGTCGGCGCCGATCACCGCGTCGGCGACCACCGTCGCCCTCGCGCCTGTGGCCGTGCCGAAGGTCAGCTCGACCCCGTCGGGGTCCTGCCGCAGCACCTCCAGTCGCCGGTCGGTCCTGATGACGTCCTCGGGCAGCGCCTTCACCAGCATGTCGAGCAGGTCGGCGCGGTGCGCGACGTAGAAGTCGCTGCCGTACAGCCGCCGGCACTCCTCGCCCATCGTCTGGGAGGCCAGCACCCGGCCGTCCTCCCAGCGCCTCAACTCCCAGGCGGCATCCATGGGGACGGCGAAGGAGGCCAGTCGCTCGCCGAGTCCGGCCCGCACCAGGGGGCGGACCATGTTGGGACTCACCCCGATCCCCGCTCCCACCTCGCGCAACTCGGCGGCCTGCTCGTACACGACGGCCTCGACACCGGCCTGCCGCAGGAGCAGGGCGGCGGTCAACCCGCCGAGACCTCCGCCGACAATGGCGACCTTCACTCAGGGGCTCCTCTCGTCGGATGGCGTCTCACCCCGAGGTACCGCTGTGCTGCCGGGGGGGGGCGTCCCGATGCTCCCGGCGATGTGAACCGCGGCGACTGCGAACGCGTCCGTACGGCCCTCTCGGCTCACCCGGAGATCTTCGTCTATTCCACCCCGATCCGGTAGAGGGAAGGCGCTGTCGATCACGGCGAGGCGAGGTCCGGTGGTTCGACGCGCCTGCCCCGATTGGTCCCGGTACGCCCTCGTACGCGTGGTGCGCCCGTGCCGCGCGATGTGACGAACGTGTTCGCCGTATCGGGGTTTGAACGCCTCAGCCGAGGAACTGTCGATGTATGGACGCACTCGCGCATGTCGACGCCTACTGGCGCGCGGCCAACTATCTGTCGGTCGGTCAGATCTATCTGCTGGACAACCCGCTGCTGACCGAGCCGTTGCGGCCCGAGCACATCAAGCCGCGGCTGCTGGGACACTGGGGGACCACCCCGGGACTGAACTTCTGCTTCGCCCACCTGAACCGGATCATCACCGAACGCGACCAGGACATGATCTACATCGCCGGTCCGGGTCACGGCGGCCCGGCGGCGGTGGCGCACGCCTGGCTGGAGGGTTCCTACACCGAGTGCTATCCCGACATCTCCCGTGACGGGGAGGGGATGCGGCGGTTGTTCCGGCAGTTCTCCTTTCCCGGTGGCATTCCCAGCCATGTGGCGCCCGAGACGCCCGGTTCGATCCACGAGGGAGGGGAGCTCGGGTACGCGCTGGCGCATGCCTACGGGGCCGCGTTCGACAACCCGGAGCTGGTGGTCGCGAGTGTCATCGGGGACGGGGAGGCCGAGACCGGGCCGCTCGCGGCCAGCTGGCATTCCAACAAGTTCCTCGATCCAAGGCGTGACGGCGTGGTGCTGCCGATCCTGCACCTGAACGGCTACAAGATCGCCAATCCCACCGTGCTGGCCCGCATCCCGGAAGAAGAGCTCCTCGCGTTGATGGAGGGGTACGGATACCGCCCGCACGTGGTGGCCGGGGACGAGCCCGAGGCGATGCACGCGCTCATGGCCCGGACGCTGGAGACGGTCTGGGAGCAGATCGCCGACTACCGGCGGGGGCGGGCCGAGCGGTTGCCGATGATCGTTCTGCGGACGCCGAAGGGGTGGACCGGTCCCGAGCGGGTCGACGGCCTGCCGGTGGAGGGCACCTGGCGCTCGCACCAGGTCCCGCTGTCGGGGGTGCGCGACAACGCCGAACACCTGGCGATGCTGGAGGAGTGGATGCGCTCGTACCGGCCACAGGAGTTGTTCGACGCCGACGGGCGGCCGGTGGCCGAGATCCTGGACACGGTGCCCGAAGGACCACTGCGGATGAGCGCCAACCCGCACGCCAACGGCGGCGAACTGCTGCGGCCGCTGGCGCTCGGCGATTTTCGCGAGCACGCGGTCAAGGTCACCTCACCGGCCACCGCGAGCAGTGAGCCCACCCGGGTGCTGGGCGGGTTTCTGCGCGAGGTCATCGCCGCCAACCCCGAGACCTTCCGGCTGATGGGTCCCGACGAGACCGCCTCCAACCGGCTGCAGGCGGTCTTCGAGGTCACCGGCCGCGCCTGGAACGCCGAGATCCGCGACGGCGACGACCACCTCCAGGCGGGCGGCCGGGTCATGGAGGTGCTCAGCGAGCACCTGTGTCAGGGCTGGCTCGAGGGCTACCTGCTGACCGGCCGCCACGGGTTGTTCAACTGCTACGAGGCGTTCATCCACATCATCGACGCGATGTTCAACCAGCACGCCAAGTGGCTGGAGTCCTCGCGGAAGATCGGCTGGCGTCGTCCGGTGGCCTCGCTGAACTATCTGCTGTCGTCGCACGTGTGGCGCCAGGACCACAACGGCTTCTCCCACCAGGACCCCGGTTTCCTGGATGTGGTGATGAACAAGAAGGCCGAGGTGGTGCGGGTGTATCTGCCGCCGGACGCCAACACGCTGCTGTCGACGGCCGATCACTGCCTGCGCTCGCGCGACTACGTGAACGTGATCGTGGCGGGTAAGCAGCCGGTGCTGGATCTGATGGGGATGGACGAGGCGATCGCGCACTGCACCCGAGGGCTGGGCATCCTGGACTGGGCCAGCACCGACGCCGGCGTCGAACCGGACGTGGTGCTGGCGTGCGCGGGCGACGTACCCACCCTGGAGACGCTGGCGGCGGCCGCGCTGCTGCGTGAGCATCTGCCCGAACTGCGGGTCCGGGTGGTCAACGTGGTGGACCTGATGCGGTTGCAGCCGCCGTCGGAGCATCCGCACGGCATGTCGGACGCGGACTTCGACACGGTGTTCACCGCCGACCGGCCGATCATCTTCAACTTCCACGGCTATCCGTGGCTGATCCATCGCCTGACGTACCGGCGCAACGGTCACGAGAACATCCACGTGCGCGGTTACAAGGAGGAGGGCACCACGACCACGCCGTTCGACATGGTCATGCTCAACGACATCGACCGGTTCCACCTCGTGATGGACGTCATCGACCGGGTTCCCGGGCTGGCCGAGCGGTCGGCGCACCTGCGCCAGCACATGGCCGACGCCCGCCTGACCGCCCGGGCCTACACCCGTGAGCACGGTGAGGACCTGCCCGAGATCCGCGACTGGACCTGGCCCCACTAAAGGGACCCGTCCCGGCGCCCCGCGTCCGCCCTCGGACGGGTGCGGGGCACGAGGTGAGGGATCTGGGAGATCTGGGAGATCATCGTCGTGCGCAGACCATAAGTCCTCCTGTTCAGGGACTTTCGCCGCTGACGCCTCCAGGACCGCCTTGCGATGCTCGTCGTGAGGAGGTGCGTCATGAAGGTCGGGGAAGTCATGGGCGGCACGGCGATCGCGGTGCGGCCGGAGGCGACGTTCACCGAGATGGTCGACGCCATGCGGCGCTTCAAGGTCGGCGCGCTCACCGTCATCGACGCCGACGACCATCCCATCGGCATGGTATCCGACGACGATCTCCTGCTCAGGGAGACCGATTCGGGCGCGCGCGCCGGCGTCTTCGACAGTCACAAAAGACGCCAGGAGCACCGTAAGGCCGCGGGCGGCACGGCCAGGCAGATCATGACCACCCCCGTGATCACCATCACGAAGGACACCGCCGTGCGGGACGCGGCACGGCTGATGCACCGGCATCGGATCAAGCAGCTACCGGTGATCGACGCGGTCACCGGGCGTATCACCGGCACCGTTCACCAGAGCGATCTGCTCCAGGTCTTCGCCCGCCCGCCCGAGGAGATCGAACGCGAGGTCGCCGAGGTCCGTGACCGGCTCGCCGTCGCCCCGGAGGCGATGAGCGTGGCCGTCGAGGCGGGGGTGGTCACGCTGAGGGGACGGCTCCCCTTCCGGTCGCAGATCGCGCCCCTGGTCGCGGCGGTCGGCGAGATCGAGGGTGTCATCGAGGTCGAGAACGCCCTCACCTGCCGATCCGATGACCTCGTTCCCGTTCCGCCGTTCCTGTGACAGGGACGAGACCATGGACAAGGGGAAGATCATGAACGTCCGCACCGCAGAAGAGATCACCTCGGTGATCCGCACGGCGCTCCAGGCCGCCACGTGGGCGCCGTCGGTGCACAACACCCAGCCGTGGTCCTTCGGGGTCGACGGCGACGAGATCGCGTTGCGCGCCGACAGCGACAGGAAACTGCGGATCGGTGACGCCGCCGGCCGGGAGATGCTGATCAGTTGTGGCGCGGCCCTGATGAACGTGCGGCTCGCGCTGCGCGCGCTCGGCTACGAGCCGCACGTGCGCGTGCTGCCAGACCCCGACCGCCCGGCGCTGCTGGCCACGATACGGCCGAGAGCGGCCATACCCGCCGACGAGAGCGCCCGGCTGCTGTATGCCGAGATCGAGCGCCGTCGCACCCACCGGGCCGGTTTCACCGAGCTGCCCGTCCCGGAGCGGCTTGTCGAGACACTGGTGGCCGAGGCGGACGGTGCGGGGGCCCGGCTGACACCGATCCGCTCCGAGGCGGCGATCCGGGTGCTCGCCGCGATCACCTGCGCCGCCCAGGACGTGCAGTCGCAGGACCGGGCGCTGTCGCTGGAGCTGATCCGCTGGGCACGGCCACCGGGTAGCGCCCGCGCGGACGGGGTCCCGGCCGAGGGCTACCCGCGCGCTCCCCGGCGGACCCGCCCGCACTTCGCCCAGCGTGACTACACCCACGGCCATCCCTGGGGCAACGAGAGCGATCAGTTCTTCTCCGTCTCCACCGGTGTCGTGGCGGTCCTGACCACGAAGGGCGACTCCCGCGAGGACTGGATCACGGCCGGTCAGGCGTTGCAGCGCGTCCTGCTGCGCGCCTGTGCCCACGGTCTCAGCGCGGCCTTCCACACCCAGGCTCTGGAGATGTTTCACCTGCGGGAATTCCTGCGACAGGAGCTGTGCTCGCAGGAGTATCCCCAGATGATCATGCGTCTGGGCGTCACCTTCGACGAGGGCAGGGGAGTCCGCCGGCCGGTCACCGACATGCTGGAAGAACGCTGACCGAACCGCGAGGCGGCCAGGAAAGCCGTGGACGCGCGCGTCCGGCGGCGCCGCCGGACGCGCGGGGTCGTCGGCAGGCGTGCCGTGCCGCGGAGCCGCCCTCACGGGACGGGCAACGGTGATCGTCGACGCTCACCCGGCCCGGTCGACGCCCCTGTGCACCCGAGCCGCACGGTCGACGAGCTCACGCAGTGCGCTCTCGTCGACGTCGTCGAGCCTTTTCAGGTAGAGACAACCTTTTCCGGCTTTGTGCGGACCCAGCCGGGTGAGCACCGATGCGTAGCGCTCCTCGAACCCGCCCACCAGGTAGACGACGAGATGCTGCTTTCGCGGCGAGAAGCCCACCAGGGGCCACTCGTCCGTGCGCCCGCTCTCGTAGGTGCGACGGTAACTGCCGAAACCGACGATGCTCGGACCCCACATCACCGCGGGCTCACCGGTCACCTCGCACAGGATCGCGCGCAGGCGCTCCGCGTCGGCTCGCCGGCGTGGGTCGGGAACCGTGGCCATAAAGTCGTCGGCGCTCACGCCGGTCGGAACCGTCACCGGCTGTTTCGATGTCGCCATGGAGGCATGCTGCCACGCCGGTACGACAAAAACCTCGTGAGGGACCGGGCCCGCCGCGAGGCCGGTTCCCTGTGACAATTGGTGGCATGGACAAGATCGCTCAAGCTCTGTCCGAGGTCGGGCCTCGCCTCAAGCGGCTCAGGATCCAGCGCGAGATCACCCTCGCCGCGCTGTCCGAGGCGACCGGGATCTCGAAGAGCACGCTGTCTCGCCTGGAGTCCGGGCAGCGCAAGCCGAGCCTGGAGCTGTTGTTTCCCATCGCCCTGGCCCACCAGGTGCCGCTGGACGAGTTGGTCGGCACGCCCGAGGTGGGCGATCCCAGGGTCCGGCTCACGCCTCGCCGCGCGCACGGCCGGACCGTGGTCCCGCTCACCCGTCAGCCGGGGGGCATCGCGGCCTGGAAGATCATCGTCCCCGCGGACCAGACCGAGCCCGATCCCAGGGTTCACGAGGGCTATGAGTGGCTCTACGTGCTCTCCGGCCGGTTGAGGCTCGTGCTGGCCGACCACGACCTCGTGCTGGTCGCGGGTCAGGTCGCCGAGTTCGACACCCGGCTCCCGCACTGGTTCGGCAGCGCGGGGGCGGGGGCGGCGGAGATCCTCAGCCTCTTCGGTCCCCAGGGGGAGCGCATGCACGTCCGCGCCCAGCCCAGGGCCAAAGAGTAGTGCCGCGGGGGAGGGTTTCCCGGGGCCGGTGTCGCGGAGGGCGGGTGCCGACGAGAGGTGGGTGAATCGTCGCGGTCGAGGCCGTCGGTGGCCGGCGGTGCCGTCGGGGCTTCCCGGGAGCCGCCCGGCAGGCCCGGACGTTCCGGAGCGCACGGTCGGGCTCCCGTCGCGCCGCTCCGGGTGAGACTTTTTGTTAGCGTTAACATCTCACGTCGGTTTTCGCGCCGCCTTCTTGGAAAATTGTGCTCTTGGGAGAACGTCTCGCGAAGGAAGGATGCGCGCCGCCGGGTGGCGGTGCGGCAATCGCGATGCGAGAGGCGGCCTGGTTACCGATATGTTTCAAACACGAGTTTTGTCGTTAACGTAACCGCTGTCAATACCCTTTTTCCGCTCTCCGGGCTCGCGGTGGCGCCGAACCGGTATCGGGGTGGGGTGCGGAGCGCATGCCCGTGGTGGTCGGGGGAGAGCCGCGGATCGCCGTCCCGTGCCGCCGCCCTCCGCGTGTTTTCCGGCGTTTCCGGTGAGCGGGTATCCCGGTCCGGCTCCGTGTCCAGGTCGGCTCTCCCGGAGCCGGGAGTCATGGTGAGTAATGTCCTTGCCCGTGGCAGTGGATGGTCGAGGTCTAGCAGAGCCCAGGTTTCCGGTGTGATTAGACCGTAATAAGGCGACCGCTTGACGGCACGGTTGTTAGCGTTCACAGTCTTGTCCAACGCAAGATGAGGAGCGGCCGTGCAGACAGGTGTGGAGCTCCAACCGCCGGTGACGGCCGAGGCGAGCATGTCGCGCCAGACGGTCGCCCGGCTACACAACGGACCTTCGGGCGCGTGGGAGAAAACACGCGACCGGAGACTGCGGAACTGTGAAGTGGCGCGGTATCGACGTGCCGTCATAGCAGGTCCAGGCGTCGGGCGTGGTGCGCGGACATCCATCGCGTGCCCTCGATCGCCTTGCGGGTGAGCGGCGCTTCGTCGACGCGGCCGTCAACCCGGACGACCGGCGCCAATCATGGTCCTCCGTTCAAATGTTAACGCTCACATAGAAGGACATCCCCCCATGTTCCGAAAGATCTCAGCGCTCGTCCTGGCGGGCGTCATGGCCGCGGCGATGACGGGTTGCGGCAGTACGGAAGGACCGGACACCGCCGACGCCGGCGGCGCCGGAGCCGGTGCCAACGACACGATCGTGATGGGCTTCTCCCAGGTGGGTGCCGAAAGCGGGTGGCGCACCGCCAACACCAAGTCGGTGCAGGAGTCGGCGAAGAGCGCCGGCATCGAGCTGAAGTTCTCCGACGCCCAGCAGAAGCAGGAGAACCAGATCAAGGCGATCCGGTCCTTCGTCCAGCAGAAGGTCGACGTCATCGCGTTCTCGCCGGTGGTGGAGTCCGGCTGGGACACCGTGCTGAAGGAGGCGCAGAACGCCAAGATCCCGGTGATCCTGACCGACCGGGCGGTGGACTCCGCGGACAAGACCCTGTACAAGACCTTCCTCGGCTCCGACTTCGTGGAGGAGGGCAGGAAGGCCGGCCAGTGGCTGGTGGAGGAGTACAAGGACTCCACCGACCCGGTGAACATCGTCGAACTCCAGGGCACCACCGGTTCGGCCCCGGCCAACGACCGCAAGGAGGGCTTCGGTGAGGTGATCGCGGCCGACTCGAAGTTCAAGATCGCCGCCTCGCAGACCGGTGACTTCACCCGGGCCAAGGGCAAGGAGGTCATGGAGGCGTTCCTGAAGTCCACTCCGGACATCGACGTGCTGTTCGCGCACAACGACGACATGGGGCTGGGCGCCATCGAGGCGATCGAGGGCGCGGGCAAGGTGCCGGGCAAGGACATCAAGATCATCACCATTGACGCCGTGAAGGACGGGATGCAGGCCCTGGCCGACGGGAAGATCAGCTACATCGTCGAGTGCAGCCCGCTGCTCGGCCCCCAGCTGATGGACCTGGCCAAGAAGGTCGTCGCCGGTGAGCAGGTCCCCGAGCGCGTGGTGACCGAGGAGACCACCTTCACCCAGGAGCAGGCGAAGGAAGCCCTCCCCAACCGTCAGTACTGAGCCGCCCACCTGGGAAAGAGAGGAGAGCGCGGCATGGACCAACCGGCACCGATCGTACGGATGAGCGGAATCGGCAAACGATTCCCCGGCGTCAAGGCCCTGGACGATGTCGGCTTCCGTTTGCTGCCGGGCGAAGTGCACGCGCTGATGGGAGAGAACGGCGCGGGGAAGTCGACACTGATCAAAGTCCTGACCGGCGTGTACGGCGTCGACGAGGGCGAGATCGAGCTGGCCGGGAAGCCTGTCGCCTTCTCCAGTCCGTCCGCCGCCCAGCAGGGCGGTATCAGCACGGTCTACCAGGAGGTCAACCTGTGCGGGAACCTCTCGGTGGCGGAGAACATCTTCGTGGGCCGCGAACCCCGCCGCTTCGGCCGCATCCGGTGGCGGGAGATGCGCCGCCGGGCCGATGAACTGATGGGCGACCTGGATCTGCGCATCGACGTGTCGGCGCCGCTGGCGTCGTGCTCGCTGGCCGTTCAGCAGATGGTGGCGATCGCCAGGGCGGTCGACATCGAGGCCAAGGTGCTGATCCTCGACGAGCCGACCTCCAGCCTGGACGCCGGCGAGGTGGCCCAGCTGTTCCGGGTGATGCGCCGGCTGAAGGACAAGGGCATCGCCATCCTGTTCGTCTCGCACTTCCTCGACCAGATCTACGAGATATCGGATCGCATGACGATCCTGCGCAACGGGAAGCTCGTGGGGGAGTACCTCACCCGCGAGCTCTCCCAGGTCGATCTGGTCGCCAAGATGATCGGGCGGGAACTGGCCGATCTGGAGAAACTCGAAGGAAAGCCGCCCGCTCGGGTCGCGGAGCCGCTGGTGGAGGCGAGCGACCTCGGGCGGGCGGGCGGTGTCAGCCCCTTCACGCTCACCATCAGGCAGGGTGAGGTGATCGGGCTGGCCGGGCTGCTCGGCTCCGGCCGTACCGAGCTGGCGCGCCTGCTGTTCGGCGCCGACCACGCCGACAGCGGCTCGCTGCGGGTCGAGGGCAAGCGGGTCGCGCTGCGCACACCGAGGGCGGCGATGAACCAGAAGATCGCCTTCTGCTCGGAGAACCGCCGGGCGGAGGGACTCGTCGACGAGCTCACGGTGCGGGAGAACATCGTCCTCGCGCTGCAGGCCGATCGCGGCTGGAGCAGGCCGCTGTCCCGCCGCAAGCAGGACGAACTGGTCGCCAAGTACATCACCGCGCTGAACATCCGGCCCGGTGATCCAGAGCAGCCGGTCCGCACCCTCAGCGGCGGCAACCAGCAGAAGGTGCTGCTGGCCCGCTGGTTGATCATGGAACCCCGGCTGCTCATCCTCGACGAGCCCACCCGGGGGATCGACGTCGGCGCGAAGGCGGAGATCCAGCGGCTGGTCGTCGAGTTGTCCGACGGTGGCATGGCCGTGCTGTTCATCTCCGCGGAGCTGGAGGAGGTCCTGCGGCTCAGTCACCGGGTCGGGGTGCTGCGCGACCGTACGCTGATCGCCCAGCTCGACAACGACGACGCGCTCACCACCGATGTCCTGATGCAGAAAATCGCGAGTGGAGCACCGGTATGAGCACTGTGGGAAACGGCGCCCTCGGCGCGCTGACGCGGCACCGGCTGTTCTGGCCCGCCGTGATCCTGGGCGCGCTGCTCGCGCTCAACGTGGTGTTCACCGACAACTTCCTGAACGTGCAGATGAGGGACGGCCACCTCTACGGCAGCCTCATCGACATCCTCCGCTTCGGGGCGCCGCTGATCCTGGTCTCGCTGGGCATGACGCTCGTCATCGCCACCGGCGGCATCGACCTGTCGGTCGGATCGGTGGTGGCGATCAGCGGGGCGCTGGCCTGCATGCAGATCAGCGACCTGACCGACCAGAACGCCGTCGGCGGCGTGCTGTCGGCGATCGGCCTCACGCTGTTGGTGATACTCGTGCTCGGGGCCTGGAACGGGTTCCTGGTGGCCGCCATCGGCATCCAGCCGATCATCGCGACACTGATCCTCATGGTCGCGGGACGGGGCCTGGCCCAGCTGATCACCGACGGGCAGATCATCACGATCAACAGCAGCCCGTACAAGCTGATCGGCGGTGGCTACTGGCTCACGCTGCCGTTCGGCATCCTCATCGTGATCGCGCTGATCGCGCTGACCGCCTTTCTCACCCGGCGGCTCGCACTGGGCATGTTCATCGAGGCGGTCGGCGGCAACGCCGAGGCCAGCAGGCTGTCGGGGATCCGCTCCCGGGGCGTGCTGATCGTGGCGTACACCTTCTGCGGGCTGTGCGCGGGCATCGCGGGTCTGATGATCAGTTCCAACGTGTCCAGCGCGGACGGCAACAACGCCGGCCTGTGGATCGAGCTGGACGCCATCCTGGCCGTCGTCATCGGCGGCACCTCGCTGGCGGGCGGCCGGTTCTCGCTCAGCGGCACCGTGCTGGGGGCCCTGATCATCCAGACCCTGACCACCACGATCTACTCGATCGGTGTGCCGCCCGAGACGACGCTGCTGTTCAAGGCCCTCGTGGTGACCATCGTGTGCCTGCTGCAGTCGCCCGCCTTCCGGCAGAAGGTGTTCGGCGGGAACAGACGTCCTGCCCCACCGCCTCCGGTTCCCAAGGAGGAGCCCGGCCGTCCCTCCGCGGGCGCGGACGCCGAGCAGGCGCGGGAAGAGGGCGGGCAGGCACGGGAAGAGACGGTGAGGAACAGATGACGACGGACACCATCACGGCCGGTCCCGCCGGGCGGCTCGCGATCCCCCGCAGGTACGTTCCGGTCGCGGTGACCGCGGGCCTGCTCATCGCGATGTTCACGGCCGGCGGCATCCGGTACGAGGGGTTCGCCAGCGGCCAGGTGATACTCAACGTCTTCGTCGACAACGCCTTCCTGCTCGTCGTCGGCGTCGGCATGACGTTCGTGATCCTCGCCGGCGGCATCGACCTGTCGGTGGGCGCGGTGGTGGCGCTGTCCACGATGATCACGGCCAGCCTCGTCACGAACCAGGGCTGGCCGGCGCCGGTGGTGATCGTGCTGGTGCTGGCCGTCGGCGCGGCGCTGGGAGCAGGGATGGGGGCGATCATCCATTACTTCCAGGTCCAGCCGTTCATCGCGACCCTCGCCGGGATGTTCCTGGCGCGCGGGCTGTGCTACACGATCGGCACCGACTCGATCCCGATCACCGACGGTCTCTTCACCGCCTTCGCGCAGACCAGGATCGACCTGGTCGGAGAGATGTGGATCTCGCCCAGCGTGGTGATCGCCACGGTGGTGGTGCTGGTCGCCGCGTACGTGCTGCACTACACGCGTCTGGGCCGCACGGTCTACGCCGTCGGCGGCAGCGAGCAGTCCGCGCTGCTCATGGGTCTCCCCGTGGGACGAACGAAGATCGCCGTCTACACGATCAGCGGGCTGTGCTCCGCGCTCGGCGGGATCCTGCTGTCCTTCTACATGCTGTCCGGGTACGGCCTGCACGCCGTCGGCATGGAGCTGGACGCCATCGCGGCCGTCGTCATCGGCGGCACGCTGCTCACCGGCGGCTCCGGGTATCTCTTCGGCACCGTTCTGGGCATCCTCGTCCTCGGCCTGACCCAGACGATCATCAGCTTCGAGGGTACCCTCAGCTCCTGGTGGACCAAGATCTTCATCGGCCTGCTGCTGTTCGCCTTCATCCTGCTGCAGCGGCTCATCGGCGTCCGGCGGACCTGAGGAGGCGGTGACCGGCTCTCGGCCGCCCCGGACGACGCGGCCGAGAGCCGGGATGAGGGATGAGGCCGGGCTCGGGGGGGGGGGGGGGGGCCGGGGGGGGGCCGGCCGGCCCGGGGGGCGGGCGGGCCCGGGGCCCGGGGGGGTAGCCCTTTGGGTTTTGGGGGGTGGGGGGGCCCCGGTTGGGGTTGGT
>NZ_JBIAYX010000021.1:0-93045 GCF_042898365.1 Streptosporangium sp. NPDC000509 | reverse complement strand
GCGCCCCCGCCCCCCCCGCCCCCCGGCGCGCCTGGGGGGTTTGTGGTTTGGGGGGGGGGGGGGCCGGGGGGGGGGGGGGGGGGGGGCCACACCCCCCCCCCCCCCCCCCGCGGGCCAGGATGGTGGCGGTCTTCGCGATGGCCTTGTCGTCGGTGGCGAGGCCCGGAGTGCGGTTGGTGTAGATCGCCATGATGATGGGAGCGACGCCCTTCCTGGGCCAGATGACGGCGATGTCGTGCCCGCCGCCGAATCCGTCGGAGTTCGTGCCGGTCTTGTCGCCGATCTTCCAGGTCTTGGGCAGGCCCGCCCGGATGCGCTTGTCTCCCGTCGTGTTCGCGACCAGCCAGGTGTTCAGCCGTTCCCGGTCCTTGGCGTTGAGGGCGTTCCCCGCCGTGACCGCGCGCAGGGTACGGCCCATGGACGCGGGCGTCGTGGTGTCACGCCTCTCCTTGGGACTCCAGTCGTTGAGCTCGGTCTCCCACCGGTCCAGCCGGGAGATCGGGTCCTTCAGCGTCCGGAGGTAGCGGGTCAGCCCGGCGGGACCGCCGATCCGCCTCAGCAGCATGTTGGCCGCGGTGTTGTCGCTCCGGGTGATGGTCGCCTCGCACAGCCGCGCGACGGTGAGCCCGTCGTCGGTGTGCTTCTCGGTGACCGGCGAGCCGGGCTTCACGTCGGCGGCCGTCCACTTGACGACCTTGTTCATCAGGCCGGGCTCAACGGTGCGCGCCCTGTGCAGCACGCCCGCGCAGAGGGGCGCCTTGAAGGTGGACAGCAGCGGGAAACGCTCACCGGCCCGGTACGTCACCGTCTTGCCGGTGGCCGTGTCCACGGCGTACGCGCCGATCCGGCCCTTGAAGGACGTCTCCAGCGCGCGCAACTCCTTGAAGACCCGCTCGGCGGCCGCCGGTGTCGTCACCGGCGGAGCGGCGGTCGCGTGGGCTGCCGAGGGGGCACCTGCCACAGGGATGAGCATGAGTGAGGCCAGCGCCGAGAGGGTGGCGCGTCGAACGGAACGAGTGAGCATGCGATGCCTTCCGGCGGTCGATGGGATTCGGTGAGAGTCTCGCGCTGGCGTTTGATGCCGTCAAAGACAGAAATGGCCGATTCCATGCTGAAATGGCATACGCTTGCGGCGTGGACGTCGTCGGAGCGTGCAGAGCGTTCGTCAACGTGAGCGAGCGGGGAAGCTTCACGGAGGGCGCGGCGGCCACCCGGGTGCCGCAGTCGGTCGCGAGCCGCCGCATCGCCGCCCTGGAGACACACCTCGGGGAGCGGTTGTTCGATCGGTCGTCGCGCGGAGCGCGGCTCACGCAGTTCGGCCGTGACATGCTGCCGTGGGCGAAGCGTCTCGTGCGCCTGGTGGACGACATGGAGCACGAGGCGAAACGAGCCAGGCGCAACCCCCTTCGCCTCGTCGTTCCCGACGTCTGCACCACGCGCGATCTGGCACGGCTCGACGCGGAGGCGCGCCGCAACGGCGTCTACCTCGACCTTCAGGCCGCCGCCCCGGCCGGGCGGACGGAACTCGTCCGCTCTCGTGAGGTCCGCGCCGCCCTCGCGGCGGTACCGCCGAGCGACGCGACCTGGTCGGTGAGGCTCGGACTCGCCGGCGCCACGGACCAGATCGCGGACACCGTCTACGTCGAGACCCTGCGGGCCGGTCGAGCCGCGCGGTCGTCGCACAGGAGCCGGGTCTGGATCCAGCCCGAGGACGACGTCCCCCACATCCGCGACCGGATGTTCCGGATCCGGGACGCCGTCGGTCTCCAGCCAACGCAGGTCACCGTCTCCACCGCGCTCGCCGCCGCCACCGCCGAGGTCCTCGGCTCGACGGATCTCCTTTTGTGCTCGTCCAAGCAGGCCGAGGAACTGGGTTTGCACTGGCGCCCCATCGGTGAGATCCAGCCCGTCCGCGGATTCGATGTCGTCGCCGCCGTCAGGGACGACGCGGAACGCATCCGTACCCGGCTGTGGCACGCGATCGCCCGCTGCCTGGGCGCGCACGACCAGGACGGAGGGGCGCCGTGAACGTCGAGACCCTGATCCGCGAACTGCGAGGAACGCTCGACGACGCCGGACTGAACGGATCGTTCTTGGTCCGGGACCTGCGTTCCGGCGAGGAGATCGGTATCGAGCCGGATCTGGAGTTCCCGATCGCCTCGGTCGTCAAGGTCCCGCTCGCCGTCGCGACGCTCGAACGCATCCGCAGGGGCGAACTCGACGGTTCCACGCAGGTCATCGTGCGACCGGGCGGGATCACCACCTCGGGGCCGACCGGGCTGAGCAGGTTCCGGCACCCGGCCCGGATCGCCATCGACGACCTGCTCTACCTCAGCATCGCCGTGAGCGACAACATCGCGGCGGACGCGCTGTTCACCTTCACCCCGCCCGCCGAGGTCTCGGCGCTGCTGCACGGACTGGGGCTTCAGGGCATCGCGGTGCGTCACACCATGCGGGAACTCTCCGAGACCCCGACGGCACGCCTCGACCCGACAGACGCCCATCTGGCCCATTTCCTCGCCATCGAAGCGGGTACGGCCGGGCGAGGACATCGCCTCCCGCTCCTGGACGTGACCCACGCGAACTCGGGAACCGCGCGAGCGCTGATGGAACTCCTGCAGGCACTGTGGACGCCGTCCCGGATCGACGCCGGCGTCAGCGAGCGCGTACGGACCCTCATGGCCGACAACGTGCTGCGGCATCGGCTGGCACCCGATTTCAGTTCCGACGCCTCGAAGTGGTCCTCGAAGACCGGAACGCTTCTCAACCTCCGCCACGAGATCGGCGTCGTCGAGCACGCCGACGGTCAGGTCTTCGGAGTCGTCGTGCTCACCGAGTCTCGTGTGCCGGCCATCGACCAGCCCGGGGCCGAGGCGCTCATGGCGCAGGTCGCGCGTACACTCCGCGATCGGCTACGACACCTGTGAGCGGCGCGGCGAGGTCGTCGGTGTGGTGATGGGGCCCGGGGCGTCGACGGACCGGCCGCGGGCATCGGGGGTGACGTGGGGCGAGGGCGGGGATCTGCGCGCCCGATACGCCATGACCGAGAAGGCCGCCGTGGCGCGTTGCGACGGACCGGGCGCCGGCGCCGGTTCCCCCTCCGGGCGGCGAAGGTGCTTTGACAGGAAAGTCAGGGATAAACATACTCGGATGCGAATAGTGAACTAGAGTTCGCAGAGCGAACGCATGACGGGACGGAGTGTCGTGCGCAGGGACAAGGTGGTCGCCGACGCCGCGGAGGCGCTGGCGGACGTGCGCGACGGCGCGTCGTTCGCGGTGGGCGGGTTCGGCCTGAGCGGCATCCCGAACGTGCTGATCCAGGCCCTGTACGACACGGGTGTACGCGGCATCGGCGTGGTGTCGAACAACTGCGGAGTGGACGGCGGCGGCCTGGGCGTCCTGCTCGCGGCCGGGCGGATCGGCCGGGTGACGGCCTCCTACATCGGTGACAACAAGGAGTTCGCCCGCCAGTATCTGAGCGGGGAGCTGGAGGTGGAGCTGACCCCGCAGGGCAGCCTGGCCGAGCGGCTGCGCGCGGGAGGCTGCGGCATCCCCGCCTTCTACACCCCGGCCGGGGTCGGCACGCCGGTCGCCGAGGGCGGGCTGCCGTTGCGGCACGGCCCGGACGGCTCGGTGACGCTCGCCTCGCCGCCCAAGGAGGTGCGCGAGTTCGGCGGACGGGACCACGTGCTGGAGTACGGCATCACCACCGACTTCGCGCTGGTGCGGGCGGCCAGGGGAGACCGGTACGGCAACCTCGTGTTCAACAAGGCCGCCGCGAACTTCAACCCGCTGGCCGCGATGGCCGGACGGATCACGATCGCCGAGGTCGAGGAGCTGACCGAGCTCGACCCCGACGAGGTCCACCTGCCGGGCGTGTTCGTCCAGCGCGTCGTGCGGCTCACCCCGGAGCAGGCCACCGACAAGTCCGTCGAACGGCGCACCACCTCCGCTCCCGCCTCCCCGGGGGAGGACGCCTCATGAGCTGGAGCCGTGACCAGATGGTCGCGCGCGCGGCGGCCGAGCTGCGCGACGGCGACTACGTCAACCTCGGCATCGGCCTGCCCACCCGCATCCCCTCCTTCCTGCCGGCGGAGGTGGACGTGATCCTGCACTCGGAGAACGGGATCCTGGGCGTCGGCCCCTACCCCGCTCCCGGCGACGTCGACCCCGACCTGATCAACGCCGGCAAGGAGACCGTGACCGTGCTCGCGGGCGCGTCGTTCTTCGACTCCTCGCTGTCGTTCGGCATGATCCGCGGCGGGCACATCGACGTGGCGGTGCTGGGCGCGATGCAGGTCTCGGCACGCGGCGACCTCGCCAACTGGATGGTCCCCGGCAGGCTCGTGAAGGGCATGGGCGGCGCGATGGACCTGGTGCACGGCGCCCGCAGGGTCATCGTGATCATGGAGCACACCGCGAAGGACGGCTCGCCGAAGATCGTCGAGGAGTGCTCGCTGCCCCTCACGGGCAAGGAGTGCGTACACCGGATCATCACAGACCTCGGAGTCCTCGACGTCACGGAGCAAGGACTGGCGCTGGTGGAGACCGCGCCCGGGGTGAGCCCGGCGCAACTGCGCGATCGTACGGGCGCGCGGGTGAGAGGGTGAGGACGGTCTTCGCCGAGGACGCCGTACGCGCACCGTCCGGCCGTCAGGGCGCCGACGATCCCGCCGCGCACGACACCAGGACCCTCGCGCCCGGCTCCGGCCGGAGTCCGGCCCTCGTTCCCGGAAGGTAGGAGTTCATGTCAACACCGCCCACGCAGGCCGACATCGACCGCGAGATCGCCGAGCTCCGCGAGCTCCGCGTAGCCGGGGACGGCGGGGAGAGGCACCACCCGTCCCGCGACTACGCCCCCTACCGCAGCACCGCGCTCCGCCACCCCGGGCAACCGCTGATCGCGCTCAAGGACCCGGACGCGGCCGAGCTCACCGGGCCGGTCTTCGGCGTCACCGACGTCACCGCGCTCGACGCCGATCTGACCAGGCAGCATCTCGGCGAGCCGCTGGGCGAGCGCATCACCGTGCACGGCCGCGTCCTGGACAGGAACGGGCGCCCGGTGCGCGGCCAGCTCGTGGAGATATGGCAGGCCAACGCCTCCGGCCGCTACCCGCACCAGCGCGACGACCACCCGGCCCCGCTCGATCCCAACTTCACCGGGGTGGGCCGCTGCCTCACCGACGGCGACGGCGGCTACGCCTTCACCACGATCAAGCCCGGCGCCTACCCGTGGCGCAACCACGTCAACGCCTGGCGTCCCGCGCACATCCACTTCTCCGTCTTCGGCACCGCCTTCGCCCAGCGCCTGGTCACCCAGATGTACTTCCCGAACGACCCGCTGTTCCCCTACGACCCCATCCTCAACTCCGTGACCGACGACCGGGCCAGGCAGCGCCTGGTCGCCGCCTACGAGCACGACCTGTCCGTCCCCGAGTGGTCCCTCGGCTACCGGTGGGACATCGTCCTGGACGGCCCCGCCGCCACCTGGACGGAGGAGAGCCGTTGACGTCCTCCCCAGGGCCGAAGCCCGGGGTCTCCGCGCTCAAGGAGTTTCGATGAACCCCACCCCCTCGCAGACCGTCGGCCCCTTCTACGGCTACGCGCTCCCGTTCCCCGGCGGCGGCGACATCGCGACCGGCGGGATCATCGTGCACGGCCACGTCTACGACGGCGCCGGCGCCCCGGTGCCGGACGCGCTGCTGGAGTTCTGGCAGGCCGCCCCGTCCGGCGACCTCACCGGCGCGCCGGGCACGTTGCGCCGCGACGCGGTGAACGGCGCGGTCCTCGGCAGGAACGGTGTCGACTTCACCGGCTTCGGCAGGGTTCCCACCGACGCCGACGGCCGCTGGACGCTGCGCACCCTCGTGCCGGGCAACGGCTACATCAGCGTGTGCGTGTTCGCCCGCGGCCTGCTGCACCACCTCTACACCCGGATCTACCTCGCCCACGACGCCTTCCTCGACTCGATGCCGTCCGAGCGCGCGCACACGCTGCTGGCCACGCCGGAGCGAGAGGGCGTCCACCGCTTCGACGTCCATCTGCAGGGCGAGAAGGAGACGATCTTCTTCGACCTCGGCTGAACACCGGCCGTCCACCGCGAGCGAGTCCGTCCGCCGCACCGTGCGCGACATCGGGGGTGCGGAGCGCACATCCACCGCGAGCGAGTCCGTCCGCCCTGCGGTGCGTGACACCCGGCGCGAGAAGCACCTCCACGGTCACGGCGCCGGTGGGGTCGCGGTCACCCGCGACCCCACCGGCGCCGCGCGATCAGAGGGACCTGTACATGATGTGCAGTCCGACGTAGCCCTTGCCCGGATGCTCGAAGCCCTCCGGCAGGGTCGCCAGCACCTCGAAGCCCAGCGAGCGCCACAGTGCCACCGCCCGGGTGTTGGTCTCCACGACGGCGTTGAACTGCATCGCCCGGTAGCCCTCGGCGCGCGCCCACTCCAGGACGTGCTCGCCCAGGGCCCGCCCGACGCCGCGCCCGGCGTGGCCGGGGTCGACCATGAAGCTCGCGCTGGCGATGTGCGAGGCGGGCCCCATGTGGTTGGGATTCATCTTGGCCGAGCCCAGGACGGTCCCGTCGGCGTCGACGGCGACGACCGTGCGGCCCGGAGGCCCGGGAAACCACATCTCCCGGGCCCGCTCCTCGCTGACGTCGCGGTCCCAGGTGTAGGTCTCACCGGCGGACACGATCCGGTGAAGGAAAGGCCAGATCGCCGGCCAGTCGCCGGGCGTCGCATCTCTGATCGGCACGACGTCCAGCATGCTGTCCGAGGTGGTGGAGCCACAAACCGTTTTTCGCGGAAAAGCGGAAAGCGGGAAAGCGAGGGCGGTCCGGCGCGGGCAGCGCGCCACCGCTTCCACCGCGGCATGGGCTGTCCGTCTCACCGGCCACCCGTCGCCGTGATCGGCTCCGTGCGCCGGGTCCGCAGGGCCCAGCGCACGGCCGGTCCCGTGGCGAGGCCGGCCAGCAGGAACAGGCCGCCGAGCACCAGCCAACCCGGAGTTCCCCAGGTGAGGATCAGCGTCGTGAGCAGCAGGGGGCCGAGCATCCTGGCGACCGCCGCACCGGATCCGAAGAAACCCTGGTACTGGCCCTGCCTGTCGGCGGGGGCGAGATCGAACCCGATCTCCCAGGCGCCGGAGGCGTGCGCCATCTCGCCGAACACCTGCAGACAGGCCGCGAGAAGCAGGACGAACGCGGCGGCCCACGCCGATGACCAGGCCGACGACAGGGCGAACACCGCGCACGCGGCGAACAGCACCGCACCCGCCCGCCGTACGGACCGGGAGGCGGTCTCCAGATCCGTGACCCGCCGGGCCACCCGTACCTGGAACAGCACGACGCCCAGGGTGTTGAGGACCAGCAGGGCCGAGACCGTCCAGCTCGGGGCCTCGGTCCGCTGGACGATCCACAGGGGGATGACCAGGCTGAGCAGCGGCATGTTCAGCAGCGTGACCATGTTGAGCAGGGAGACGAGCGCGTACGGCCTGTCCCTGAGCACCGCCAGTGCCGGTTCGCCCGCCGGCGCGGCCGCGGTGGGCGGCACCGGGGGAAGACGGAGCAGGATCAGGGCCGAGAGCAGGAAGCTCAGCGCGTCCATCGCGAGGACCGTCAGGTAGGCGGCCCGGGTGTCGAGGTGCAGTGCCACCCCGCCGAGCGCGGCGCCGACCGCCAGCCCGGCGTTCGCCGTCGCCTGCAGGTGGGCCCGGATCCGGGTGCGCCGCTCCCTGTCCACCAGCCCGGCGAGCAGCGCCTGCCTGGCCGCGGCGAGACCGCACTGCGAGGTCGCGTACAGGCAGGCGACCAGCACGAACATGGGAAAGGAGCGGACGAACAGAAACGAGCCCACCGAGGCGGCGGTGGCGACGGCGAGCAGGACCGCCGTGCCGCGAGGTCCACGGCGGTCGGCGAGGTGGCCGAGCGGGACCCCCGCCACGAACCCGACGGCCCAGCCGAGTGTGAGCGCGAAGCCGACCTGGGTCGGCGAGAGTCCCACGATCCGGATGAAGTAGAGCGCCGAGCACACGTAGTACGCGCCGTCCCCGATGGAATTGGTGAGCTGCGCGAGGGCGAGGACTCTGGGCGGCCCGGCAGGGGGCATGATCCGGCTGAACACGGGACTCCTCGGTCGCTACGTGGCCGGCATGGCTCCTCGCCGGCCCAGGGGCAACCCTAAGGAGCCGATTGACCCCGCATAAGATCCAATATGAGGTCAACTCATTGGGCCAATCCGAGAGGGCGAGATGGATTTTCACGTGAGCCTCAGCGGGCGCGGCGACCTGTCCGCCCGCATCTACCGGCAGCTCCTGGACGCCGTCCTCGACGGCCGCCTGCGCCCGGGGGAGCGCCTGCCCGCGACCCGGGAGCTGGCGCGGCGGCTCGACGTGTCGCGCAACACCGTGGCCGTCGCCTACGAGCGGCTGGCCGCCGAGGGAATTCTCGTCGGCCAGGTCGGGGCGGGCACCTTCGTGTGCACCGAGCCCCTCGCCGGGCCCCTCACCGGAGTCCGTTCGAGGAACGCGCCCGCGGGCGGCGTACGTCCCCGCCGCCACTGGCGCCTCGAGACCGCACCGCCGGCCGAACCGGAAGGGGAGCCGGTCTACGACTTCGGGGTGGGCGTTCCCGACAGGCAGCTGTTCCCGCTCGAAACGTGGCGCAGGCTTGTCACCCGCGAGTTGCGCCCGGCGCTGGCACGCTCCGCCGGTTACGGCGACCCCTCAGGACACGCGGGACTGCGAGAGGCGCTCGCCCGCCACGTCGGCCTCTCCCGCTCCGTGCGGGCGGGCGCCGACGACGTTCTCGTCACGCAGGGAGCCCAGCAGGCACTCGACCTGATCGGCCGCGTCATGATCGAGCCCGGCTGCCGCGTGGCCGTCGAGGAGCCCGGCTACCCTCCGGCCAGGCTGTTGTTCGAGTCGCTGGGCGCGCGGGTCGTCGGCGTCCCCGTCGACGAGGAGGGACTGGACGTGGCGGCCCTTCCCGACTCCGCCCGCCTCGTCTACGTCACACCGTCGCATCAGTTCCCCCTGGGGATGCCGATGTCCCTCGGCCGCCGCGCCGCGCTGCTCGACTGGGCCGGGCGGCGCGGGGCCGTGGTGATCGAGGACGACTACGACAGCGAGTTCCGTTTCGAGGACCGTCCGCTCGAACCGCTCCAGAGCCTCGACCGCGGCGGCCACGTCATCTACGTCGGCTCCTTCTCCAAGACGATGCTGCCGATGCTGAGGCTGGGCTTCCTGGTCGCCCCCGCCTCGCTCCAGCCCGCCCTGCGTGCCGCCAAGCGGCTCACCGACTGGTGCGGAGACCTTTCCAGCCAGGCGGCGCTGGCCGCTTTCATCGACGAGGGCCTGCTCGGGCGGCACGTCCGCAGGGCGACGCGTGAGTACGCGGCCCGCCGCGAGCGAATCGTCACCGTCCTGCGGCATGAGCTTCGCGACTGGCTGGAGCCGGTTCCCTCCGCCGCCGGCCTCCACCTCTGCGCCTATCTGACCCCGGCCGCCGGGGCCGACACGGCTCCGGTGAGGGCGTACGCGCGAAAGGCGGGTATCGCGCTGCAGGACCTCGCCCCCTACTACGGCGAGACCTCCACGCGGGCGGGACTGCTGCTCGGGTACGGTTCGATCCCCGCGGAGAGGGTCGAACCCGGTCTGAGACTGCTCGCGGAGAGCTTCCGCGAGACACTGAGATCCCGGTGATCGGCGCAGGAGGACGGTGGGGGGCGCTGACACGGGCCGCCGGATCCCGGCGCCGAGCGCCGGTCTCATCCGTCCGCGGCGTCCTCGGCCTGCCAGCGCAGCAGGTCTCCCGGCTGGCACTCCAGCACCTCGCAGAGCGCGGCGAGCGTCGTGAAGCGCACCGCCTTGGCGCGGCCGTTCTTGAGCACCGCCAGGTTGGCGGGTGTGATCCCGACGCGGTCCGCGAGCTCGCCCACGGACATCTTCCGCTTGGCCAGCATGACGTCGATGTCGACGGTGATCGGCATCAGATCACCTCCTCCAGTTCCGCCCGCATCCGGGCCGCCTCCACGTCACGGGCGACGGCCTGGGCGAGCAGCATCCGCAGCACGAGCACGACGAGCGCCACCCCCAGGACCGCCGTGGCGGCCCCGCAGATCAGCAGGACCATGCCCGGAGGGACCGGGTCGCCCGGCGCCAGGACGACCGCGAGCGCGAACACCAGGAGGGCGGCCGCCGTGATCGCGCCGATCACGATGTGAACGTACCGGAAGGCGGCGTGGGAGAACACGGTTCCGCGTCGCACCATCGTCACCAGCCGCCACACGCAGACCAGGACGACCTGGATCGTGACGACGCCCAGGAAGACGATCACGAGGAGCGGGGCGCGCAGGTACGCGACGTCCGCGTCGAGCGCCTCCAGGTCGACGGCGAACAGCGGCACCATCACCGTCTGGACGAACACCGATCCGGCGAGCAACACCACGAGCACGGCGCGAAGCGCGAGCACCGTTAATCTTCCCATCGTCTCTCCTTCTATCGATCAACGATGTAAATGTATCGACTTTCGATAGACGGGGCAAGAAGTCGGGCTGCTTCTAGAGGTGGAGGGCCGGAATTTTGCATAGTCATGCGTCGTGATGCATACTCTTGTCTCATGTCCAAGGTTCTCACCTCCTTGCCCGCGGGCGAGCGCGTCGGCATCGCCTTCTCCGGCGGCCTCGACACCTCGGTCGCCGTCGCGTGGATGCGCGACAAGGGTGCCGTTCCGTGCACCTACACCGCCGACATCGGCCAGTACGACGAGCCCGACATCGCCTCGGTGCCCGGCCGCGCGCTGGCGTACGGCGCCGAGATCGCACGCCTGGTCGACTGCCGCGCGGCGCTGGTCGAGGAGGGCCTGGCCGCGCTCACCTGCGGCGCGTTCCACATCCGCTCGGCCGGACGCCCCTACTTCAACACCACGCCGCTCGGCCGCGCCGTCACCGGGACCCTGCTGGTCCGGGCGATGATCGACGACGACGTGCAGATCTGGGGCGACGGCTCGACGTTCAAGGGCAACGACATCGAGCGGTTCTACCGCTACGGCCTGCTCGCCAACCCCCACCTGCGCATCTACAAGCCCTGGCTGGACGCCGACTTCGTCTCCGAGCTCGGCGGCCGTAAGGAGATGTCGGAGTGGCTGCTCGCCCACGGCCTGCCCTACCGTGACAGCACCGAGAAGGCATACTCGACCGACGCCAACATCTGGGGCGCCACCCACGAGGCCAAGACCCTGGAGCACCTCGACACCGGCATCGAGACCGTGAACCCGATCATGGGCGTGCGATTCTGGGATCCCGAGGTCGAGATCGCCCCCGAGGTCGTGACCATCGGCTTCGAGCAGGGCCGCCCGGTGACGATCAACGGCAAGGAGTTCGCCACCCCCGTCGACCTGGTGATGGAGGCGAACACGATCGGCGGGCGGCACGGCATGGGCATGTCCGACCAGATCGAGAACCGGGTGATCGAGGCCAAGAGCCGGGGCATCTACGAGGCGCCGGGGATGGCGTTGCTGCACGCGGCGTACGAGCGGCTGGTCAACGCGATCCACAACGAGGACACCCTGGCGAGCTACCACAACGAGGGACGGCGGCTCGGCCGGCTGATGTACGAGGGCCGCTGGCTCGACCCGCAGGCGCTGATGCTGCGAGAGTCGCTGCAGCGCTGGGTCGGCACGGCGATCACCGGAGAGGTGACGCTGCGGCTGCGCCGCGGTGAGGACTACTCGATCCTGGACACCTCGGGACCGGCCTTCAGCTACCACCCGGACAAGCTGTCGATGGAGCGCACCGAGGACTCGGCGTTCGGCCCGGTTGACCGGATCGGCCAGCTCACCATGCGCAACCTCGACATCGCCGACTCGCGCGCCAAGCTGGAGCAGTACGCCGGCCTCGGCATGGTCGGCACCACCCATCCCGCGCTCATCGGCGCCGCCCAGGCGGCCTCGACCGGGCTGATCGGCGCGATGCCACGCGGAGGCGCGGAGGCCATCGCCTCACGCGGCGAGGTCTCCGGCGACGACGAGATGCTCGACCGCGCCGCGATGGAGTTCGGCACCGACTGACGGAGATGCGTAGGTGAGCACCTCCCGCCGAGGTCTCACGGAGTCCGTGTCGAGGCGCGGATCGCCGCGCCCGGGCAGGTCGGCGAGCTCGGTGAGGCCGTCGCGGCGGTCGCGTTCCCTATCGTTCAGGAGGCGTTGAGCAACTGGGGGATGATCGAGCCGGTGGGGAATCGGACGGTGGCGACCGCGCCGCGCTCGTCGGCGACGTCGACATGGGGAGTGGCGTGATGAGCCGGAAGTACAGGGTGTGGCGGTGGCTGCCGGTCGTCGTCGCGGGGTTGGTCGTGGTCGCGGTGGCGGGCATCGCGCTCGCCTTCCCCTCGGTCGCGGCCACGACCTGCCCGACCTGTTACGGGATGAGACAGGTCAGGCCGGGCCTGTACGTGGAGTCCGGCCTGCCGGCGGACAGGGAGCGGCAGGTGGTGGAGGTGATCGACATGGCCGACCGGCGGGTGGCGGACTTCTACGGCGGGCGCCGGAGCTCTCCCGACATCCTGGCCTGCCTCACCGCCTCGTGCTACCGCAGAATCGGCGGTGGCGGGGAGCGCGGGATCGCTGTGCTGAACCGTGCGATCATGCTGTCGCCGGGCGGTGTCAACCCGATGATCGCCTCACACGAGATGTCGCACGTCGAGGTGCACGCCCGCCTCGGGTCCGGTGCGGTGCCGCTCCCGCAGTGGTTCGACGAGGGACTGGCCGTCGTGGTCTCCGACGACCTCCGCTACTTGAAGCCCGACACGGCCGGTGACCGCTGCCGGGTTCCCGAGGGGGAGGCGCCGCCTCGGACGCTCGATGAGTGGCTGCGCACGGCGAAAGCCGACCCGGACGCGTACGCCAAGGCCGCGTGCCGGGTGAGCCGATGGCTCCGGGTGAACGGCGGTCCCGGAGCCGTCCTCGAACTGATCGAGCAGGTGGCCGGCGGCGGTGAACCGCCCGCCTCTCTGCGGGCCGCGTCGCGCGAAACTCCTTCTTGACGGCGTTCGTGACGGCGTTCATAGCGGGCTCGTGCCGTCCGCCGTCTCCGGCGAACCATGTGCGGCTCAGCACCCGGGTGACATCTCGCGATCGGGTGCCGCGTCGGGAAGTGGAGGCGCCTCACCTGCTTCGCGTTCCTCGCGTCCGGACGGGGTGCGGTAGTCGCGCAGGGGGCGGTTGACCAGGCCGACGGCGACGACGCAGAGGGCGGCCGCGAGGCCGCCCGCGACGAGCGCGACGGGCGCGGAGGTGAGGGAGGCGAGAAGTCCCCCGCGGAAGTTGCCGGCCTCCGGGCCGGCGACGCCGATGACATGCTCGACCGAGGAGACCCGCCCGCGGTAACGGTCGGGTGTCTCGAGCTGGACCAGTGCGCTGCGGGTGACCACGGCGACGGTGTCGGCCGCACCGGCGATCACGAGGCAGCCGAGGGCGAGCCAGAGCGGCCCCGCCAGGCCGAAGCCGGCCAGGGCGAGACCCCAGAGTGTGGCCGCGACGAGCTGGACGAGGCCGCCGCGGTGCAGCCGGGTGACGGTTCCGGACAGCAGGCCCGCACCGAGCCCGCCGACCGCGATCGCGGACAGGAAGAGCCCCAGCGTCCGGGGGTCGCCCTCGAAGCGGATCTCGTTGATCAGGGGAAAGAGCGCGATCGGCATGGCGAGGACCGTGGCGGCGAGGTCGGCGGCGAAGGCGCCCCACAGGGTAGGGCGCCGCAGGATGATCCGCCGGCCTCCGTCGGCCGGACCGCGCGGCCGGTGCGCGCCGTCGGCGGGCGGCCGCTCGTCGCCGGTGCGTGAGACGGCCATCGCGGGCAGCCGCATCACGGCGATCAGCGACGCGACGCCGGCGAGGGCCTGGATCGCGTACGCGGCGGGATAGTGCCACTGGGCGAGCACGAGGCCGGCGAGGGCCGGTCCGGCGAGCATGGAGGCCTGGAAGGCGACGTTCTGCAGGGCGAGCCCGGCGGCGACCTGGTCTGCGGGGAGCAATCGGACGGGGAAGGTGCGCTTCGCCGGGGCTCCGAGCGCCGCGCAGCCGGACTGCGCGGCGATCAGGGCGAGCAGCAGCGGGACGGAGCGGTTGCCCGCGGCGGCCTGCGCCACGAGGCCCACGGCCATCAGGACCTGGCCCGCGGTGGTGGCGCGGACGAGGTTCCTGCGGTCGACGGCGTCGGCGAGCGATCCGCCGACCAGTCCGAGCACGAGGAGGGGTACGGCTGTGGCGAGGCCGATGGCGCCGGTCCAGAGCGGGCTGCGGGTGAGGTCCCAGACCTGCAGGAGGACGGCGACCCCGGCGACCTGCTGGCCGAGCGAGGCGAGGGAGGATCCGATCCACAGGTCGCGGAAAGGCCGGCTGGTGCGCAGGGGACGGACGTCGATCAGCCGTTCGCGCCAGGTCACGGGGACGGCTCCGCCGGGGCGGCGGACGGCTCGTCGAGGTGGGCGAGGATCCGGTCTCGCATGGGCCGCCGTGCCAGGGCGCGCTCCAGCTCGGCGACGACGGCGCTGAGCGCGTGCGGGACCTCGTCGTCGAGCTCGGCGACGGCGGCCTCGGTCGCGCGCCACTCGGCCTCGAGGAAGGGGATGAGGGCGCGGCCGCGGCCGGTCAGGGTGATGCGGCGTGTGCGGGCGTCGGTGCCGAGCTCGGAGTCGACCAGCCCTTCGCGCCGCATCGCCGTGATCGTCTGGCTCATCGCCGAGTGCGAGCGGCCCAGTGAGTCCGCGAGTTCACGGATCGTCAGCGGGCCGGTGTGGGCGAGGCGGATCAACGGATAGGCGAACCGGGGGCGTACTCCCTCGATGCCCCGCTCGACGTACACGGTTTCGATCTGGGCGTCCAGGGCGGCCAGCATGGCGTGAACCGCGTCCCATCGTCCGGGGGAGGCGGTGGGGTCCAAAGATGTCATAGCGCTAATATAACAGCGCTCATACAAAGCGGTGCAAGGTGAGCCGGAAGGCACAGCCGCCGCCCGGGTGGGGAGGATCCAGGGTGAGGTCGCCGCCGTGGGCCAGGGCGATCTGCCTGGCGATCGGCAGGCCGAGACCGGTGCCGGGGACGTCACGTCGGCCACGCCAGAAGCGCTGGAAGACGTGTTCCCGTTCGTCGGCGGGGATGCCCGGGCCGTGGTCGGTCACGACCAGCGTCGCCTCGGTGTCGCCGACCTCGACGTCGATCTCCACCCGCGAGCCGGCCGGGGCGTATCTGATCGCGTTGTCGACGAGGTTGGAGATCGCGCGGTTCACGGTGGGCTCGTCGACGGAGCACACGGCGCTGGGCGGGCCGGTGACCGACAGGCCGATCTCCTTGCCGGCCGCCAGCACGCCGGCCTGCTCGACGACGCCGCGTACCAGGGCCATCAGGTCGGCCGGCCGCCGGTCGACGGCGCGGGCCCGCGCACGGGCGTCGACCAGCAGGTGGTCGATCGTCGTCTGAAGCCGCTCGGACGCCGCTCGCGAGCGTTCCAGCCCTCGCCGGTAGATCTCGACGGTGGGCGCGGGGTGGTCGAGGAGCACCTCGGCGTTGGTCATCAGCACCGACAGCGGTACGCGCAGCTCGTGGCTGGTCTCGTCGATCAGCCGCCACTGCGTGGCGGCGGCCCGCTCCAGCCGGTCGAGCATGGCGTCGAAGGCGGCGGCCAGGGCCATCACCTCGGCCGGCCCGCGCTCCAGGGCGATACGCCGGCTCAGGTCCGTTCCGCCGATGTCGTCGGCCGCCGCGCGGACCCGCTCGATCGGGGCCGTCGCCCGGCCCGCCCACCACCAGGCCAGCGCGGCGGCGGCCGGGGCGAGCGCGAGGATGGTCCAGCTGACCCACGCCGACCTGTGCACCGAGGTGCTCCGGATGCTTGTCGCGCCGTCGAGCGTCTGGAAGGTCGTCTCGGTGTCGGTCACGAGGACCACGCCGAACAGCAGCAGAACCGGGAGGTAGATCGCGAGGAATCCGAGCACGGCGAGGCGCGCGCGCAGTGACCGCCAGGGACGGATCATGAGGGAGGCCTCTCCAGCCGGTAGCCGACGTTGGTGATCGTGAAGATCAGGGCGGGCTCGCCGAGCTTCCTGCGAAGCCGGCTGAGGATGACCCGCACCGAGGCGGTGAAGGGGTTGGCGTGGGCGTCCCACACGTGCTCCAGCAGGTCCTCGGCCGAGAGCGTCACGCCGGGATGGTGCATGAAATAGCGCAGCAGCGCGTACTCGCGCGAGGTGAGATCGAGTTCGGCGCCGGACCGCCAGACCCGGTGAGCGGTGAGGTCGAGAGTGAGCTCGCCCACCCGCAGGATCGATCCGTGCTCGTCGGCGCGCCGGCCCAGTGCCCGCAACCGGGCGACGAGCTCGGTGAAGTGGAACGGCTTGACGAGATAGTCGTCGGCGCCGGCGTCCAGCCCGGCCACCCGGTCGGCGACGGCGTCGCGGGCGGTCAGCACGAGCGTGCGCCGGGGCCGGTGCAGGTCGGGATCGCCGGCGAGCCGGCGCACCAGGTCGAGCCCGTCGCCGTCGGGCAGGGAGAGGTCGAAGCAGGCCACGTCGTAGGCCGTGGTCCGCAGTGCCTCCTCCGCCTCGCGGTAGGTCGCCGCCAGGTCGACCGCGTACGACTCGTTGCGCAGGCCGAGGGCGACCACCTCGGCCAGATCGGGGTCGTCCTCGACGAGGAGGATACGCACGGCGCGTCAGCCGGCCCGTCGTGCGGACGTCGTCCCGTCCGCCCGGGAGACGAGCAGCTGCCGGTCCCTGAAGGAGAGGCTCACCCGCGGCCCGGTGCCGGCCGGGTCGTCGGGACGGTAGCGGCCGTCTCCGGAGGCGACGAAGGTCAGTTCCGGGGCCTTCGTGGGAACCTCGGCCGCCTCGATACCTCCCTGCTCGTTGACGGAGTACCAGCCGAGGACCGGTCGCGTTCCGGCGGTGAGGGTGACGTAGGTGCGCACCTGGCCGCCGCCGGTCACCGTGCCGGCAGGTGTGACGGCGCCGAGGGGCCCGAAGGCGGCCTCCAGGGACGCGCGTTCCTTGCGGCCCTCCTGCGTCTTACCGGCCAGCAGCGCCAGCACGCGCTCGTCGTGCCCGCGCGAATCGCCCGCGGTGGGATCGCGGGGCGGGAACAGCGCCGCGACCGCGTCGGGGCCGGTGGCCGAGACCGTCAGCCCGCCGTCGGAGGTGCTCACGTCGAGGGAGCCTCCCGTCTTCAGTTCGTACGACCCGACGATAGTGGCGAGATCGCCACCGCCGCCGCGGGCCGCTGCGGTGGGGGTGGGCAGCGGGCCGCCGGCGAGCAGCGCCGGCCCCACCACCCGCAGCAGGTCCTCGGCGCTCACCTCCGGCTTGTTCGCCGATATCGCGACCACCCGCTCCTGCCCGGGGATCCACGCGACGGCGGTGTTGTGGCCGACGTCGCCGCCGCCCCCCGCGGTGCTCAGGAACGGCTCCCCGAACAGCGACCTGTCGAACGCCACCCACCCCGGGGTCTCGGACCTGCCGTCGCCCAGATCGTGCCCCGGCCTGCCGATGATCTCGGCCGATTCGCGGGAGAGCAGCCCTCCGGTGAACAGCGCGTGCGTCCAGGTCGCCAGATCCCGCATGGTCATCGCGAGGCCGCCGTTGCCCTCCACCGCCCAGTACGGCCCGGCGAAGCCGCCTGAGCGGCCGATCGTGCCGTTGTCGAGCCGCCCGACGGCCCGAGGCCCCATCACGGCCGGCTCGCCCTCCCAGAATCCTCCCGCGACCCGGCCGTCGGGCAGTCGCAGGACCCTCTCGGCCAGATAGGCGCGAAAACTCCTGCCCGACACCTTCTCGACGATGAGCGCGAGCAAGGTGTAGCCGGCGTTGGAGTACAGGTAGCCGCGGCCGGGCTTGAAGGCCGGCTTCAACGCGCCGATCGCCGCCACCGCGGCGTCCCGGTCGAGCGGCTCGTAGTCACCGTGACCGTGTGAGCCGTTGAGCCCGCCGGTGTGCAGCAGCAACTGCCTCACCGTCGCCTTGGCCGCGGCGCCGCCCAGCTCGGGAAGGATCTTCCCCGCCCGGTCGTCGAGCGCGAGCCTTCCCTCCTCGACCAGGGCGAACACCGCCGCCGCGGTGAACGCCTTGGTGACCGATCCGATGCTGAACACCGTCTGCGGAGTGTTCGGCCTTCCCGTGGCGTCGTCCGCGGTGCCGTAGGCGGCGAGGCAGGTGGCCCTGCCGTTTTCGAGGATCGCGATCGATCCGCTGAACCCCGCGTCGGCCCACGCGCCGAACGCCACCTCCAGCCGGTGGTCGCACCGGGGGGCGCCGGACTCGGTGGCCCGTGGCGGCCGGGGGCCGCCGGGACCGGCGCCGCACGCCGCCAGGGTCGCCGCCACCAGGACGGCCGTGATCGCAGGAAGAGTCTTTCGCATGGGAGCGAAGTTAGGCTCCGCCCTGCAAACCCGATGTGAACGACTCCGCGTCCCCGGGCGATCCGCTCGCTTCGACGGCGCGCCCGGTTCCACCGGGTCAGCTCGCGAGCCGGGTGCCGTCCCCGTCGAGGAGAACGGGGGCGCCGGTCGCGGCGGAGAGGTTCGCCGAGATCCCGACCATCACGCCGGCGACGCCCGCGAGGTGTCCCGCCTGGCGGCCCAGCGGATCCTCGCCCGCGCCGCGGAAGACGTCGTTCAGCATGAGGGCGTCGCCGCCGCCGTGGCCGCCCGCGCCCGAGGGGATGGCGACCTCCTCCGGTTCGCTCCAGTGCCGGTGCAGGACGAGCCGCTCGAAGGCGCCGGGGGCGTGGGCCTTGTCGGCGGCGGTCGGGTCGATCGCGGCGCGCGGCGGGGTCCAGGCGCGTTCGACGACCTCCAGCTCCAGCCGTCCCGCGGTGCCGTTGAAGGCCACCCGGTAGCCCTCGAAGGGTCCGTGGGCGTTGAGTGAGTAGGTGAGCGTCGCCCCGCGCGAGTAGCCGACGAGGACGGCCATGTTGTCGTCGATGCTCACGCCCTCGCCGAACACGTCCTGGTCGCGGATGTAGCCGTCCTCGTGCTCGGCGTCCAGGTACAGGCGCTTGAGCCGGGGATCGGCGGAGATGTCGAGGAGGTAGGGGTCGGTGCCGAGTTCCGGTGCGCCGTGAGCGCGTCGTGGCCGGTCGAGCAGGCCACGGGCGCGGGCGTTGGCGGCTCCGTAGAAGCGCAGCGCCGACCGGGCGTAGACGGAGCGGGCGGTGTCGGCCAGCCACCAGTTGACCAGGTCGAAGTGGTGGGTGGACTTGTGCACCAGCAGCCCGCCTGAGCTGGACCTGTCGCGGTGCCAGCGGCGGAAGTAGTCGGCTCCGTGGATGGTGTCGAGCACCCACTCGAAGTGCACGGAGGCGACGTCGCCGATCGCCCCGTCGGCGATCAGCCGGCGGACGGCGCTGTTGCGCGGCGAGTAGCGGTAGTTGAAGGTGACGACGAGCCGGCCGGTGCTGCGCTCGGCGGCCTCGACGATGGCCGCGCAGTCCTCGGCGGTGGTGCACAGCGGCTTCTCCACGATGACGTCCTTGCCCGCCTCCAGCGCGGCGACGACGTAACGGGCGTGGGCTGCGTCGACGGTGGCGACCACGACGGCGTCGGCGAGCTGGAGCAGCTTGCCGAACTCGTGCGGCGCGAAGCTCGGGACGTCGCGTCCGATCCGGTCGAGGTAGTAGCCGATCCGGGTCCGGTTGACGTCGCAGAGGGCGGCGATCTCGCCGGTGTCGCCCCACTCGCCGAGCAGCGCGTCGATGTACAGCTGCACCCGGTGGCCGAGTCCGACGAAGGCGTATCGCATCAGGAACTCCATCAGGGGGACGGGAAAGTGGCAGGTGTGCCGTACGGCTCGGCGCGAGCCGTACGGCACACGTCAGGGGAGGCCGGTCACTGGGAGATGGCGGCGTTGGCCTCGTTGAGGAAGGACTTCACCGCGTCGTCCGCGGAGGCCTTGCCGAACAGCACCGAGTCACTGGCGCGCTTGAGGATGTCCTCCATCTCCATCGCGCCCTTCGGCGGGATCACGATCGGGCTCAGCTCGCTCCTGATCGAGTCGATGAAGGCGAGCACCTTCTGGTCGGTCGGGGTGAGCTTGTCCTTGACGGCGTCGACGACCTTGGCGTTGGTCGGCAGGCCGCGGTCACTGAGCAGGATGGCGCCGGCCTCGGGGTCGTTGACGAGGAATTCGACGAACTTCTGCGCGGCCTCGGCCTGCTCGGTCTTCGACGAGATCGTGTAGTACATCGCCGGCTGCAGGAACATGCCGGCGGTGGTCGCGCCCTCGGCCTTGGGCATCCGCAGCAGGTCGAGTTCCTGGCCGGAGCCCTTGTTCAGCGCGGTGAGCTGGTTGCTCCACCAGCTGCCGAACGCGCTCGCGTTCGTGGCGAGCAGTGCCTGGTCGACCTTGGTGCCGGTCTCCAGCATCTGGGCGGCGCCGGGGCCGGCCTTGGTGGAGACGATCTTCTGTAGCAGGGCCCACCAGTCCTTGATGGTCTGCTCCGACATGCCGATCTTGCCGTCCTTGTAGAACTGCTCCCCGCGCTGGGCGGCGAACAGCTGCAGGAAGGCGGGGTTCACGTTCCACTCGGTGCCCCAGATCTTGCCGTCGCCCTTCTCGGTCACCTTCTGGGAGATCGAGATGTAGTCGTCCCAGGTCCAGGTCGTGTCGTCGGGGACCTTCTCGCCCGCCTTCTCCACCGTCGCCCTGTTGACGATGATCGGGAAGGTGTTGACGCCGGTGGGGACGGCGTACTGCTTGCCGTCGATCTGACCGGCCTTGAGCACCTCCTGGTCGAGGTCGGCGGTGTTCAGCTTGCCGGTGAGGTCGGCGAGGGTGGCGCGGCCCGCGTACTCGGCGAGGCCGCGGATCTCGATGGACATGACGTCCGGGGCGTCGCCGGCCGCGGTCTTGGTGGCCAGTTTCTCGTAGTAGCTGTCCCAGTCGGAGAAGTCGCCTTCGATGTCGATCGTCGGGTTCTTCTTCTCGAAAGCGGCGATGGCCGACTCGGTCAGCTTCTGCCGGGCGTCGCTGCCCCAGTACGAGAAGACGACCTTCGTCTTCCCGCCGGAATCACCGCTGTCGTCGCTGCCGCAGGCGGTTGCCGACACGGCGAGCAGGGTGATGGCGGTGGCCGCCAGGATACGCTTCATCGGGATACCTCCGGGGGGTGGGGGATGGGGAGGGTTATTTGAGACCGGTGGTCGCCATACCGCGGATGAGATACTTCTGGCCCGCCAGGAAGAATCCGAAGATCGGGCCGAGCGAGATGATCGACATCGCGAACAGCGGCCCCCAGGAGGACTCGCCGCTGGAGTCCATGAACTGCCGGAGCGCGACGGGAACGGTGAGGTTGTCGGAGTTGGTCAGGTAGAGGTTCTGGGTGAAGAAGTCGTTCCACGTCCAGATGAAGGTGAAGATCGCGGTGGTCGCGAGCGCCGGGACGCACAACGGCATGATCACCCGGGTGAACGTGCGCCACTGGCCCGCGCCGTCGATCGCCGCCGCCTCGTCCAGCTCCCGGGGAAGGGTGCGGATGAACTGCACCATCAGGAAGATGAAGAACGCGTCGGTCGCGAGGAACTTCGGTGCGACGATCGGCCAGATCGTGTTGATCCAGTCGATCTTGGCGAACACGATGTACTGCGGGACGACCGTGACGTGGTGCGGCAGCATGATCGAGCCGAGCATGATCGCGAACCACATCTTCTTCAGCGGGAACTCCAGCCGGGCGAAGGCGTAGGCCGCGAGCGAGCAGGCGGCCAGGTTGCCGATCACCGCCAGGGCGGTGAGGACCGCCGAGTTCCACAGGTAGTAGCCGAAGGAGTGCTTGAGCGCGCTCCAGCCCTCGGTGTAGTTCTCGGCCGTCACCGCGGTCGGCATCAGCCCCGGCTCCCGGAAGATCAGCTCCTCGGGCTTGAACGAGCTGGAGACCATCCAGAGCAGCGGGTAGAGCATGAGCAGCCCGGCGGCGATGAGCAGCAGGTGCCTGACCAGGCGCGGGGCGGGCCGGAAGAGGGCCGGTACGCGCTTACTTGTCGTCGCCATAGAAAACCCAGAATCGAGACATGAGGAAGTTGACGGCGGTCAGCGCGGCGATGATGAGCAGCAGCACCCAGGCCATGCCGGCCGCGTAACCCATTTCGTAGTTCTTGAAGCCCTTGATGTAGAGGTAGAGCGTGTAGAACAGGGTCGAGTCGACCGGTCCGCCGTTGCCGCCGCTCACGATGAACGACTGGGTGAAGGACTGGAACGACTTGATCACCTCCAGCACCAGGTTGAAGAAGATGATCGGGGTGAGCAGCGGCAGGGTGATCGAGCGGAACTTCCGCCACCTGCCGGCGCCGTCGACCGCGGCCGCCTCGTACAGGCTCTGCGGGATCTGGCGGAGCCCGGCCAGGAAGATGACCATCGGGGCGCCGAACGTCCAGACGTGCAGGATGATCAGCGTCCACAGCGCGGTGTCGGGGCTGGTCACCCAGCCGTGGCCCTCGTAGCCGAACAGGCCGAGGAACGAGTTGACGATGCCGTCGGTCCCGAAGATCTTCCGCCAGAGGATCGAGATCGCCACGCTGCCCCCGAGCAGCGACGGCAGGTAGAAGATCGAGCGGTAGAACGGCAGGCCGCGCAGGCCCCTGTCCAGCACGAGCGCGAGCGCCAGGGCGAAGGCGAGCTGCAGCGGGACGGAGACCACCACATAGGTGGTCGTCACCTGCAGCGAGGCCATGAACCGGTCGTCCTGGACGAACATCTTCTCGTAGTTGTCCAGGCCCACCCAGTGGGCTTCGCTCAGCAGGCTGTAGTCGGTGAACGACAGGTAGAGCGAGGCGATCATCGGACCGAGCGTGATCGCGAACAGGCCGATGAACCAAGGGGCCAGGAACAGATAGGCGGCCAGCGCCTGCGATCGGCCGCGGGAGCTCTTGAGACGCCCTGGGCGGGGGGCACCCGCCTTTTCCCGGGGTGCGACCGGTATCTCGGCCGTCCCCGCCGGTGCGGGACTCAGCGTCATCACTGGCCCTTCGGGGAGTTGGTGAATGGGATGCGCTTTTCCTATAGCGTCACGAACTAATACGTCAACCCTTTGCAGTGAGCTGGCTCACGAACCGTAACGTTAGCTTTTAGCATTACCGCAGGTCAGACCCGGTATTCCCTATTGGGGCCCGAATGGAAAAATCTCGCAGGGAGACGAGTTTGTACAACCGATTGCAGTTGCGGGCATACGCGTGCCCCCGTTGTGGCGAGCGGAAAACGCCTGGTCAACGCCGTGCGGGCGGCTCCCGGCGCACCCGTTTCCGGCGAGGGGGCCGGGCCGGGTGCCTGCGGCGGCCCGGGTCTCGTCGGCCGGGGAGTCACCCCTGCGGGCGGACGCGCCTTCCCCCGGAGGTGTGGTCGCCGAGGGCGGCGCCCGTCTCAGCCGATCGGCCGGTGGGGCGGGCGCGGTGCCCGCCCGGCTGCCTTTGGGAAGTTCACGGGGCCTGTCTGGGAGGCGCGGTGGACTCGCGGACCACCAGGTGAGTCTCCAGGACGGTCGTGGCGCTCATCGACTGGATGAGGAGGTCGACCGCCATCCGGCCGGCGTCGCTCGCGGGCATCGCGACCGTGGTGAGTTTGGGGCGGTGCAGCCGCCCGGTGATGCTGTCGTCGAAGCCGATCACGCTGACGTCGCCCGGCACGTCGACGCCGAGGACCTCCAGTCCTCCGATGAGGCCGATGGCGACGAGGTCGTTGTAGGCGAGCACGCCGGTCACCCCGGCCTCGGCCACCTTGGCCGCGGCGGCGATGCCGCCCTCCTCGGTGGGGGAGTTGGGGCCGATGACGACCGTGTCGAGACCGGGGATCTCCGCGACGGCCTTGCGGATCTCGCCGCTGGTCCACGATCCGGCCGGGCCCGTCACCAGGGCGACGCGCCGGTGACCGAGTCGCACGAGGTGCTCCATCGCGACGCGGGCGCCGTGGGCGACGTCCATCACGACCGTGGTCAGCCCGCGGATACGCCGGTTGACCAGCACGAACGAGACGCGTTCCGAGAGCTTCTCCAGAGCCTTGTTCGACAGGCGCGGGCTGCACAGCACGATGCCGTCGACCTGCTTGGAGAAGGCCAGGACGAGGTTCTCCTCCTCGGTGGGGTCCTCGCCGGTGTCGGCCACGAACAGGTGGTAGTCCTGGCGGCGGGCGGCGGCCTGCGCGGCCTTGATCAGCGGAGGGAAGAACGGATTGGCCAGATCGGCCACGATCAGCCCGATGTTGTTGGTGCGGCCCGTCTTGAGGGAGCGGGCCGCCCGGTTGGGCCGATAGTCGAGCTTCTCGGCCGCCGCGAGCACCCGGGTCCGGGTCTCGGCGTTCACCAGATGAGGTGCCGAGAAGGTTCGGGAGACCGTCGACACGTGAACACCTGAGGCGTGGGCGACGTCCCGAATGGTCACTGACATGCGCACACCCTAACGCAATCGTTTGCAGATCAGCTAACCATCCTGAGACCGGTTGCGGGCGATTGACCCCGCTCACTTGACGTATTGTCTCGCCTGACGCGATTGTTTACTGCAACTGATTGCAGTCTTCAGAAGGAGTCCACACGGTGAGCAGAGTGCTCGTCACCGGTAGCGCGGGCCGGCTCGGCCGCAGCGTGGTCACCTCGCTCGCGGCGGCCGGACATGAGGTGATCGGCGTGGACAGCGCGCCGGGCACCCCGCGAGAGGCCGCCTCGGCCCTTCCCGCGGATCTCACCGACCTGGGGGAGGCCCACTCGGTGATCGCACGGTTCCGGCCGCAGGCGGTGGTCCACCTGGCGGCCATCGCGGTGCCGTTCAGCCGTTCCGAGCCCACCACGTTCCGCGTCAACACCCAGCTCGCCTTCAACGTCTGCACGGCTTCGGTCGCCCTCGGGGTGGAGAAGCTCGTGGTGGCCAGCAGCCCCACGGTGATCGGATACGGCGCGCCGGGCGGATGGACCCCCGCCTACCTGCCGCTCGACGAGGACCACCCGACGGAGCCCTGGAACGCCTACAACCTGTCGAAGGTCGTGGCCGAGCAGACCGTGCGGGCCTTCGCCCGCACCACCGAGACCACCCGGATGGCCGCGTTCCGCCCCTGTTTCGTCGTCGCGCCCGAGGAGTGGGAGGGCGCGCCCACCCAGTCCGGGCACACGATCACCGAGCGGCTGAACCGGCCCGAGATAGGCGGAGCCTCGCTGTTCAACTACCTCGACGCCCGCGACGCCGGCGACTTCGTCGACACACTGCTCACCAGGCTCCCCCTGCTGGAGACGAACGGCGAGGTCTTCTTCGCGGGCGCCGGCGACGCCCTGGCGCGCGAGCCGCTGGCCGAGCTGCTGCCGGCCGTCATGCCGGAGACGAAGACGTTCGCCGCCCATCTGACCGGCACCGCCCCCGCCTTCTCCTCCGCCAAGGCCGAGCGGCTGCTCGGCTGGACCGCCAAGCGCGGCTGGCGCACCGAACTCTCCTGACTCTCCAGAAAGAGATCCTGATCATGAATCTCGACGGTGTCCTCTTCTTCCCCGTCACCCCCTTCGGCCCGGACGGCGACCTCGCGCCCGGCGTGCTGGCCGACCACGTCCGGCGAGGCCTTGAGCACCGTCCGGGCGGCGTGTTCGCCGCCTGCGGGACGGGCGAGTTCACCGCGCTGTCGCAGGCCGAGCACGCCGAGGTCGTCCGGGTGGCGGTGGAGGCGGCGGCCGGGGCCGTCCCGGTGTTCGCCGGAGCGGGCGGGCCGATCGGCGCGGCACTCGCCCAGGCGCGGGCCGCCAGGGAGGCGGGCGCCGACGGGCTGCTGCTCATGCCGCCCTACCTCGTCCAGGGGCCCGGCTTCCCCGCCTACGTACGGGCGATCGCCGCCGAACTCCCGGTGATCATCTACCAGCGCGGGCCGATCGCGCTCGAACCGGAGGCGGCGGTCGAGCTGGCCGCGATCCCCGGTGTCATCGGGCTGAAGGACGGCCTCGGCGACATCGACCGGATGCAGCGGATCGTGCTGGCCGTCCGGGAGACCCACCGGGACTTCCTGTTCTTCAACGGGTTGCCGACCGCGGAGCTCACCCAGCCCGCCTACCGGGCGCTCGGCGTCGGCCTGTACTCCAGCGCGGTGTTCTGCTTCGCCCCCGAGATCGCCAACGCCTACCTGAACGGCGACGAGCGGCTGATCACCGAGTTCTACGCGCCGCTGGTGCGGCTGCGTTCCAGGGTTCCGGGCTACGCGGTGTCGCTGGTCAAGGCCGGGGTGCGGCTGCGCGGGCTGGACGCGGGCGAGGTCCGGCCACCGCTGGTGCCCGTCGCGCCCGAGCACGAGGCCGAACTGGAGGCGCTGATCAAGTCGGGGCTCGCCCTGGTAGCGTCATGATCAAGGACTTGACGGTTACGCCACGGTCGGTACCCCTGAGCCGGCCCTGGGGCCCGGACGTCTCCCACAACCACGTGCTGCTCGTCACGATCACGCTGGACGACGGGCGGCGCGGCACCGGGATGGCGTGGACACCGCAGATCGGGGCCCAGGCGATCAGGGCACTGCTGGAGCACGACATCCGCGAGGCGGTGATCGGCCTGCCGGCGCATCCGGAGCTGGTGTGGGACCGGCTGTCGGCTCACCTCGGCGAGGCGGGCCGGGCCGGGATCGTCCCGATCGCCCTGGCCGGGGTGGATCTCGCGCTCTGGGACCTGCGCTGCGGGGAGCGGGCGCTGGTCGAGATCCTCGGCGCGCGGCGCGAGAGCGTCCCCGTCTACGGCAGCGGGGTCAACCTCCACTACTCGCTGGAGGAACTCCGGGCGCAGGCCCGGCGATGGGTCGCCGCCGGATACACCGCGGTCAAGATCAAGGTCGGGCGCCCCTCGCCGGCCGAGGACGTCGAGCGGGTGGCGGCGGTCCGTGAGGTGATCGGCCCCGACCGGCTGCTGATGGTCGACGCCAACCAGCGCTGGGATCTGCACCGGGCCCGCGTCGCGCTGCGGGCCCTGGAGCGCTACGACCTGTTCTGGATCGAGGAGCCGCTGCCCGCCGACGACCTGTCCGCCCACGTGGAACTGCGGCGCGGCGTCACCGTCCCGATCGCGGTCGGCGAGAACGTCGCCACCGTCCACGGGTTCCGCGACCTGCTGACCGGGGGCGCCTGCGACGTCGTCCAGCCGAACCTGGTGCGGGTCGGCGGCATCACACCGTTCCTGCGGATCGCCGAGCTCGCCCGCGCCTTCGGCGTCCCCGTCTACCCGCACCTGCTCACCGAGCTGTCGGGCCAGCTCGCCCTCGCGCTGCACCACCCCGCGATGGTGGAGAGGGTGGAGGAGGCCGCGCTGACCGACCTCGGGCTGCTCGCCCCGCCCTTCCCGGTGGAGATCAGCGGGCCGGAGCTGCGGGCGACCGGGGCGCCGACGAGGTGGGCGTGGTGAAGCCGGTACGAGTGGTGGTCGCCGGAGTGCACGGCTACGGCAGGAACCACCTGGCGAACGTCCGGCGGCTCGCCGCGGCGGGCCGGGCCGAGCTCGCCGGGGTGTGCGACACCCTGCCGCCCTCGCCCGGCCTCGACGTACCGTTCTCGGCGGACCTGCCGTCGCTGATCGCCGAGACCGGCGCGGAGGTCGCGGTGATCGCGACGCCGATCCACACCCACGCTCCGCTCGCCGTCGCGGCCCTGCGGGCCGGCGCGCACGTGCTGCTGGAAAAACCGCCCGCGCCGTCGGTGGAGGAGTTCGAGCGAATCTCCGCCGCCGTGGCGGAGACGGGGCTCGCCTGCCAGGTGGGCTTCCAGTCGCTCGGCTCGGCCGCCGTCCCCGCCGCGGCCGGGGTGCTGGGTGAACCGCTCCGGGGCGTCGGTGTCGCCGGATCCTGGACACGCCCGTTCACCTACTACTCGCGCGCCCCCTGGGCGGGACACCGCAGGCTGGACGGTGTGGACGTCATGGACGGCGCGCTCACCAATCCGTTCGCGCACGCGACGGCCACCGCGCTGGCCGTCGCGGGGGCCGACACGGCCTCATCGGTCGAGGGCGTCGAGCTGGAGCTGTACCGGGCCAACGCGATCTCCTGCGACGACACCTCCAGCGCGCGGCTCCGCCTCGCCGACGGCACCGTCATCGCGATCACCGTGAGCCTGTGCGGCGACCGCAGGACCGAGCCCTACCTGCACCTGCACGGCGAGACGCGCTCCGCCCTGCTCTTCTACACCCTCGACGAGATCGAGGTGGACGGTGTCCGCACCGGCTTCGACCGGGTCGATCTGCTCGGCAACCTCCTGGCGCACATCAGGGAGGGGGCGAAGCTGCTAGTGCCGCTGGAGCGGACCGGGGGCTTCACCCGGCTGCTCGACGAGATCCGGCGCGCTCCCGATCCGCTGCCCGTCGACGGCTTCCGCACGGAGCCGTCCCGGCTGGTGCTGCCGGGCATCGAGGGTCTGGTCGCGCGCGCGGCGGCCGAGCTGAAAACCCTCTCGGAACTCGGCTTCCCCGGCGACCTCGGCTTCCGGGCGGTGACCGGACCGAAGACGGTCCGGTCCGAGACGGTCCGGTCCGAGACGGTCCGGTCCGAGACGGTCCGGTCCGAGACGGTGCTGAGGGCCGGTTCGCGGCAGGTCGCGACCTACCTCCAGCGGGGCGACCTGCAGCCGACGGACGCGCCGCGCCCCCACCTGCATCCGGTCCGCACCCTTGGCGGAACGGTCGTGACCGAGAGCCGGCCCGCCGACCACGTGCATCATTTCGGGGCGAGTGTGGCGATCTCCGATGTCAACGGGGTCAACTTCTGGGGCGGCTCCACCTACGTACCGGGCACCGGCCCGCGGATCCTGCCCAACCACGGGCGCCAGCGGCGGCGCTCCCTGCGTCCCGTGCCCGGAGGCTTCGCCGAGAACCTCGACTGGGTCGGACCGGACGGCACCGTCCTGGCCTCCGAGGAGCGCACCCTCACCACCCGCGTCCTGCCCGGCGCCTGGGCGCTGGACGTCGCCTTCACGCTGGACAACCGGACCGGCGCGCCGTTGTCGATCCAGAGCTCGGCCTGCAAGGGCAGGACCGGCGCCGGCTACGGGGGGTTCTTCTGGCGGGCGCCCAAGGACTCCACCGGGCTGGAGGTCTTCACCGAAGGCACCTCCGGCGAGCGGGCCGTGCACGGTGGCCTCTCGCCCTGGCTCGCGCTCACCTGTGACGACTGGAGCCTGCTGTTCGTGCAGACCCTCGGGCTCGACCCGTGGTTCGTGCGCGTCGCCGAGTACCCGGGCGTCGGACCGGCCCTGGCCTGGGACGCGCCGCTGAGCGTGCCGGACCGGTTGGAACGCGCGATCACCGTCGTGGTCGCCGACGGGCGGCTCACCACGCGACGAGCCTCGGCCCTCGCCGCGGAGCTCCTCACCTCGTGACGGACCTCGCCGCGGGCGGCCTCGACGATGACCGCGACGGTGGGCCTCGCGCGCGACGGTGAGTCACGCGCGAGGCCGCGAGAACCGATCGGCGCCTTCCGCTCCGCCCCCGGAGGGGGCGGGGCCCGCAGCGTGCCCGCCTTCCGCGTGGCGATCGGCGAGCACTTTCTCGCCGCCGGCCACACCCGGGCCCAGGTCCTCGCCCGCGCCGCCGACCTGCCGCTAAAGCGCCCCCGCGAAGAGCACGGCCGTTGAGCCGCGTACCCGGGAAGTCCGAGTCAGGGATCATGTCGGTCGCATGCCACGCCATCCCGGCGGGTACGTTTGTGCGAGCCTCACAACTCCGGTCGCGAAAGACGCTCAGTCCCCGCCATTTCCGGTAGCGGGGGGCGACCGGGAGTATGTACCACGATCGGGGCGGGGACGGCCGCCGTGTTCACCGCTTCGAAAGGTTCGCTCAGTGTTCAGTCGTGTCGCCATCGTCAACCGCGGTGAAGCCGCCATGCGGCTCATCTACGCCGTTCAGGACCTAGCCGCGGAGACGGGAACACGGATCGAGACCGTCGCCCTGTACACCGACTCCGACCGGACGGCCACGTTCGTCCGCGAGGCGGACATCGCCTACGACCTGGGGCCCGCCGCGAACCGGCCCTACCTGGACCACGCCGTCCTCAGAAAGGCCCTGGTCGAGACCGGCGCGGACGCGGCCTGGGTCGGCTGGGGCTTCGTGGCCGAGGACCCGGCGTTCGCCGACCTGTGCGCCGAGATCGGCGTGACGTTCGTCGGCCCGGGCGCCGAGGCGATGCGCAAACTGGGCGACAAGATCGGCTCGAAGCTGATCGCCGAAGAGGTCGGTGTGCCCGTCGCGCCGTGGAGCCGCGGCCCGGTGGAGACGCTGGAGGAGGCGAAGGCGGCGGCGGAGCGGATCGGCTACCCGTTGATGCTGAAGGCGACCGCGGGCGGTGGCGGCCGCGGCATCCGGATGATATCCGGCCCCGACGAGCTGACCCTGGCCTACGAGCTGACGCGCCAGGAGGCGGCGCGCGCGTTCGGCAGCGGCGTCGTGTTCCTGGAACGCCTGGTGACGGGCGCCCGGCACGTGGAGGTACAGGTCATCGCGGACGGTCAGGGCACCGCGTGGGCGCTGGGCGTGCGCGACTGCTCCGTGCAGCGGCGCAACCAGAAGATCATCGAGGAGTCCGCCTCCCCGGTCCTCGACGCCACGCAGGTCGCCGAGCTGAAGGCGGCGGCCGAGCGGCTCGTGCTCGCGGTGGACTACAAGGGCGCGGGCACCGTCGAGTTCCTCTACCACCCCGGCGAGCGGCTGTTCGCGTTCCTCGAGGTCAACACGCGTCTGCAGGTCGAGCACCCGATCACCGAGATCACCACCGGCGTCGACCTGGTGAAGGCCCAGCTGCACGTCGCGGCGGGCGGCAGGCTGGAGGGCGAGGCACCCGAGGAGTGGGGACACGCCGTCGAGGCGCGTCTCAACGCCGAGGACCCCGACCGCGACTTCGCGCCCTCACCCGGCAGGATCGCGCGGCTCGCGCTGCCCAGCGGTCCCGGCGTCCGGGTGGACACCGGGTTCGGCGAGGGCGACACGATCCCCGCCGACTTCGACTCGATGATCGCCAAGATCATCGCACACGGCCGTGACCGCACCGAGGCACTGGCCCGCCTGCGTCGCGCGATGACGCAGACGACCGTCATCATCGAGGGCGGCGTGACGAACAAGGGCTTCGTCCGCATGCTGCTCGACGAGCCCGAGGTGATCGACGGCTCGGCCGACACCGGCTGGATCGACCGCGTGCGCGCCCAGGGCGCCCTCGTGTCACACCGGCACTCCGCGATCGCGCTGATCGCCGCCGCCGTCGAGGCGTACGAGGACGAGGAGACCGTGACGCGGCAGCGATTCCTGGCCGCCGCGCACGGCGGCCGCCCGCAGTCGCAGCACGAGAGCGGCCGCGCGCTGGAACTCAAGCTCCGCGACGTCGGGTACCGCGTCCAGATCGCGCGCACCGGCGGCCACCGGTTCCGTGTCGGCATCTCGGCGGGCGGCCTGCGGCACACGGCCGACGTCGACATCGAGCGCTTCGACGAGCACAGCGGCCAGATCACCGTGAACGGCGTCCGCTTCAAGGTCGTCACGAGCACTCACGGTCCGATCCACCTGGTCGAGGTCGACGGCGTCACGCACCGGATCAGCCGCGACGAGGGCGGCATCGTGCGCTCGCCGGTGCCGGCGCTCGTGGTGGCCACGCCACTGCAGCCGGGCGACGAGGTCGAGGCCGGCGCGCCGCTGCTCGTGGTGGAGAGCATGAAGATGGAGACCGTGCTGCGCGCGCCGTTCCGCGGACGCCTGCGGGAGCTCGCGGTCTCGGTCGGCAGCCAGGTGGAGGCGGGCGCCCGCCTGCTCCGCCTGGAACCCCTGGGCGACGGCACGGCGGGTCCCGTCGCCGAGGTGCGGGAGATCGAGCTGGATCTGCCGCCGGAGCCGGTGGACGTGCCCGCGGCGGAGCGGGCCGCGCGCGGCCTGCAGGACCTGCGCGGCCTCCTGCTGGGGTTCGACATCGACCCGCAGGACGAGAAGCGCCTGCTCACCGGCTACCTCGCCGCGCGCGCCGAACTCGTCGCGAAGGGCGATCACGAGCCGGCCGGTGAGGTCGAGCTGCTGCACCTGTTCGCCGACCTGAGCGAGCTGAGCCGCAACCGGCCCGCCGGCGAGGAGTCCAAGCCCGACTCCTCGGTGCACAGCCCCCGCGAGTACTTCCACACCTATCTGCAGTACCTCGACCCCGACCGGTCCGGGCTGTCGGAGAGCTTCCAGCAGCGGCTCACGCACGTGCTGTCCCGTTACGGCGTCGAAGGCCTGGAGCGCACGCCGCAGCTGGAGGACGCGGTCTTCCGGATCTTCCTCGCCCAGCGGCGCGCCTCCGCCGACGTCGCCGTGGTGACGACCCTGCTGCGCCAGTGGGCCAAGGAGGCCCCGCCCGCCCAGGCCGACCGCGTCGCCGTCGGCGTGGTGCTGGAGCACCTGATCGCCGCCACCCAGATCAGGTTCCCGGCCGTCGCGGACCTGGCGCGCGGCGTGGTGTTCGCCTGGTTCGTCCAGCCGCTGCTGCGCCGCACCCGCGCCAAGGTCTACACGGCCGTACGCAAGCACCTGCGCCACCTCGACCAGCACCCGGACTCGCCCGACCGCGCCGAGCGGATCTCCGCCATGGTCGCCAGCGCCGAGCCGCTCGTCCGGCTGGTCGGCCAGCGGATCGGCCGCGAGGACGTGGACCCCGTGCCGCTGCTCGAGGTGCTGATCCGCCGCTACTACGGCAACCGCGCGCTCAGCGGCATCCGGACGAGCAAGGTGGCGGGCTGCACGTTCGTCGTCGCCGACCACCGCACCACGAGCGGTGAGGGCCGCGTCGTGGCCACCGCGGTCGACTTCCTGGCGCTGGCCGAGGCCGTCAAGGCGGTCGACGAGTTCGCCGGCACCGGCGAGCTGGTGGCCGACATCTACCTGACCTGGCCGGACGCTCCCGACGACCCCGAGGAGATGGCCGCGCGCCTGCGCGAGGTCATGGCCGCGCAGCAGCCGTCGCACCGGATCGGCCGCATCGCCGCGACCGTCACGGGCGACAGCGGCGCCGTGATGCACCACCACTTCACCTTCCGGCCGTCCGCGGACGGCTTCGTGGAGGAGCGGCTGCTGCGCGGCCTGCACCCGCGCATCGCCGAGCGCATGCAGCTGGAGCGGTTGCGCGACTTCGACCTCACCCGGCTGCCCGCGCCCGACGAGGAGGTCTACCTCTTCCGGGCCTCGGCACGGCAGAACCCGTCCGACGAGCGCCTCGTCGCCCTGGGGCAGGTCCGCGACCTGACCCCGCTGCGCGACGACGAGGGAGGGCTCGTCGCGCTGCCCGCGGCCGAGAACGTGCTGGCCACCTGCCTCGACGCGATCCGCCGGGCCAAGAAGCCCGGCGCGAAGACCTCCGCCACGAACCGGATCGTCATCTACGTGTGGCCGCCGAACGACCTCTCGCCGGACGACCTGAACACCGTGGCGAAGCGCGTGCTGCCGACGACGGCGGGCGCGGGCCTGGAGGAGGTGTTGTTCCTGGGCAGGCGCCGCGACGGCGTCACCGGCGAGCTCGTCGACATCGCCGTCCGGATCGGCTACGACGTGGGCTCCGGCGTGCGGCTGTCCATCGTGCCGCCGCCGACCGAGCCCGTCGAGCCGCTGGACGACTACCGCCAGGAGGTGCTGCGCGCGCACAGCCGCGGCACGCACCACCCGTACGAGCTGACCGACATGCTCGCCGGGCCGTTCGGCTCCTTCACCGAGTACGACCTGGACGAGTACGCGAGGCTGGTGCCGGTGAACCGGCCCAAGGGGCGCAACGGCGCCGCGCTCGTCGCGGGTGTCGTCAGCACGCCCACGCCGCGCCACCCGGAGGGCATGACCCGCGTCGTGCTGCTGGGCGACCCGACGAAGGCACTCGGCGCGCTGTCGGAGCCCGAGTGCGCACGGGTGATCGCCGCGCTCGACCTCGCCGAGCGGATGCGGGTGCCGCTGGAGTGGTTCGCGCTCTCCGCGGGCGCCCGGATCTCGATGTCGTCCGGCACCGAGAACATGGACTGGGTGGCGGCCGCGCTGAAGCGGATCGTGACCTTCACCCAGGACGGCGGTGAGATCAACATCGTGGTCGCGGGCATCAACGTCGGTGCCCAGCCGTACTGGAACGCCGAGGCCACGATGCTCATGCACACCAAGGGCATCCTGGTGATGACGCCGGACTCCGCGATGGTGCTGACCGGCAAGCAGTCGCTCGACTTCTCCGGCGGCGTGTCGGCCGAGGACAACCACGGCATCGGCGGCTACGACCGGATCATGGGCCCGAACGGCCAGGCACAGTACTGGGCGCCGGACATCCGCGGCGCGCGGGAGATCCTGATGTCGCACTACGACCACAGCTACGTCGCGCCGGGGGAGAGCGGGCCGCGCAAGGCGATCACCGGCGACCCGGTGGACCGCGACGTGTCGACGTTCCCGCACGCCCTGCCGGACAGCGACTTCACGACGGTGGGTCAGATCTTCTCCGCCGAGTCCAACCCGGACCGCAAGAAGCCGTTCGACATCCGCACGGTCATGCGCGCGCTGTCCGACCAGGACCACCCCGTGCTGGAGCGGTGGGCGGGCATGGCCGACGCCGACACCGCCGCGGTCTGGGACGTCCACCTCGGCGGCCGGCCGGTGTGCCTGCTGGGCATCGAGTCGCGGTCCGTGCCGCGCCGCGGATTCCCGCCCACCGACGGCCCGGACACCTACACCGCGGGTACCCTGTTCCCCCGGTCGTCCAAGAAGACCGCCCGGGCCATCAACGCCGCGAGCGGGAACCGTCCGCTGGTCGTGCTGGCCAACCTGTCGGGGTTCGACGGCTCCCCCGAGTCGATGCGCAAACTGCAGCTGGAGTACGGCGCGGAGATCGGCCGCGCGGTGGTGAACTTCAAGGGCCCGATCGTGTTCTGCGTGATCTCGCGCTATCACGGTGGCGCCTTCGTGGTGTTCTCCAAGGCGCTCAACCCGAACCTGACCGTGCTCGCGGTCGAGGGCTCGTTCGCCTCGGTGCTCGGCGGCGCCCCGGCCGCCGCGGTGGTCTTCGCGCGAGACGTCGACAAGCGGACCGGCAACGACCCCAGGGTGCTCGCGCTCGCCGCCCGCGTCGCGGAGGCGCCGGCCGCCACCCGGGCCGCGCTCGCCGCCGAGCTGGCCGAGCTGCGCTCGTCGGTGCGGGCCGAGAAGCTGACCGAGGTGGCCACCGAGTTCGACCGCGTGCACAGCATCCAGCGGGCGGTCGACGTCGGCTCGGTGGACGCGATCATCAGCTGCTCCGAGCTGCGGCCCCGGATCATCGAGGCGGTCGAGAAGGGCATCGCCCGACAGGTCTGACCCGCTCCGAAGCCCCGGACGCCCGCGCCTTTTCCGGCGGGTGTCCGGGGCGTTCGCGTCGCGGGCGGCGACCCGAGATGACGGGTGTGCTTCTGTGCTGCGATGATCGTTGTCGGGCGGATAGGATCGCCTCTTGGTGGACATGGCCGGACGGTGGGCAGGCAACCGGCCAACGAGCCAGATCGTCGTCCGGGCAGCCGGTCTCCCGGCGACCGCGGAGGGGAGTCGGCTCCGGTGGGAAGATTCGACCTGAACCGTGAGGCGCTGGCCAAGCTGCGCGTCACGGTGAACACCCAGGGGGGAAGACTCGCCGGCGTCGGCGACGACTTCCCGGCCAAGGGCGGCGCGAGTTCCTCGATCTTCGGGACCCTGGCGGGTGCCGAGGAGCTCGCCGACGCGATCGGCAGGGGCGAAGGGTACGCCGACCGGGAGCTGGGCACGGTGAAGAGCCGCCTTGACGGCGTCGAGCGTGCCCTCGACACCATCGAGGAGAACGTGACCAGAGCCGAGCGGAACACCGGTAACCACCTGCCCGTCCTATGACCGACATGAACGCCGTGGCGGCGCTGCCCGGAGGGCAGGTCCTGGCCGCGCTGGTGAAGAGGACGGACGGGGATCCCGTCGCGATCCGGGCGATCGCCACCCGGTGGCGCGGGGCGGCCGGCTCGTCCGCCGAGCCGTTCACGCTCCTGAAGAAGGCGGTCGACCAGGTGGACACCGCCTGGAAGGGCGCCTCCGCCGACGCCTTCGTGGCGTACATGCGGCGCTACCACAGTGCGGGCACCTCCCTGCGGGACACGATGGGCGACTGCGCGACCTCCCTGGAGGCCGCCGCCGGCGCCGTCGAGACGGCGAGGACGAACGCCGAGCGCGTCTGCGACGACCTGCTGGCCCGGGTGGCGGAATACCGGCGTCGCAACCCGCACGCCACCCCGGAGCAGCTCGAACCGGGCATCGGCGAGGAGGTCGAGAGGGCGGTGTTCCTCGTGCGGGGACACGTCGACTCGGCCGAGACCGCGCTGTCCACCGCGCGGCGCGAGATCGACAAGCATCTCGGCGACGCCACGGTGTTCTCCGCCATCCCGGCCGCGGGAGACCAGAGTTTCGTCCCCGGCCCCGGGCGCGTCACCCCATGGGTGCCGGTGGCCCGGGAGGACGAGCCCCGCACCACCGCGCTCGCCGGTACGGAACCCGGCTCGCAAGGCGGCAGCGGTGGCGGACAGGGTGGCGGGGGATCGTCGTCGGGGAACCACGAGGGCGGCTCGGGCGGTGGCGGCGGAGGAGGCCGGGCGATCCCGTTCACGGTGACCGGCGACGGCAGCGGAGCCGACATCGTGGCCGCCGCGAGGAGCCACATCGGCAAGCCCTACGTCTGGGGCGCGGACGGCCCCGACGCGTTCGACTGCAGTGGCCTGGTGCACGTCTCGCTGAACGAGGCGGGAATCAGGATCGGGGACAACACCGCCGCCGGATACCAGGCGAGCGGCAAGCCGATCACCGGTCCGCCGCAGCCGGGCGACATCGTCTTCTTCGGATATCCGGCGAGCCACTGCGGCGTCTACCTGGGCGACGGCATGATGATCGCCGCCCCGAAGCCGGGAGACCACGTCAAGATCCAGTCGGTGGCCGGCGCGCACCCCATCACCTACCGGCGCTTCACCTGAGCGTCCGTACGAGGATCGGATGAGGGACCGGCCCGGCCGGGAACCGCGGTGCCGCCGGGCCCGACACCGCCTCGGCGGGCGACCGGCCTCGGGCCATTCCTGGAGGCACGCGTGTCATGTTCGGGGCCCGTGTGTCGTACGGGGCGGTTTCCTGCTTCTAAGCTCGGGGGGTGGCGAAATACTTTGATGTGCATCCGAGCAGTCCCCAGCCCCGGCTCATCGGGCAGGTGGTCGATCTTCTACGTGCCGACGGGCTGATCGCGTACCCGACGGACTCGGGCTACGCGCTGGGTTGCCGGCTGGGCAACAAGGAGGGCATCGACCGGATCAGAGAGATCCGCGACCTCGGAAGTGACCATCACTTCACCCTGGTCTGCAGGGACTTCGCGCAGTTCGGTCAGTTCGTGCATGTGAGCAACGCGCTGTTCCGTTCGGTCAAGGCGGCGACCCCCGGCGGTTACACGTTCATCCTGCCCGCCACCAAGGAGGTGCCGCGGCGGCTGCTGCACCCCAAGAAGAAGACGGTCGGCGTCCGGATCCCCGATCACGTCGTCGTGCAGGCGCTGCTGGCCGAGCTCGGCGAACCGCTGGTGTCGAGCACGCTGCTGCTGCCCGACGAGACCGAGCCCCTGACACTGGGCTGGGACATCAAGGAGAGGCTCGACCACGCGGTGGACGCCGTCATCGACTCCGGCGAGTGCGGCGCCGTCCCGACAACGGTCCTCGACCTCTCGCAGGACGAGCCCGAGATCCTCCGCCGGGGCACCGGAGACCCGTCCCTCTTCGAGTAGGGATGCCGTGCGTGGCGCGGTCGACCTGTGGGGTGGCGAGTGGCGTTGCAGGACAGCGGTCGACTGCCACATCAACGGCCGGTGATCTCGAGTGGAGCGGCGATGGGCAGGTGGCCGCGGACGCGGGCACCCGCCCATCGGTCCGTGGCCCGGTCCGCGGTGTCAGGCGGTGCCGGGGCCGGGCCACGGAGGTCGGGGTCCGAAAGGGCGAAGGATCAGGGCAGGTAGATGTTCGGCTGCGGCGGGGTGGACATGCCGTCGCCGATGAAGAAGCCCGGGTGCGGTGGCTGGTTGTAGGCGGTGTTCTGCCAGGCCAGGGCGACCCGGTACTGCGGGTCGTGCAGCAGGGTGTGGATCTTGGTGGTGGTCACGGTCGGCGTGCTGTAGATCCGCAGCGCGGTGTTGTTCGAGGTGGGCCAGATGACCTCCTCGCGCCAGTCGCCGAGCAGGTCGCCCGAGAGGGACGGAGTGGACTTGGTGCCGTTGTTGGAGTGCACCCCGGAGGCGGTCAGCAGCCGGGTGTCCCCGCCGGTGCCGTACTTGTCGATGCGGGTGGCGTCCACCAGCTCGCGGACCGGGTCGCCGTCCCACCAGGCGAGGAAGTTGGCCGAGGAGGGGGTGCGGCCGACCGAGGCCCCGGAGGAGTTGTACAGGTTGCCCATGTTGGTTCCCGCGCCCCAGAACTCCGCTCCCGGGCTGCCCGCGTAGATGTCGGCGGCCACGCCGCGGCCGGGTCCCTCCACGCCGCCGTTGCCCGGACGCTGCCAGATGACCTGCCCGGTGCGGGCGTCGTGCACGTCGGCCGCGGGCTGGTCACCCGCCTCGTGGATGGTGAACACCTCCAGGCCGGACCGGCTCGGGATCAGGTCGCCCACGTGCAACGCGTCGCCGTGCCCGAAGCCGGTGCGGTACATGCCGACGCCGTTGTCGTCGATCGTGGCCGAGCCGTAGATGATCTCCTGTCTGCCGTCGGCGTCCACGTCGGCGATGGACAGGCTGTGGTTGCCCTGCCCGGCGTAGCCGCCGTTGCCCGAGGAGTTGGAGTCGAACGTCCAGCGGCGGGTCAGCGAGCCGTTGCGGAAGTCCCAGGCGACGACGACCGATCGGGTGTAGTAGCCGCGCGCCATGATCAGGCTCGGCCGCCGTCCGTCCAGGTAGGCGGTGCCCGCCAGGAACCGGTCCACCCGGTTGCCGTAGTTGTCGCCCCAGGAGGAGACGGTGCCGCGCGGCGGCTCGTAGTTGACGGTCGACATCGCCGCGCCGGTCTGGCCGTTGAACATCGTCAGGTACTCGGGACCGGCCAGGATGTATCCGGAGGAGTTGACGTGGTTGGCGCCGCCGTTGCCGATGGTGGTACCGCGGCCGTCGACCGTGCCGTCGGCGGTTTTCATCGCCACCTCGGCCCGGCCGTCGCCGTCGTAGTCGTACACCTGGAACTGGGTGTAGTGGGCGCCGGCGCGGATGTTGCGGCCCAGGTTGATCCGCCACAGCCGGGTGCCGTCGAGTTTGATCCCGTCGATGTAGACCGGGCTGGTGGTCCCCGACTGGGAGTTGTCCTTGGCGTCGTTGGGCTCCCACTTGAGCACCAGGTCCAGCCTGCCGTCGCCGTCCAGGTCGCCGGTGCTCGCGTCACTGGCCGTGTGATTGCCGCTGGGCGGGCTGATCGGCACGTCCAGGTAGCCGTTGCCGAAGCGCAGCGAGGTCTCCGAGTCCGCCTGCTCGGTGCCGCCGACCACGGCGCGCACCGTGTACGAGGCGTCGGCCGCGGCACCCTGGTCCAGGTAGTTGGTGGAGTCGGTGACGCCGGCGATCCGGGTGCCACCCCGGTAGACGTTGAACGTGGTGTCGCGGGACTCGGTGCCCAGCAGGCGCCAGGAGACCAGGTTGCCGTTGCCGGAGCGCACGCTGATCAGCCCGCGGTTCAGCTTCTCCATCTGCTTGGCGTCGCCGGGCACCGGGTCGGTGCCGCCGATCTTCACGAGTTGCCACTGCTGGTTGGCGCCGTTGAGGTCGGTGTACTGGGAGACGCGGCCGCCGTCGGCGGTGGACCATTCCCAGTTTTCGAGGGCTTTGCCGCTGTTGCGGTTGATCAGGCGGATATGGTTGGCGTCGCTGTCGACGACGCGGAACTGCTGGTTGGTGCCGTTGTTGTCGCTCCACTGCACGACGTTGGCGCCGTCGGCGGTGGAGCGGGAGGCGATGTCGATGACCTTGCCGCTGTGGCGGGAGCGCAGCCGGTAGTAGCCGCCACCGGAGTCGACGAACTGCCACTGCTGCCAGGCGCCGTCGTTGCGGGACCACTGGACGAGGGGGGCGCCGTCGTTGGTGGCGAGGTCGAGGACGTCGATGGCCTTGCCGCTGTGCCGGTTCACCAGGAGATACCAGGCACTGGTGTCGATCGTCGCGGCGGCGGCCGGGCCGGCGGCCACCAGTGACTGGCACAACGCGAGCAGCAGCGCGACGGCTGCCGCGCAGGCGATGCCGGTACGGCGGCGCACGCGTCGCGGGGGAGGGCTGGCGGGTCTGTTCACGGGGGGGTACCTCTCGTTACGGACGATAGGTCCACGAACGCGCGACGGATGCTGATGGCGCTGATGTTTCCGCCGGATGCCTGGAACCTCACAGGCGGGAAGGCGGATGTGTGCCAAGTGTTGGCATCGGCGTCACGGCCGTCAAGAGAGGTGCGAGATTCCCGGAGTCCCTGACGCGCGGCCGGTGTTCCGCATGGCTCTCGCGGTCATCGCCGGCCGGTGGCCACTTTGTGCGTCACCTGCGCTTCCCCGGCGGCCGGAGCCGCGGGCCGACGTCGTCTTCCCGCTTCGCAGCGGAGTCGGCTCGGTACTGAAAGTTTCAGTGCGGCCCGGCCGGGAGCGTGACTCCTTTGAGCCGTCCCGTCCTGGACGGCCAGGAGGAGTTCGGTCGCTCAGTCGTCGTGGTGGCCCTCCGGGACGCCGTCGGAGGTGATGGCGCCGTCTCCTGGCGTGCTCGTCAGGTAGGCGTGCTGGTGGCCGTTGCCGGCGTCGACGTTGAGCTGGTCGAGCTGGGTGGCCGCGACGGACCACATCGTGACGGCGGTGGAGCGCTGGCGTGCGGCGAGGTCGAGGAGGTCCTTGCGGGACCCCTCGGGGAGCCGCAGGCCGGCCGCGTAGGTGTCGACCGCGGTGACCAGAGCGGTCACCGCGCTGCGGAGTCCGCCGCGCGCCACGTTGGTCCCGGTCGCTCCCGAGGGGGTGGGGGCGTGCTTCTCCGCGGTCTCGCGGAGGATCCGCTGCCATTCCTCGACCCGCTCGCGCGCCGCCGGTGGCGCGTCGGAGGTTCCTTCCACCGGGAGTGCCTCGGCGAGCCCGGCCAGGATCTTGTTCAGGTCGTCGGCAGTCGTGCGCGCCAGGGTGGTCAGCTCGGTGATCTGCTGGACGTCTCGCTTGGCCTCCGCCTCTCGCATCTCGGCGATGGCGTTCTGGGTGGCGTCGGGGCGGCCGCTGTTGTAGCCGATCAGGGCTCCGAGGGATCCGGCTATCAGGGTGGTGGCGAGGACGGCGGCGACGTAGCCGGTCGCTTTCGACCGGCGGGTGTCGGTCTGGGATCGGGCCGCCGCCGGCCCGCCCGTCTTTCGAGCCACCTTCTGAGCCACTGACGACTCCTTTCCCTGATCTGCTCGCTCTCCTCCGGGAACCCGGTGGACAGCTGACGCCGAGATTACTGTTTTCCAGGATCTCCGTCCATTTTTGGCCGTATCATCCAGCGCCTTCGCCGCCGAGACGGCGAAAGGCCGGTGAGCGGGGGAGAACATCACCGCCGACGGCGCGTGAACGGTATCGCCCGGAGCGGAGCGAGGCTCGAAGTCCTGTTAGCGTTACCGCATGGGGGTTGAGCTGCTTTGAAGGCGAAATCGAATGACGGCCTGCCACGTTCCAGGCCCGCGGTGCTGGAAGACGTCGCCGCGCTCGCCGGGGTGTCGGCGATGACCGTGTCGCGGACCCTGAACGCGCCCGAGCGGGTGCAGGCGAAAACCCGGGAGCGGGTGCTGGCCGCGGTGCGGGAGCTGGACTACCGGCCCAACACCGCCGCACGTCAGCTCGCCACCGGACGGTCCGGGGTGCTGGGCGTGGTCAGCATCGACACCACCCTGTACGGTCCGGCCTCGACCCTCTACAGCATCGAACGCGCCGCCAGGCTCAACGACTACTCCGTGAGCATCGCGAGCCTGAGCATGCTCACCCGTCGCTCGATCGAGGAAAGCCTGCGCCAGTTTCAGTCCCAGTCGGTGGACGGCGTCATCATCGTCGCGCCGCACGAGTCGGCGGCCGACGGCCTGCGTCACCTGTCGTCGAAGATTCCGGTGGTCGCGGTCGACGCCGGGGCGGGCCTTTCCGTTCCGGTCGTCACGGTGGATCAGCGGGCGGGAGCCGCGCGGGCGACCAGGCACCTGCTCAGCCTCGGCCATGAGACGGTGTGGCATCTGGCGGGCCCGGCGAGCTGGATCGACGCCAACGGCCGGGTCGAGGGCTGGCGCGAGGTGCTGGAGGCCGGGGGGCATCGAGTGCCCGAGGTGTCGCGCGGGGACTGGAGTTCGCGCTCCGGCTACCAGCTCGGCCGGCGTCTGGCGCAGGACCCCGAGGTCACGGCCGTCTTCGTGGGCAACGACCAGATGGCGTTGGGGGTGCTGCGGGCGTTGCGCGAGGCCGGGCGGCGCGTTCCCGAGGACGTCAGCGTGGTGGGTTTCGACGATGTGCCGGAGTCCGCCTATTTCTGGCCTCCGCTCACGACGGTCCGGCAGGATTTCGAAGAGGTCGGCAGTCACGCCTTCCACGTGTTGCTCGACCAGATGGCGGGCAGGTCGAGCCAGGTACGGCGGCTGGTGGAGCCCGAACTCATCGTGAGGGAGAGCACCGGACCCTCACGGGGCTGACGTACCACCCGGTCGTCTTCGGCCGGCCGTGGTCGGCGCGGGGGCCGCGATCTTTCTGACCGCCGCGATGCCGGGGGCGTGCACCGGCGGGGAGACCGGGTGACCGGCTCGCTGATCGGGCTGAAACATTTCGGACGCGACGGCGTCGAATCACTCATGTCTGAGCTGCAGGTGAGGCGTGCGTGACCTTCACAGGTGACAGAGTCATCTGACTGATCCCTTGACGAGCCTTTGTAAGGCGCTTATATTTCCGCAATATTAATAAAAAATCTTGAAAGTTTCAGTCTCCGGATCTCCGATGCTTCTGTCCGACAGCGTCAGGTGACGCCGTCGCAGGCCGAAAGGATGGCATGCGAGAAAGGGAACTCCACGACCTGGATTCCGCGTCGAGTGGGTTCGTCCGGTGAAGGGGGCCCTGGGGAGCGCAGACCTCTCCTGCCGGCCGGGCCGAGCCGTCCAGGACGCCGGATGAGGCCGGGGGCCCGCGAATGAGCGCGACCAGGACGATCGACGCCTCGCCCGACAATCAGGATCCGCGCGAGGCGAGTCCCGGCCCGGTCCGCCGGAAGCGCACTTCGGGCCGCACCTGGCGGCAGGCGTTGCGTCACGACTGGCAGCTGTACTCGCTGGCGATCCTCCCACTGCTGTTCTTCGCGATATTCCGGTATCTGCCGATGATCGGCAACGTGATCGCCTTCCGGAAGTTCGAACCCGGTGGCAGCGTGCTGGGCGAGGAGTGGGCGGGCCTGCGCTACGTGCGGATGTTCCTGAACGACCCGACGTTCTGGCAGGTGTTCACCAACACACTGGTGCTCGGCGCCCTGACCCTGCTGTTCTGCTTCCCGATGCCGATCGTGCTCGCCCTGCTGATCAACGAGGTGCGGCAGCGGCGCCTCAAGCGGTTCGTCCAGTCGATCTCCTACCTGCCGCACTTCCTGTCGATCGTGGTCGTGGCCGGTCTCGTCATAGAGCTGCTCTCGGTCGACGGGCCGGTGAACCAGATCCTGCGCGCGGCGGGCGACGATCCCATCTCGTTCCTGCAGCAGCCGGAGTGGTTTCGGACGATCTACGTCTCCTCGGAGATGTGGCAGACCGTCGGGTGGGGGACGATCCTCTATCTCGCCGCGCTCACCACCATCGACGACCAGTTGTACGAGGCGGCGAGGATCGACGGCGCGGGCCGGTGGCGTCAGACCTGGCACGTGACCCTCCCCGGCATCCGGCCGACCGCGGTCACCTTGCTGATCTTGAATATCGGCGCGTTCATGGCGGTCGGGTTCGAGAAGGTCCTGCTGCTCTACAACCCGCTGACGTACCCGACCGCGGACGTGATCTCCACGTACCTGTACCGCATGGGCGTTGTTTCCAACAACTTCAGCTACGCCACGGCGATCGGCCTGTTCGAGGCCCTGATCGGGCTGATCCTGGTCCTGTCGGCGAATCTCATCTCCCGGCGCACGGTGGGGACGAGCCTGTGGTGACCGTGGACGCCTCCAGGGGCTACCGGGTGTTCCAGGCGGTCAACGCCGTCGTCCTGGCCGCCGTCGTGATCGTGACCCTGTATCCCTTCGTCAACGTCGTCGCCCGTTCGCTGAGCGACGAGGCCGCCATCCGCTCGGGTCAGGTCAACCTCATCCCTCGCGGGTTCACCCTCACGACGTACGAGTACCTGATCTCTGATCCGACGTTCTGGACGAACTACCGCAACACCGTGGTGTACACGGTCGTGGCCACGATGATCGCGATGTTCATGACCACCTGTTACGCCTACGTCCTGTCCAAGAAGCATCTCAAGGGGCGCAGGTTCCTGATCGGGATCGCCGTCTTCACCATGTTCTTCTCCGGCGGCATCATCCCCAACTACGTCCTGATCACCAGTCTCGGGATGAAGGACAGCATCTGGGCCATCGTCCTGCCGAACGCCATCAGCGTCTTCAATCTTCTGATCATGAAGGCGTTCTTCGAGGCGCTGCCGGTCGAGCTGGAGGAGGCCGCCGCGATCGACGGCATGAGCACCTACGGCATCCTGCTGCGCATCGTGCTGCCGCTGTCGAAGGCGGTGATCGCCACGATGGTGCTCTTCTACGCCGTCGCCTTCTGGAACTCGTGGTTCGCCGCCTTCCTCTACATGAGCCAGTCCGACCTCTTCCCGGTGACCGTCTTCCTGCGCAACCTGATCGCCGGAGCCACCGGCGCGTCGTCGGTAGGCGCCGACGCGACGAACATGACGGTGGCCGCCAACATCAAGGCGGTGACGATGGTGCTCACCATCCTGCCCATCCTGGGGGTCTACCCCTTCGTCCAGCGCTACTTCGTCACCGGTGTCACGCTCGGCGCGGTCAAGGGGTAGCCCCGCCGCCCGCACTCAACCCGTTTCCGAATCCGAGAAAAAGGGGCTCCATGTACCAGATGAACCGGCGTCAGGCGATGGTCGCGATGGGCGCCTTCGCCGTACTCGTGGGCTGCGGCAGTGACGACTCCAAGAAGCAGGCCGACGACCTCTCGGCGAACCGGGAGGGCGCGATGCCCGGCTACGGCGCCGGCACCGGGTTCAAGGCCACCGCCCCGCTCTCGTTCACCGTCCTGTACAACAACCACCCGATCTACCCGATCAAGAACGACTGGCTGTTCTGGTCGGAGCTCGGCAAGCGGACCAACGTGACGTTCCAGCCGAGTGTGGTACCGCTCAGCGACTACGAGAACAAGCGCAGCCTGGTGATCGGCGCGGGTGACGCCCCGCTCATCATCCCCAAGACGTATCCCAGCCAGGAGACCCCCTTCGTCGCCTCCGGCGCCATTCTGCCGGTGAGCGACTACCTGGACCTGATGCCGAACTTCAAGGAGAAGGTCGCCAAGTGGAACCTGCAGCCTGACCTGGACACGCTGCGGCAGTCAGACGGCCGCTTCTATCTCCTGCCCGGTCTCCACCAGGAGCCCTGGGTGGAGTACTCCCTGGCGATGCGCGCGGACATCCTGGAGGAACTCGGGCTGGAGATCCCGGGGACCTGGGAGGAGTTTCGCACCGTGCTGAAGGCGATGAAGGAGAAGTATCCCGACTCCTACCCCCTGTCCGACCGCTGGGGGACCCTCACGCCCGGCGCCAGCCTGCTGAACGTCATCGGCACCTCCTACGGCGCTCCCGGCGGCTGGGGCTACGGGGAAGGGGTGAAATGGGACCCCGCCCTGCAGAAGTTCGCCTTCACCGGCGCGATGGATCAGTACCGGCAGATGCTGGAGTATCTGCACACGCTGGTGGAGGAGAAGCTGCTCGACCCGGAGAGCTTCACGCAGTCCGACGACCAGGCGATCCAGAAACTGGTCTCCGGCAAGTCCTTCGTGATCAGTTCGAACGCGCAGACCCTGGTCAACGAGTACCGGCCGCCGCTGAAGAAGGCGAACCCGAAGGCGAGGCTCGTGAAGATCCCCGTGCCCGTCGGCCCGCTCGGACCCATCAAGTACGGCGCGGGCAACACCCGCCTGGAGAACGGCGTCATGATCTCCAAGAAGGCCCGCGACAGCAAGAACTTCGTCGCCATGATGCAGTTCATCGACTGGCTGTGGTACTCCGACGAGGGGCAGGCGTTCGCCAAGTGGGGCGTCGAGGGGGTCACCTACACCAAGGACGCGTCGGGGAAGTACAAGCTCACCCCCGACGTCGACTTCGTCGGGCTCAACCCCAAGGCGCCCAAGCACCTGCAGAAGGACTTCGGCTTCTCCAACGGCGTCTTCGCCTACGGCGGGTCCACCGAGCTCCTGCAGTCGACCTTCTCCGAGGAGGAGATCGCGTTCCAGAAGGAGATGAACGCGAGGAAGACCCTGCCGGTGCCGCCCCCGCACCCGCTCACCGACGAGGAGCGCGAGCAGGTGACGCTGTGGCAGACGCCGCTGAAGGACCACGTCACCCAGAACACGCTCCGGTTCATCCTCGGCAAACGCGATCTGAGCGAGTGGGACGCCTACGTCAAGGAACTCGAGGCGAACAACATGCGCGCCTTCGTCGACATGGTGAATGGCGCCTACGAGCGATACAAGAAGCAGCACGGTTGACAGCCACCCCTGCCGGAAGGAGAAGGGCTACCCCCGCGGGAACTCCCGCCGCACCGCCGGCCGCCCACCAGGACGAGGGTTTCCACACTGGAGATGTTCGATGAGCGACACGACGGCCGGAATCCGGTTCGGCGAAGGGCCCCTGGCGCGCGCCTGCGCGCTCGTCTACACCCTCGCGGTGGTCGAGTCGCTCTTCCTGCTCACGGCCGTGCCCGGCCTGGCCGGGCTGGTGCTGCTCAGCCGCGACGCCGGCAACATCCCGCTGGCGGCGCTCTGCCTGATCCCGGCCGGTCCCGCCCTCTCGGCCGCGCTGTACGCGCTGCACCACCGCCGCCTGGATCTCACCGATCTCCGTCCCGGGGCGGCGTTCTGGCGTGGCTACCGGGTCAACCTCCGAGGGGTCGTGAAACTCTGGGTCCCCTGGCTGCTGTGGATGGCCGTCATCGGATCGAACCTCGCCGTCGCCGGCGTCGGGGGATGGTGGGCGGTGTCGTCGGTCGTCATCGCCGTGGCGGCGACCCTCTGGATCGCGAACGCGCTGGTGATCACCTCTCTTTTCGCGTTCCGCGCGCGAGACGTCGCCCGCCTGGCCGCGTACTTTCTCACCCGTTCCCCCCGGGCGTCGCTGGGCAACGCCTGCCTGCTGGTCCTGGCGGCGACCGTCACGCTGATCGCCTCCGAGGTGGCGGCGGTGCTGCTCGCCTCGGTGCTGGCCTCGCTGCTCCTGCTGAACGGCCGCACGATGATCGCCGAGGTGAGGGAGAGATTCACGGCCTGAGCGCCGAGCGTCGAGAGGTCGCCTCCACCGTCAGGTGGCCGCCGTCAAACCCAAAGGAGTCTCACATTCGATGACGAAGAGAACACCCGTACGGGTCGCGATCGTCGGCACCGGCGGAATCGCGACGGTCTGTCACCTGCCCGCGCTGAAAGCCCAAGGCGACCGGGTGCGGATCGTCGCGGCCTGCGACGTCGACACCGAACGCGTCAAGGCCTTCTGCGCCGAGAACTCCATTCCCGGCGTCCACACCGACCTGGCCGAGATGCTGGAGGTCGCCCGGCCCGACCTGGTGCACCTGTGCACCCCGCCTGGGCTTCACGCCCGGCAGGCCGAGCAGTGCCTGCTCGCCGGGGCGTGGGTGTGGCTGGAGAAACCCCCGTGCCTGTCGCTGGCCGAGTACGACACGATCACCGCGGCCGAGCAGGCCGGCGGCGCCTACGCCAGCGTCGTCTTCCAGCACCGGTTCGGCGCGGCGGGCCTGCACGCCGCGAGGCTGATCGCCTCCGGCGAGCTGGGCCGTCCCCTCGTCGCGCACTGCAGCACCACCTGGTACCGGCCGCACTCCTACTTCGAGGTGCCCTGGCGCGGGCGCTGGGACACCGAGGGCGGCGGCCCGACCATGGGCCACGGCATCCACCAGATGGACCTGTTGCTGACGTTGCTCGGCGACTGGTCGCAGGTCACCGCCATGGCGGGGCGCCTGGACCGCGACGTGCAGACCGAGGACGTGTCGGTGGCGAGTGTGCGCTTCGACAGCGGGGCCCTGGCGACGATCGTCAACAGTGTGCTGTCGCCGCGGGAGGAGAGCTACGTGCGCGTCGACCTCGTCGAGGCGACCGTCGAGCTCAGGCACCTGTACGGCTACGGCAACGACGACTGGACCTACACCGCGGCGCCGCATCTGACCGGAGCCGCGGACGGCGCGGCACGCCAGGAGCGCTGGTCGGCTCCCGGCTCTGAGACGCGCAGCTCCCACACCGCGCAGCTGACCGCGCTGCTCGACGCCTACGACCGGGAAGAACGGCCTCCGGCCAGCGGCCACGACGGGCGCCGCACCCTTGAACTCGTGACGGCGATCTACCGTTCGGCGTTCACCGGGACAACGGTGGCGCGCACCGACCTGACCCCCGGCGACCCCTTCTACCACCGGCTGCACGGCGACGTCGACGGCTGGGCGCCGACGGCCACCACAGGAGGAAACCGATCGTGACCTCGACCGAATCCGCTCTGGCACTGACCCGTCCGGACGACACCGCCTTCACCCTGACCGGGCACGGCGTCGAACTGCTCGGCTACACCTTCGGCTCCGACGCCGCGCCCTCGGAGTGTCCGGCGCCCTACTTCCATCCGCTGCGTACCCTGGGCGGTCAGGTCGTCTCGGGGCACCGGCCGCACGATCACCGCTGGCACAAGGGTCTGGCCATGACCCTCTCCCACCTGTCCGGGCAGAACTTCTGGGGCGGCCCCACCTTCGAGGGCGGCCCCGGACACGGCTACGTCCAGCGCGACAACGTCGGGACCCTGCGCCACGAGGGATTCGACGCCCTGGAGTGCGACGGCCGGGAACTGACGTTCACCGAGCGGGTCACCTGGCTGACCGCGCGCGGTGAGCGGTGGATCACCGAGCTGCGCACCGTGCGCGTCCACGGCGTCGACCTCGCGAACCGATCATGGATCCTGGAGTTCGGCACCGAGCTGACCAACGTGCGCGGGCAGGAGCTCAGGATCGGCAGCCCCACCACGGCGGGCCGGCCCAACGCCGGATACACCGGCCTGTTCTGGCGAGGGCCCCGCGACATGACCTGGGGAGGCATCCTGGCCGAGGGGGACCTCGAAGGCGAGGAGGTCATGGGACGCAGAGCGGGCTGGCTCGCCTACGGCTCGCCGCACGACGAGGTCGACGCCGCCTCCACCCTGATCTTCGAGCAGCACCCGGACAACGCCGACGCGCCCACCCACTGGTTCGTGCGCAACCAGCCCTTCCCCGCGGTCGCCCCCTCTCTCGCCTTCCACGAGGAACTCGTCCTGCCGGACGGCGACACGCTGGCCCGCCGTTACCGGATCGTCGTCGCCGACGGGCTGTGGGGGCGGGACACCGTCGAGGGCCACCTCAAGGACAACCCATGGTGATCTTCGTCGGGACCGCGGTGTCCTGGCCGAAGAGCGGCGCCCGACTGTCTTGAGCGTTGCCCGGATGCGAGACTTCGCGCTATGACGGAAAAGGAGTCGCGTTCCCTGATCCCGCACATGCGGCTGGACGAGTTGCTGTCAGAGCTGCAGGGGCGCCTGGAGGCGGTGCTGGCGACCCGTGACCGGGTGCACGCGCTGCTCGAGGCCGTGGTCGCGGTGGGCAGCGACCTGGATCTGGAGACGGTGCTGCGCAGGATCGTGGAGACCGCCACCACCCTCGTCGACGCCACCTACGGCGCGCTGGGGGTGGCCGGCGAGCAGAACACACTCGTTCAGTTCGTCCCGGTGGGGCTGAGTGAGGAGGAGATCGCGCGGATCGAGCACTGGCCGCACGGGCTGGGCCTGCTCGGGTTGCTGATCAAGGAGCCGCAGGTCCTGCGGCTGGCCCACATCTCCGACCATCCCGCCTCCTACGGTTTCCCGCCCGGTCATCCGCCGATGGGGTCGTTTCTGGGGGTGCCGGTGCGGGTGCGTGAGGAGGTGTTCGGCAATCTCTATCTGACCGAGAAGCGTGGTGGGGGGGAGTTCGACGAGGAGGACGAGGCGATCGTGACGGCGTTGGCCACCGCCGCGGGGGTGGCGATCGAGAACGCTCGTCTGTATGAGGAGACGCGGCGCAGGGAGATGTGGTTGCAGGCGTCGGCGGAGGTGACCACCAGTCTGCTGTCGGGGGCGGAGCCGCGCGAGGTGCTCGGGCTGATCGCGCGGCGGGCGCGGGACCTGGCCGCCGCCGACATCACGATGATCATGCTTCCCGACGCGGACCGCGAGGTCCTGCGCGTGATGATCGCCGACGGCCCGGAGGCCGGCAGGCTCGACCGGGCCGGGGTGGACGTCACGGGTTCGCTCCCCGGCAGGGCGCTGCTGGGCGGCGAGCCGGTCATGGTCGCCGATCTCGGCGAGGCGGACCTGCCCGCGGCCCTCGTCCGGGATCTGACGGTGGGCCCCGCCGCCGCGGTGCCGCTGGGCGTGGCCGGGGTGGTGCGGGGAGTGCTGGTGCTGGGTAAGCGACCGGGCCGCATCCCGTTCAGCGGCAGCGAGCTGCGGGCACTGCACTCCTTCGCCGGGCAGGCGGCGGTCGCGCTGGAACTGGCCGAGGCCCGTCAGGACGCCGAGCGGCTGGGACTGCTGGAAGACCGCGACCGGATCGCCAAGGACCTGCACGACGTCGTCATCCAGCGGCTCTTCGCCATCGCGATGACCCTGATGAGCATCGTGCGTCTCGTCGAGCATCCGGAGGCCTCCGAGCGGCTCCAGCACGGGATCAACGAGCTGGACGAGACCATCCGGCAGATCCGCTCGACCATCTTCGCCCTGCAGACTCCCCGCGATGCCGACGAGCCCAGCCTGCGCGCGCGGATCGTGGAACTGGTCGAGGGCGCGCGCGGGCACCTGGGCTTCATGCCCGGCCTGCGGATGGAAGGACAGCTCGACCACAAGGTGCCCGCCCCGGTCGCCGAGCACCTGCTGGCCGTCCTGCGCGAGGCGCTGTCCAACATCGTGCGCCACGCCAAGGCTTCCAAGGCCGACGTCTTCGCCGAGGCGGCCGACGACCGGCTCACCCTCACCGTCACCGACAACGGCGTCGGCCTGCCCGGCGAGGGCAAACGCAGCGGCCTGCGCAACATGCAGGAACGCGCCACGGCGCTCGGCGGCTCCTTCGAGGTCGACTCCTCCCCGCGGGAGGGGACCCGGCTGACCTGGCACGTCCCCCTCACCTGACGGCGGGACGGCACCGGGGCCTCGGACACGGTGACGGAGGCTCCTCGGCCAAGGGATCTTTACCGCCGTCGCGGGCCGGTCGCCCGCCGGTGTGACGGCGCCTTGGGCACCATGGGGAGGGGGAGGACGTCATGATCGTAGTAGGAGTCGACGGTTCGCCGGCCGCGCTCGCGGCCGCGGGATGGGCGGCGCGGGAGGCCGCAGCGCGCGGTGGCACGCTGAGCGTCGTGCACGCCATGCCCGCCTGGCCCTTGGAGATCTCGGAAAAAGACCGTTACGCCGATGTGGGCCGCTGGATGCGCGAAGGGGCCACGTCCATGCTGGACGCGGCGGTGGAACGCGTCCGGCAGGAGGATCCACGCGTCGTGGCGGAGCCGCGGCTGCTGGGCGGCGACCCGCGCGCCATCCTGATCGAGGCCGCCGCGGACGCGGAGCTACTGGTGGTCGGCAACCACGGGCTGGGTGGTTTCGCGGGGATGCTGCTCGGTTCGGTCGCGCTGGGGGTCGTCGGGCGGGCCGCCTGCCCGGTGGCCGTCATCCGCGCTCCGTCCGCCTGGCCCGCCGGGGAGGTGGTCGTCGGTGTCGACGGTTCGAAGGCGGGCACGGGCGCCCTGGGCTTCGCCTTCTTCGAGGCGTCCCTGCGCGGCGTCGGCCTGCGGGCGGTGCACGCCTGGAGCCGTCCGGTCGTCGGGGGCGGTCCCTTCGCGGAGGATACCGCCGAGGTCGAACGTCGTCTGCTGGCCGAGGCCCTCGCCGGCTGGAGCGAGCGTTATCCCGACGTCAAGGTCACCGAGCAGCTCGAAGACGGTCACCCGGTGCGCGTCCTGGCCGAGGTCTCGGCCCGTTCCGGCCTGCTGGTCGTCGGCTCACGTGGTCGCGGCGAGCTGACCGGCCTGTTGCTGGGGTCGGTGAGCCACTCGCTGCTGCACCACGCCGGCTGCCCCCTGGTCGTCACCCCCGCTCCGGCCTCTCCCGGCTCCTCCTGACCGGCCCCTCCCGCGACCGGTGCCCCCTTCGAGCGGCAGCGGTCGGAGAGCGGTATGGCCGAAGGCGGTGCGTGTCGCCGCCGTCGCCGATCCGTGAACGTCGGCGGCTTCGCCGGCGTTCGCAGGCGTGCCGTCCTCTTCCCGACGGTGAGACTCCCCGTTCCCGTCGTGCGCGGTGTGACAGGGCCGAAGGTCCCGCGCCGAGGGGACGTTCGAGAGCGTGACGCGGTCCGTACGGCACTGTGGCCGGGCTCGGGGAAACGGTGTGATGAGTACGTCACGAAGACCGCCGAACATCACGCGACACCACGAAAAGGGGAGCCGTCATGGCCACCACTCACAGGCACGACGTTCACACCGGGCCGGTCATGGACACCGTCCCCGCGCCGGCCGCCAGGCGTCCGGTCGACTACGTCTGGGCGATCGCCCGGATCAGCCTGGGCTGGATCTTCCTGTGGGCGTTCCTGGACAAGACCTTCGGCTGGGGGTTCGCCACCCCCGCCGAGCGCGCCTGGATCAACGGCGGCAGCCCCACCACCGGCTTCCTCAAGGGCACCGGCGAGAACGCCCTGGGCGGGGTGTTCGGCGGCCTGGCCGGACAGGCGTGGGTGGACTGGCTGTTCATGCTCGGCCTGCTGGGCGTCGGTGCCGCCCTCCTGCTGGGCGCGGGCCTGCGCGTCGCCGCCGTGGCGGGCGGCCTGATGATGGTCCTGATGTGGGCCGCCGAACTCCCTCTGCAGACCAACCCCTTCATGGACGACCACCTCGTCTACGCCGTCGTGCTGACCGGCCTGGCCCTGAGCGGCGCCGGCACCACCTGGGGCCTGGGCACCTGGTGGGCCGCCACCCCCCTGGTGCGTCGCTACCCCGTCCTTCGATAACCGTCCCCCGGACACATCCGTCCTCCGAACACCACCCCCGGATCACCCAAGGCTCGCCCCCCCCGTACGGGGAGCGGGCCTTCTCGTGCCGGCCCGGGGTGGTCCGGACGTCCTCCACCGTGCCGACACCGTCGCCGGGTGAGCGCGGCGACGGTGAGGTTGTCACCAGCCCAGCTCGTCGCAGCCCAGGTGGTCGGCCGGTTCGACCTGCAAGGTTGCGTGGGCCACGTTGTGGCGCCTGAGCAGCAGGTCGCGGGCCTGGTCCAGGACGGCGTGGCTGTCGGCGCCGTCGGAGGTGACCAGGTGGGCGGTGGCGACGTTCATGCCGGAGGTCAACGTCCACAGGTGCAGGTCGTGGACGTCGCGCACGCCCTCGACGGACTCCAGGTCCCTGGCGACGGCGGAGGCGTCCATCCCGGCCGGTACGTGCTGGCCAAGGACCGCGAACACCTGCCGCCCGAGCGAGGTGGCGCGCACCGCGACGAAGACACCGATGGCGAGTGCGATCAGCGTGTCCCAGACCGGCTGGCCGGTCGTCGCGACCAGCCATCCGGCGACGATGACACCGACCGACCCGGCGGTGTCGGCCACCACCTCGTAGTAGGCGCCCTTGACGTTCAGGCTCTCGGCCGCGCCCGCGCGCAGCAGCAGCAACACGATCACGTTGATCACCAGGCCGATGGCTCCCACGATGAGCATCGGGCCGAAGGAGACCTCGGCGGTGGTGCCGATGCGGTCCACCGCCTCGGCCACCACGTACACCGCCACGCCGAGCATCAGCAGCACGGCCAGCAGGGAGGCGAACACCTCCGCGCGGTAGGAGCCGTAGCTACGGCGCCCCGTGGTGTCGGGACGGGTGGCGATGCGGGTGGCCACGAGGGCGGCGCCCAGGGTCACCACGTCGGCGGCCATGTGCCCGGCGTCCGACAGCAGTGCCAGCGAGCCCGACAGCAGCCCGTAGACCAGCTCGACCACGAAGAAGGAGCCGATCAGGGCGAAGGAGACCGCGAGCCGCCATCGGTGCCGGCCCGCCGCGTGCCCGTGGCCGTGCCCGGTGCCCATCAGCGGGTTCCGTCACGTTCGGGGTGGATGGCCTGGGTGTGCTCGGTGTGGGCGAGCGCGAGGTCGAGCAGCATCCGCACGTGCGCGTCCTCCAGCCGGTAGAAGGCCATCCGGCCGGCCCGGCGAGCCGTCACGACGCGGTGCGCCCGCAGCAGCCGCAACGCGTGGGAGACCGCCGACTCGCTCTGGCCGCTCACCGCCGCCAGATCGCACACGCACATCTCGCCCTCCAGCAGAGCGAGCAGCAACCGCAGGCGGCCGGGATCGGACAGCAGTCCGAACACCTCGGCGGTGTCGGTCAGATCCTGCGCGGCGGGCATCCGCTCACGCACCACCGCCACCCGCGGCGCGTCCACGATCCGGGCTGTACACCCATCTATCGCCACAAATCGCTCATCTGAAGAACTATTCATATATAAAGATTAGCGTTCACCGGAGGCGGCCTGTCAAGCGACGCCGTGCCCGGTCCTGTCCGGCGGACGGTGGCTCAGCCGCTGAGCAGGTACTCGCGGGCCTTCTCCAGCGGGGAGACGCCGTACTCCTCCTCCACCGCAGAAGCGATCAGATGGCAGAACAGGTGCCGCTGGATCGGGGTGACGCCGAGCCGGGCCAGGTGGGCGTAGAGCATGTTGACCACGAGGCGGTGGGCGAGGAACCAGTCCGACTCGAGGATCTCGGTGCGGTGCCGGTCGGTGGACATGAGCACGTCGAAATAGTCGACCCGGTGGCGCTGGAGCACCGGCTGCTCGGAGGCGTCCAGATCGATCTCCTTACGGGCCAGCAGCGGCAGGGCGATCTCCTTGTGGCGCTGGGTGAAGGCGATCCAGTCGCGTACATGCGGCGCCGGGTCGCCCGCGTCGATCGACGCGACCACGTCGACCACCGTCGCGCGCATCTGCCCGGCGTTCTCGCGGTACCTGGCCTCGAACGCGGCCATGACCGCGTCCCGGTCCTCACAGCACGAGGTGGCCGCCGCGACGTGCGAGCGGTACGACATGTAACCGCGGCTGACCGGAGGGACGCTCACGTGCGCCACGGCGACCATGAGGTCGATGGCGACCGCGAACAGCGCGAGCTCACCCCGGCGGACCCGGTCCAGCGTGCCGAAGACGAGCCGGGTGCTCTCCGCGGCGGACACGTCGATCAGGTCCGCCAGCGACCGGCCGCCGAAGACGCGCAACCGGTCGTCGTACGGCTCGGTCTGCAGGGAGTTGTCCGGATACCACGGCAGCAGCGGCCCGGTCTCGTGCTCCCGTACGGCGAGCAGGCGGTGGGCGGCGAGATGCTCGTGCTCGTCGAGGCGGGTGGTGGAGGGATGCTCACGCAGATAACCGGTGATCGCCTCGGTCGCGACGGGGAGGATCTCGCGTTCCCAGTCTCGCGGGGTCGCGCGGAAGTTGAGCCGCAGGTGCGGTCCCCGGCGCCAGTGGCGGACGAGGTAGGGCTGCCGGATGAGGCCGTCCAGGCGCTGGAACAGCGGGCGGACGCAGTCCAGGATCAGCGCGTCCTTGTCCTGGTCGTAGTAGCGGATCTGGATGCCGTGCCAGGGGAGGTCGCTCATGAGGTTTCCTCGCATCGTGCAAACCCCTCCAGGGTGACTGCGGTCAGGTAGCGCAGGTGCGCCTCTTCGGCGATCGACAGGCCGAGACGGTTGCAGAACAGGTGGACGCATCGGTCCAGCACGCTCAGGACGTCGTGGCGGTCCGCGTCCGCCGGGGCGTCGACGGCGCCGGAAGTACGGAACGCCGTGCGGGCGCGGACCGGGGAGAAGCGCCCGGCCCGCTGGAGCGCGACAAGGCGCCGGTGCAGGGTGTCGACCGAGCGCCACCAGGCGCCGGGCGAGCCGTACGCGTCGCCGGTGTCGGGGACGCCGCCGGAAGACGGCCCGCCGGCGGAGCGGCCGGCCGTGACGTGGTTCCGGGAGGAGACGGCGCGGGCGGCGATGAGCCGGCACCTCTCCGCCTGTTCGGTGAGGGCTTCGCGCTGCTTGGTGAAGATCTCCACCTGCCGGGCACGGGCCGGTGCCGGATCCCATCGGTCACGCTCTCCGGCCAGCAGGAGGCCCAGGCGGCGGGGGTCGGGTTCCCAGGCGATGAGGGTGAGCATCATCGAGGCGAGGGCGTGGCCCAGCCGCCGGCGGTGGTCGTGCTCGCCGCGCAGGATCGCGAGCGCGATCCGGCTGGAGTCGGTGAAGTGCCGCTCGACGGCGGTGATCGCCTCCGGCCCGCCGAACGTCGCGTACTCGGGCCGGTAGGCGACGGCCTCCACGTGGTCGTCGGGCCGCAGTCGCTTGTCGTAGGTGTCCATGCCCTCCCGCCCGGCGAACTCCCGGGCGAGCAGCGTGTAGCCCTCGCGGTCCCACGGAGCCGTCGTCGGATGCGCCGCGAGGTGCTCTCGCAGCACGGCTGTGGCGTGTTTCTCGATCGTCGTCGCGTCGCCGGGGACGCGCGGCAGCAGGCGGAGCCGCAGATGCGGGCCGCCCTCCCAGTACCGCAGGAAGAAGAACCGGTCGAGCCGTTCGTCCAGCTCCCGCACCAGCCCGTCGACGGCCGTGCGGAGCAGCAGGTCGGTGTCGGTCCGGTGGAAGGCGTGCAGGGAGATCCAGCGGTCAGGCATGGCCCACCTCGACCACGTACTCGCTCACATGGCGGCGGTGATCGGGGTGGTCGCCGCCGCCTCCGAGGTCGGCCGCCGTATCGAGGTCCGGGAGCGGCTCACGAAAGACGACCATCGATCCGCTCGCGTCCAGCCCTCGGTCGAACAGCGCGACCAGCGCCGGATCGGCCAGATCGAGATAGGTCGGCTTGGCGAGCCGCCCCAGGCGCAGCCTGTCGCGGACCGGCGCGCCGGGATCGGCCGAGGAGACGAAACAACGTTCCGGCAGGGCGTGCTCGGCGAACCAGGCCGCGAGCGCGAGCAGATGCGCCGCGGCGGAGTCACCCCTGCCTCGGCGCGGGATCTCGCGCACCGGGACGTACCAGGCGGCACGGGCCACGGTGACCCGGCCGACCGACACCCGGGCCGTACGCTCGACGCGGGCCGGCACCGACTCCGGCGGCCGGGAGAAGATCGACTCCAGCCCCATCACCGGGCTGGGCATGTCGCCGAAGAGCTGGAGCAGGAGGCGTGCCGTACGCGGCAGCAGCATGGGCGCGACCATCCCGGTGTACACCGGCAGGAGCGGGGTGTCGTGCCCGGCGCGCGCCAGAACGAGACCGCCGGCGCCGGGCTCGTGCCGGACGGCGAGGTCACGCAGGTCGAACACGGCCGGGCCGCTCGGGACCACACCCGGATAGCCGATCTCCTGGGCCGCCACCGTGGAACGCAGGTTGACGTTGCTGCCGAACAGCCCGGTGATCTCCACCGGCACGCCGCGTTCCGTCCCGAGCGGGCGGTTCTCACCGGCGGGAACCCCGGCGACCCGCAGCAGGCGGTGCACGCGGCTGCGCATCGCGCCGTGCCCCGGGCCGAGCCCGTTGAGCACCAGCCGAACCGGCGTCTCCTCCGGCGGGCCGATCGTCTGCACGAAGCACGACAGCGACCCCACGGGACGGACGAACGCGGGACGGCCGGCGGTAAGACCGGCCAGCACCGCCGGATCGACGGTGAGCGGGTCCGGTGTCTGCGGCAGCAGCCCGCGCACCGCGGCCAGCGCCGCCGCGCGGGCGTCTCGAAGCTCGTCGAGCCGGGGCACGGCGGGCGTCAGGCCTTCCGGGGGCCGCTCCTGCCACGGATACATGAGCGCGTGCAGCTCACCGGCGAGGGTGCCGGGTGCGGCCCGACGGGTTCGCTCGGCGAGCGTTCGGTGGAACCGGCCGAACGGCACCCGCGCGCCGACGCCGAACCACCGCGCGAACAGGTCGGCGGCGAGCAGCCGGGCGACGCCGTCCCGATCGAAGACCGCGGCGAAGTCGGTGATCGTGTGCAGGTCGCCCAGGGCGGGACGCCAGGCGGTCAGGCCCAGCCGAGGTCCGGGCGTGGTGAGCACCGCGTTCTCGTGGAAGAGGTTGCGGTCCGGCAGGCGATCGGCGTCGTCTTCGGCCAGCCGGATGAACGCCGAGCGCACCTTCCGTCGCAGCGCCTCGCGTTCCGACACGCGGGCCGCCTCCGGGTAACGGGCGAGCGCCTCCTGCGCGGCGGCGAGCGCCTTGCCCGCGGGATGCGTGCCGAGCCGATCGGTCAGGTCGGCGAGGTGCGCCGCGGCCTGGTCGGCGACCGGGGGATGGAGTTCCAGCGCTCCCAGGTCGAGCAGCCGGCCGAGCGCGCCACCGGCCCCGGTACGGAGATCGCCGTACGGCGGGCGCAGCAGCCGCCGGAGCGGTTCGGAGGCGGCGATGCCGTTGTAGGCGTCCTCCTGGCCGGTCACGTACCACAGGCGGCCGTCGTCCTCGTCGAGGCTCGGGTTGGGCCTGATCTCGAAGAGGTCCGCGAGGCCGTCGTCGGCGCGGGCCAGGTCGGTGAGCAGCCGCAGCAGCAGGGGGACGTTCGGCTCGACCGCGCTGCGCCACGCCCACGGCCCGTCCCAGCGGACCGGCTCGCCGTCGTCGCTCCACCGTCCGAGAGCCGCCATCATGAAGGTCGCGTGCGGGCTCGTCTTCGCCACGACGCGGGCCAGGTAGCGGGTGAGGCGGAGCGCGACCTGGCGCGGCGGGGCGGTGCCGGGCGGCGCGGCCAGCCACCGGTGCAGCGCGGCGGATATCGCCGGTCCCGCCTGGAGCACGCCATGGCCGAAGGCGTCGGTGCCGACCCATCGGCGCAGCACCTCGTAGGTGTCCCGGCGCTCCTGATCGAGCTCCTCCGGCAGCCGCCGGACGAGCGCGTCGTGCCGGTCGAGGTCCGCGATCCAGTCCGCGACGCGCGGAGCGAGGCCGGAACCGACCTCCACCGGCCAGGCGCGGCCCGCCGGGCGTCTCGCGTTGTACAGCGCCCGGCGCAACGCCACCAGCGCCGGCCGCCGCGGACCTGGTCCGACCGCTCCGATCACCGGCTCCAGCTCGTCCGCGAGCCGCCGGCCCTCGTCGGCCAGCCGGCGACGAATCGCCAGGATTTCCTGGACGCTCCGCCAGGTGGCCGTGCACCTCAGCTCCGCGAGTGCCGCCACCGGCAGCGCGGCGATTCTGGCGACCACGGTCGCGTCCACCGTGCGATGAGCCGCGTCGATCTCGACGCGTCCCGGCAGGCCACGACGCGTCGAGACCATGTGCGGGGAACCTAGATGAGCCAGCTCGTGCGCCCGGTGAGACCCGAGGCGCCCACTTCGGTGTTACCGAGACCCATGCCCAGGGCCTTCACGAGATCCTCGCCGGGGAGCTCGACCGTCATCACGTCGAGCGCCTCCAGATCGAGGTGGAGTGGTTCGTTCGTCGCCATCTGCACTCCCATTCCTGCCCGCCGGAGCGGGCTGTGTCGGTGACGATCGTTATCGTAGGCACGGTCGACTGTCTCGTCATCCGGCAGTGGGAGAAATAAATGAGCGGGGGGCGCGAGAGTCGAATATCAATCGACTCTCGATGCCGTGGCGATGAGTGTCGTCACCTTTTCCACCAGCAAGGTGTCACCGTCAGCAAGATCACAGAACCATTCGGTGCCACGATGGTAAGAGATTGCTGTCTGTCGAAATAAAGGTCTTCGTCGGTGTCGATAGCGGGTTTTCGGGCGGGCGGGAGAACGGTTCTTTATTGAGCGTCCTAAGGACGGTGTGATTAACGGTGAGTCATCGCGCGTTACGTTCTTGTTTCGCTGCCGCGCGGTCGTGGGATCGCGAAGCCGAATCGCGTGGCGTCGCGCTTTCCGGCGATCGGATCGCGTTCTTCTTCCAGGATCGCTCGCCGCTCGGAAGGATCCCGGCCCGGACGCGTGAGGGGTGGGGAGTGGCCGGTTCAGCCTCCGCTCCAGGTGTCGTCGTCCTGGATCCAGCGCACCTCGTTCACCACGTCGACGACGCCGTTGACGCGGCCGATCACCCGGGCCGCTATCTCGGCTTCGCTGCGACGTTCCATGGTGCCCGTCAGGGTGACGACACCGTGGTCGACCCGGACGTTGACCTGCGCGGTCTCCATGCGCAGGGAGCGGCCGAGGACCTCCTCGCGCACCTCGTCGGCGATGTCGGAGTCGGGCCGGACGAAAATCCTGATCAGGTCGCGGCGGCTGACGATGCCCACCAGGCGGCCATCCTGGTCGACGACGGGGAGCCGCTTGATGCCGTGCGCCTCCATGAGCCTGGCGGCGCCGACCGTCGGCGTCTTTCCGGTGACGGTGATCGCGGGGGAGGACATCAGTTCGGCGGCGACGTCGCCTCGCGCCCTGGCCTTCGGGGCGCGGACCTCCTGGTTCAGCCGGTGCCGCAGCCGGGCGCGCAGCGGCGGCTGGTAGCCCTCGCGGTAATACTGTTCCCGGAACTCCTCCTTGGCGAGCAGGTCCGCCTCGGAGACGACGCCGATGACACGGCCGTCCCCGTCCACGACGGGGACGGCGCTCACCGCGCACGCGATGAGCGTCTCGGCGATGTCCTTGAACGGGGTGTCGGCGGTGACCAGCGCCACGTTCCTGGTCATGACGTTCTCTACCTTGGTGCGCATGGCATGTTCTCCACCCGTGATGATGCGGGCCCACTCGCCCGGCTCGAAGGTCCGCCGGGCGGACCTTCGAGCCGGGCGGAGTTCTCCGGGAACGGTCTCTTCCACTTCCTGCGGATGAGTGTGGTCATCTGCCCGGCTCTTCTCATCCCCATCTCACCCCCGTCGGGGAACCGTATGCAGGGCCGGAGGTCCCTGGCCGGCTGCCACCGGACGCGGCCCGTGGGCGTGCCGGAAACGGGCTGTCAGGTCTCCCGCTCGTCATGCCTGGACGAGAGGCGGCGGCCGGTGATCTGTTCGGCGCGTACCACGATGTAGTGGTCACGGTTGGCGGGCGCCCAGGTGCGCAGGGGGAGTGCGGACAGGCGCTTGATCTCGTTCGGTTCGCGTACGGCGCGTGCGGGGCCCACGGCGGTGACCGACCAGCCGGTGCGGGCGGTGAGGTCGAACTCGTCGGCCTCGAAGGCGACGATCGCGTCGCTGGCCGCGGCGGCGAGCTTGGACCCGAAACCCGTGCGGATCACGATGTTCTCGCCGTCGAGCACGAAGTTGACCGGTTGCACCGCGGGCAGGGCCCGGTCGGTGAACACGATGCGCCCGATCGAGGCCGACGCCAGGAGCGTGACGCACTCCTGGCGCGAGAGGATCTGCAGACCTGCCGAGTCGAGCTTCATGCCCCTAAGGCTGCCCGGTCGCTCTCCGGCGACGTTAGGGGCGAAAGTCCCCTTCATCACCGACGATCTGCCCTCGGGCCGGGCGCCGACGGGACGTCGACGGGACATTGATCGATGACGCGTGCCGGATCCGGGACGAAAGACTCTGCCCTCACGCGGTGAGATCGGGACCTGTGGCCCTGGAGCGGACCGCCCGGAGGGAGGTCTGATGGGGGAGAGGACGGAGGACACCACGCGCGTCGCGATGTGGGGGTCGTCCACTCCGGGCGGCGCCCGGAGGCCGGGAACATCCGTGAGGACTCGCAGGAATTGGGGAAGAAAATGTCGATCACCGTGAGTGACGTGATGGGCCGCACCGCCATCGCCGTGCGGCAGGACGCGGGTTTCGCCGACATCGTGGCCGTGATGCGACGCTTCGCCGTGGGCGCGGTGACGGTCGTGGACGTGGAGCGCCGTCCGGTCGGGGTGGTCTCGCAGGACGATCTGCTGCTCAAGGAGAGTGACGCGGTGCGCCACAGCATCTCCATCTTCGAGAGCGCCGCTCGCCGGCGCGAGCACGAGAAGGCCGCGGCGGTCGTGGCCAAGGACCTGATGACCTCGCCCGCGATCACCGTTACGCCGGGCATGCCCGTCAGGGAGGCGGCGCGACTCATGCACGACAAGAGGATCCAGCAGCTTCCGGTGATCGACCCGGTGACCGGCCGCCTCGCCGGCATCCTGCACCGGGCGAACCTGTTGCGCGTCTTCGACCGCGCCGAGGCCGAACTGCGCGCCGAGGCCGAAGCCGTCGCCCGCGACCTGAACACCACCGCTTCGGAGGTGGTGATCGGTGTCGAGAACGGTGTGGTGACGCTCGACGGCAAGGTCGAACGCCGCTCACAGGTCGTCCAGCTCGTCGAGGCGATCCGCCGGCTCGAAGGCGTCGTCGACGTCACCTCACGGCTTGAGCACGGTGACGACGACCTGCTCGTCCTCCCGCCCCTGCTGTAGGCCGGCGCACCATCGGGATCATCGCCGGACGCGGTGGGCATGACGGTGGGCATGCGCTGTGCCGCCGGTCCGGTGGTGGTGGCGCGTGCTCGAAAGGTTCGACGGGGATGTGAAAGACATTACTGATCTACTTTGTAAAGGTGCTGACTAGTTCAAAACAGACAAACAGGACAAAAGGACTAAAGGCAGCATTGAACAACAAGGGCGTGTCAGGTCCGGCGTGCGCTACGGGAAGGCGGGCCGTCGTTCGCTCATAAGGTGCCCAATGTCGCCACACGTGCCTTTCTCCCGGCCTGGCAGCTGGCGCCACGGTGTCTGTGCCGGGAGGGCTCAACTCCGATGGTCGTGCGCGGGGTGATGGACGGCGACGGACGCCCGAGCGTGGTGGAGCAGGGCGCGTACGGTCGAGCTGAGGAACATCGCCCGGCCGCGGGCGCCCACGACGACCAGTTCAGCGGTCTCGGAGGCGTCGATGAGCGCCTTGGCCGGATGCTTGTGCACGACCTGCTCGATGAGGGGCACGTCGGGGAACCTCTCCCGCCGGCCGCCGAGCGACTCGGCCAGCAGGCGGGCCTCCTCGTCACCGACCTCTTCGACATCGTAGACGAGTGGCTGCATGTCGCCGGGTGCTCTGCTGGCCGGGTGGGTCCAGGCGTGGAGCGCTCGCAGTGGGCGCCGGTGCAGGGCCGCCTCGCCGAAGGCGAACTCCAGGACGGGCTCCTGGTCGGGACGTCCGGTGACGCCGACGACGATCTCGCTGCCCTGGGTGGTGTGCGGCTGATTGACGATCACTACCGGGCACGGGGATCGGGCTGCCAGGTCGTGGCTGACCGAGCCCAGTAGCAGGCCGGCGAATCCGCCCAGGCCCCGATGGCCGACGACGACCAGCTGTGCGCTCTCGGCCACGGCGGCGATCGCCTCCGCGGCGTTTCCGTCGAGGATCTCGGTGGTGACCTTCGGCGCGGGGTCGTGGGAGCGGACCTGTTCGGCTGCCCGGTGAAGGAGTTCCTCGCAGGCGGCTTCCTCGGCGGGGCCCCAGTGGCCGGGCTGGGGGACGAGCGGGACGTCGTAGGCCCAGCGCAGGGCGGCGTGGACGACGCGCAACGGCGCCTTTCTCAGGGTCGCCTCCCGCGTTGCCCAGGTCAGGGCCTGTAGCGAGGGCGTCGAGCCGTCGACGCCGACGACGATGGGTGCTGTCATGGTGACCGCCCTCGGTGCGTTCAGGGGCCGATGCTCTGATCCCGGTGGCCGGGCCCGAGATCCGGCGGATTCTCGCGTGTGCCGCTGGCTTGTCTCATTCTTCGTGGCTCCGTCGTTCGCCGGGTAGGGACAAAGGTCCCCAGGGTTTCCTCGGGGGCCGCCTCGTCGCCCGCCGGGTGAGGGCGGGGGGAGGATCAGGGTTCGTCGCCTGGGTTTCGCGGGTGGGTCCCGTGAGGTGAGCAGGGCGGAAGGTCCCATCGTGGTGGGACCTTCCGCCCTGCTCTTCTGCGTATGCCCTGGCGAGCATGGAGAGGGAGGGGAGAGCGCGATGAGCGATATTCGTGAGGTTGTCGTCGGCTATGACGGTTCCGACTTCTCCATGCAGGCCCTGGAGTGGGCGATGGACGAGGCCGAGCTCGGGGGGTTGCCGCTGAAGGTGGCTCACACGTGGCGGTGGCCGTACGGGGAGGCCGATGAGGATGCCAGGCTTCATCTGCGTAACGCCGCCGAGCATGTGCTGTATCACGGGGCCGACTGCGCTCGCGCGTGTAGCACGCTGACCGATGTCAGGACGGATCTGTATGAGGGCGCGGCCGCCGAACGGCTGGTCGAGCTGTCGGAGCGCGCGGCGATGATCGTCGTGGGTTCTCGGGGCATGGGCACCCTGGCCAGGACCATTCTGGGGTCGGTCGCCGGGTATGTGGCGGCTCATGCGGGGTGTCCGGTGATCGTGGTGCGCGGGCCCGGGCCGATCCCGGTGCCGAGGGAGCGCGGTGCCGTGGCTCTGGGGATGAGCGGCGACACCCCTGACGGGGTGATCGAGTTCGCTTTTCGTGAGGCCGCCCTGAGGCGGTTGGAGCTGACGGCGGTGCATGCCGGGCGCCTGCAGCCGTTGGTGCACGACACGCGGGTCGCGATGCACGCGGCGGAGGACGGCATGCTGGAGCGGCTGGGGCCATGGCGGATCGCCTACCCCGGGGTGTCGGTCCGTGCCTGTTTCGCCGCGACGTCCGCGAAGGACCTGCTGGAGGACGTGTCCAGGGAGGCGAGTCTGGTGGTGGTCGGCGGAGTGCGTGATCACGGCAGGCTCGGCTCGACTTCCAGGTCGGTTCTTCAGCACGGCTTCTGCCCCGTGGCGGTCGTTCCCGCGGGCTGGGAGAGTCCGCCGCGGAGTGAGCCCGCTCTGTCGGGTTTCGACACCTCCGGTGACCTTTGAGGTCTCTTCGGGCATTCGGCGGGGCCGATGGGGTGAAAGGCCTCGGGTCTTCGAAGCCGTCTGGATCACGGTCGAGGGGCTGAAGGACCCGGGGAGAGGTGAATTTTTTACCTTCGGTGTCTTGTCCGGGCTGGGACGTCGTCGACGTCCCACTCCAGGTTGTCGATCACGTCGACGACTCCGTTCACCCGCTGGGTTATCCGTACCGCGAGTTGGGCGTCCTCACGTCGGTGCATGTGGCCGCTCAGGGTGACGACGCCGTGTGCGACGGTGGCGGTGGCGGTGTTGGGGGCGGCCCACAGGGAGTGTCCGAGAATGTTCTCCTCCACCTCGCGGGCGATGTCGGCGTCACCGCGGACGAAGACCTTGAGCAGGTCGTGGCGGCTGACGATGCCCTGGAGCGATCCGTCGGCATCCACTACCGGCAGTCTTTTGACGCCGTGTTCGATCATGAGGCGTATGGCGGACACGACGGAGGCGTGCTGCTGGACCGTGATCGCGGGGGCGGTCATCAGGTCGGCGGCGGTGTCGCCGCGGGCTTTGACGCGGCCGTCGCCGCCCTTCTGGCCCAGGCGGTGGAGCAGCCGGACGCGTAGCGGCGGATGGTAGTCCTCGCGGTAGTAGCGCTCCTTGAAGCCTTCCTTGTGGAGGAGATCCTCTTCGGAGACGATGCCGATGACGTGCCCTTCGTCGTCGACGACGGGGAGCGCGCTCACCGTGTGGGTGATGAGCGCCTCGGCGACGTCCTTGAACGGGGCGTCGCCCCTGACCGACATCACCTTCGTGGTCATGACGTCTTTGACCGTGGCGTACATCGGCGACCTCCTCCTGGACGCGGGTCCTTCGTGGGTGTGGCGGCCCCGCACGGATCGAGGGTGGCTCGCCGCTGCCCGCCGGGTTCCCGGATCTCCATCTCACCGCCGGCAGGGCTGTCCGGGCAGGGGCCACAGGTCCTCGATGTGGAGGTCTTTCGGCCACCGGGTGGCAGGATTCCCGAGCCGGTCGGCGAGGTCGCGTCTCGTCGGTCAGGTGTTCGTCATCGGGGGGTAAACGATGGCCGGAAGAGTGGATACGGCCTCCTTGGCGGGCGGGTGTCCGCGTGCCCGGGTGCGAAACTTGGGGTATGGCGAAGATCGAGCCGGGTGCGTTGATCACGCACATGCGCCTGGACGAGCTCTTGGCGGAGTTGCGGGTGCGTCTGGAGGCGGTGCTGGCGACCCGTGACCGGGTGCACGCGCTGCTCGAGGCCGTGGTCGCGGTGGGTGGCGACCTGGATCTGGAGACGGTGCTGCGCAGGATCGTGGAGGCCGCTACCGCGCTGGTGGACGCCACCTACGGCGCGCTGGGGGTGGCCGGTGAGCACAGCACGCTCGTTCAGTTCGTCCCGGTGGGGCTGAGTGAGGAGGAGATCGCGCGGATCGAGCACTGGCCGCACGGGCTGGGCCTGCTCGGGTTGCTGATCAAGGAGCCGCAGGTTCTGCGGCTGGCCCACATCTCCGACCATCCCGCCTCCTGTGGGTTTCCGTCCGGTCATCCGCCGATGGGGTCGTTTCTGGGGGTGCCGGTGCGGGTGCGTGAGGAGGTGTTCGGCAATCTCTATCTGACCGAGAAGCGTGGTGGGGGGGAGTTCGACGAGGAGGACGAGGCGATCGTGACGGCGTTGGCCACCGCCGCGGGGGTGGCGATCGAGAACGCTCGTCTGTATGAGGAGACGCGGCGCAGGGAGATGTGGTTGCAGGCGTCGGCGGAGGTGACCACCAGTCTGCTGTCGGGGGCGGAGCCGCGCGAGGTGCTCGGGCTGATCGCGCGGCGGGCGCGGGAGATGGCGGGGGCCGATGTCGTGGCCGTTCTGCTGCCTGACGAGGGTGGTCGGGTTCTGCGTACGTTGATCGCCGAGGGGGAGGCCTGTGATCAGGTGGCTCATGCCGAGGCGTTGGTCGCCGATTCTCTGGCCGGTCGCGCTTTCGTCACCGGTGAGCCGCTCATGGCGGCTGATCCGGATGAGGTGAAGATCCAGGTCGTGATCGCCGACTACATCTCGCTCGGCCCGGTGGCCGCGGTGCCGATCGGAGCGTCGGGAGGTGTGCGGGGGGTGTTGTCGCTGGGTAAGCGTTCGGGGCGTCTCCCGTTCAGCAGGGATGAGCTGCGCACCCTGCACTCTTTCGCGGGGCAGGCCGCGATCGCCCTGAAGCTGGCCGAGAGCCGGATGGACGCCGAGCGGCTGAGTCTGCTGGAGGATCGCGACCGGATCGCCAAGGACCTGCACGATGTGGTGATCCAGCGGTTGTTCGCCGTGGCACTGACCTTGATGAGCACGGTGCCGTTGATCGAGCGGCCGGAGGTCTCGTCGCGGCTGCGCGGCTCCATCGACGAGCTCGACGGCACGATTCGGCAGATCCGTTCCACCATTTTCGCCTTGCGTGCCTTCCCTCAGGAGGGCGATTCCGGTTTGCGTGCGGGGATCGTGGCCCTGGTGGAGGGGGTGCGCGGTCAACTGGGTTTCATGCCGGGCCTGGAGATGGGGGGGAGGCTGGACGGTGCGGTGCCGGAGCCGGTGGCCGAGGACCTGCTGGCCGCGTTGCGTGAGGCGTTGTCCGATGTGGTGCGTCACGCCGAGGCCTCGAAGGTGGAGGTATCGGTGGAGGCCGGTCAGGAGCGGCTCGTCCTGACCGTGGTCGACAACGGGGCCGCCGTGGCCGCGGACGGCGGGAACGATGGGCTGCGTGATCTGCGGGAGCGGGCCGAGCGGCTGGGTGGGTCCTTCGTCGTCGGCTGCTCGCCGGAGGGTGGCACCCGGTTGGTGTGGAGCGTTCCATTAGGTGAGGGCGGGTCGTGACCGCGAAGTTCACAGCCGTTCCCCGGTGCGGGTGTTGTCCCGGTCCCAGGTGAGTTCGTTGATCACGTCGATGACTCCGTTGATCTGGCGGGTCATCTCCAGGGCGATCCTGGTGTCCCCGCGCAAGGTCATTCGTCCGCTCAGTGTCACCACGCCGTCCTTGACGGTGACCTGGACGAGGGAGGTGTTCATCCACAACGAGCGGGTCAGGACGTCCAGGCGGACCTCGCGTTCGATGTCGTGGTCGGAGCGGATGTATGCCTTCAGTAGGTCGCATCGGCTGACGATGCCCACCAGGCGGCCTTGTCCGTCGACCACCGGGAGCCGTTTGACGTTGTTCTCCCTCATGAGGTGGCCGGCGTCCGTCACCGGGGCGTCCTTCGAGATCGTGATCGCGGGGGTGTGCATCAGCTCCCTGGCGATCTCGCCTCCGGTTCGGTGCGCGTAGGGCTGCCGTTCGTGCGGAGTGGGTGGTGGAAGGTGCTCGCCGGAGAGCGTGTTCTTGGATTCCTGTCTGCGGAGCAGGTCGGCCTCGGAGACGATCCCCACCACGTGGCCGTCGCCGTCCACCACCGGCAGGGCGCTCACCGTGTGGGTGAGAAGCGTTTCCGCGATGTCCTTGAAACAGGTGTTCTCACCGACCGAGATCACCTTCCGGGCCATCACGTCCTTGACGGTGAGGTGGTGCATCTCGCCTCCGAACAGGTGGTGACACGGGCCGGCCTGGTCATCGGAGCTTTTGCGCTCGTCGGCCGTGATTCGTCCATACGGGCAGCATCGTTCGGGCTCGCGGCGTTTTCCAGGGTCCAAGGGCTCTTATGAGCCGGGACTGTCGGCTCTAAGGGGGTGCGGGGCGCCTGAGCGATCAGGGGGTGGTTTCAGTCGTAGTTCGGCCAGGTCGGTGACGGCCAGGTCGGCTCCGGCGGCCAGCAGGGCCTGTCCCCGGGCATGCCGATCGACGCCGATGACGAGTTTGAAGTGGCCTCGCCTGCCCGCTCGCACACCGGCCAGGGAGTCCTCCACGACGGCTGCCCGGCTCGGGGCCACCCCCAGTCGCCGGGCCGCGTACAGGAACAGTGCGGGATCGGGTTTGCTCGCGAGTCCAAGCCGTGCGGCGGTCACACCGTCGACCAGGACGTCGAACAGGCCGGTGGCGTGCGTGGCGTCGAGCACCCGTGCGCAGTTGCGGCTCGCGGAGACGGCTGCGGTGAGTACTTTTCTGCGTCGCAGTTCGCGAACGAGTGCAAGGGTCGAGCGGAAGGGGGCCACGCCGTGGGTGTCGAGTTCGGCCAGGAAGAAGGCGTCCTTTGAGGCGGCGAGATTCGCCGCCGTGTTCGGATCGATGGTGATGTTTCGGGATCGTAGGAAGTCGTTCACCCCGTCCAGTCGGGATTTGCCGTCGACGTGAGACAGATAGTCCTCGTCGGCGTCGAACGGCCGGAACGGCTCGCCGGACCGTCTGGCGTGCTCGCACAGGAAGGCGTCGAAGACCTGTTTCCACGCGGCGGCGTGCACGGTGGCCGTGTCGGTGATGACCCCGTCGGTATCGAAGATCATCGCGGAGATCTCTTCGAGGTCCACCACTGCGGGAGGCGTCATGAAGCGGTGTCCCTTCCCGCCGGGTACGGCGGCTGCCCGATCCCGCCGTCGGGGCCGGTCGGCCCTGACGGTCCCGCAGGCCGGCGCCCTTCCCCGAAGGCGACGTGCCGGAGGTGGACGGTCGCCCGGGCGGCCGCACCGGTGTGGATCACGGGCCGTGCAGGATGCGGCGGCCGGTGATCTCGGAAGGAGTGATCTTGACGTAGAGTTCGCGGTCGCCACCGGCCCAGGGGTGGACGCCCAGGGTCATCACGGCCGCCTGCTCCTCGGCGGTGGAGACATGACGGACGCCGCCTCGGATGAGGACGCTCCAGCCCTCGCGGTTGGCGTCGTCGATCCGATCGACCTCGAAGGCGACTTTGAACTCGACCCCCTTCACGCCGGTCCTCAGGCTCTCGTCGAGGGGGCCGCCGAAGGCGGTACGGAAGATCACGCAGCCTTCGTGCAGAACGTAGTTGACCGGCAGGATCATCGGGCCGCCGAGGTCGTCGAAAGCCAGCCGGCCGACCCCGCCGGGGGAGATGAGCCGCAGGCACTCCTTCGCGTCCAGGCGCTTCAGCTCAGGGTGAAGTGCGGCTCGTCCCTGCCCGGGGGGCTGGTCGACGGTCCCCCCGAGGAGTTCGGCGGTGCTGGTGTCCAGGGCGGAGGCCAGGCGCTCGATGGTCTCGATGGCGGGTGCGGCCGCCCTCTGCTCCACGTAGGCGAGGTAGGAGGGGTTGATTCCCGCGCGCTTCGCCAGTTCTTCCCGGTCGAGGCCGAGGCTTTCACGTCGTCGGGTGATCCGGCGGCCGAGGTCACCGGGAGCGGCGAGGCGTTCAGCCATGGGGTTTTCCCCTTTCAAGGTGGGTGTCGTCCGCGGAGGCGGGCGTTTCATGCCGTCGCGGTGTTTTTCGAATCTCCCCGCGTACGGCGGCCGCGTCGCATGCGACGCCGGGCTCTGGTGGCCGGCCTTCGGGGAATCTCTTCACTGGGAACGCTATGGCGCGGGGAGGGGGCGATAAAAGGGTCGAAAGTCCTGTGCGCCGCGGCCAGGTGACCTTGTCGGTCGCTTGTCGGTCGCACGCCGGTCGCACGCCGGGCCGTATGCCGGTCGTGTGCCGGTTGCGGGACGCCTGCTCGTCAGCGGAGCCGGCGGCGCAGGGGGGAGGGGACGGGCGAGGCCGGGGCCAGCCGGATCCGCACGTCCACCACGACGGCGTCGGCGGGACCGACGACGATCGGGTTCAGGTCCAGCTCGGCGATCTGGGGAAGATCTTCTGCGAGTTTCGCCACCCTGACGATGTGATCTTCCAAGGTGGCGGTGTCGGCCACCGGACGCCCCCGGTAGCCGAACAGAAGGGGGGCGCAGTGCAGCTCCCGGATCATTTCCGCGGCGTCCTGGCCGCTCAGCGGAGGACTGCGGAAGGCGCGGTCGGTGAGCAGTTCGGCGCTCACGCCTCCCATGCCGACCATGACCAGAGGACCGAAGGAGGGGTGGCGGACCGCGCCGACGATGATCTCCACGCCGTCGGGTGCCATCGGCTGGACGATCGCGCCGGTCATCTCCCGGCCGACCGTGTCCTTCATCGCCCGGTAGGCGCCGCGAACCTCCGCCGAGGTGCGCAGCCCGAGACGGACGCCGCCGACGTCGCTCTTGTGCACCGGTCCCGTCGCCTTCAGCGCGACGGGGAATCCGAGGTGGGCGGCGGCGAGGGCGGCCTCTTGCGGAGAGTCCACCTTGATGAACTTCGCCACGGCGACCCCGTAGCAGCCGAGAAGCCGGGCGGCCGTCACCGGGTCGAGCCAGCGGCCCTGAGGATGGCGCGACAGGTCTTCCGCGACGAGTTCCCGTGCCGCCTGGATGTCCGTCCCCGCAGGGGGGACGAAGGGCGGGACCGGACGTGAGCGCCACCGCGCGTAGGCCGCGGCCCGGCTCACCGCCTGCACGGCCTGCTCGGGAAAGGCGTAGACGGGCACCGGGCCGGTCGTCCCGTCACGGCCGACCACGCAGGCGACGACGGTCTTGTTCGCCGAGCTCGCTACCCGTGCGATCGCCTCACAGGTGCGTTCGGTACCCGAACCGAACGGCGGGGTGTAGACGATCAGTACGGTGTCGATCTCCGGGTCTTCCAGCGCGGTCAAAGCGGCGAATTCCAGCTCCTCGGCCTGCCCGTCGGCCGTCAGGTCGACCGGGTTGGCGACGGCGGCGGCCGGGCGCGGCCCGGAGCGCATCCGTCGCTGGGTGCCGGGCGACAGTTCCGGGACGAGAAGGCCGTGGCGTTCACAGGCGTCGGCGGCGAGCGCCTGTGGCCCGCCGGAGTTGCCGACGATCGCCATCCGGCCTCCGGCGGGCAGCGGCTGGGTGGCCAGTAGTCGTGCGGTGTCCAGCAACTCCTGCATGCCGTCGACGCGGATGACTCCGGCGGCGCGCAGCAGGGCGTCGACGGCGACGTCCGGGGTCACGGCGGCGGCGGTGTGCGAGTGTACGGCCCGATCTCCCGAGGTGCTGCGGCCGCTCTTGATCACGACGATCGGCTTGTGCCGTCCCACCCGGCGGGCGATCCTGCCGAACTTCCGCGGGTTGCCGAAGGACTCCAGGTACAGGGCGATGACCTTGCTCTGGGGGTCGTCCTCCCAGTACTCCAGCAGGTCGTTGCCGCTGACGTCGGCCTTGTTGCCGACCGAGACGAAGGAGGAGATCCCGATGTCGAGTGTGGTGGCCCGGGCGACGAGCCCGGCGGCCACCGCTCCCGACTGTGACATCAGCGCGACGGCGCCCGGCAGCGGAGGATGGGGCAGGAAACTGGCGTTGAGGGCGGCGCCGGTGTTGACGATTCCAAGGCAGTTGGGGCCGATCAGCCGCATCCCTCCGGTACGGCAGATGCGCAGCAGTTCGGCCTGGCGCTTCGCTCCCTGCGGGCCGGTCTCCGCGAAGCCGGCGCCGACCACGACGAGCCCGGCCACGCCGTGGCCGGCGCACTGGCGTGCGACGTCCAGGACCGCGCTCGCGGGCGTGGCCACGACGACCAGGTCGACCGTCTCGTCGATCGAGGACAGGTCGGGATGGGCGGGGAGGCCGAGGATGTGAGTCGCCTTCGGATTCACCGGGTAGACCGGGCCGGGAAATCCGCCGCCGAGCAGGTTTCCCAGCAGCCGATGCCCCACCCGGTCCGGCTCGCGGCTCGCTCCCACGACGGCGACCGAGCGGGGAGACAGCACTCGCCTCAGCGAGGCGCGCTCCGCCTCGTGGTCGCGCCGCTCGATCGCGGCCGTGAGCGTGTCCGTGGGGCGCAGGTCGATCCGGACGCGTATCTCGTCGCCGGTGAACTCGCGCGTCGTGGTGAGGCCGAGGTCGGAGAGGACTTTCAGCATCGTCCCGTTTCCGGTGAGCACGTCGGCCACCAGCTCGCCCACGCCGCGGGCCGCGGCGTCGAGCGCGAGGTGTTCCAGCAGAAGGGTGCCCAGGCCACGGCCGTGGACGTGGTCGTCGATGAGGACGGCCACGTCGGCGCTGTGCCGCCTCTCGTCGGGGATGTACTCCGCGACCGCGACGAGCCGCCCGGAAAGGAGGGCGACCTGGGCGTGCCCGCGGTAGTCGGGGTCGGTCAGCCGGTCCATGTACAGGTGGGCCGTGGCGCGACCTCCGGTGAAGAACCGCAGGTAGGCCGATTTCTCCGAGGTGTGGTCCACCAGGGCGTGCAGGGCCGCGCGGTCCGTGTCGCGCAGCGGTCTGATGTGGGCGATCTCCCCGGTTCGAAGCAGTGCGTCACATTCGTCCAGGATCGACATGAAGCAAGCCTTTCCCGGTGCTCCGCCGCCTGTCAGGGGTCCTTCGGCCTCATCGCCCGGCCGAAAGTCACCGTCAAAGTCACCCTTAGGATCGCTGCCAAGGTCGCTCTCAAGGTCACCGTCCTAACGTCCGGTGACGGATCCGGGTTTCGTGTCGATCTTTTCTTCGGCCTCCGATGGCGTCCTCAGCCGGGTTCCAGCTGAGGGCGCCGGAACCGCCGGGCGACGACGGCCGAGGGAGGGTGGATCGCGGCCAAGGCCCGCTCAAGTGCCTGTTCCACGGTCGTGCCGGTGTCGATCTCGGTCGCCTCCGGCCAGGGCGCCGTCCTCGCCGCCATGGTCGCGGCGATCGCCTGATCGGCGTCGGACACCCCGCCGGTTCGCCGGGCGAGCCGCTCGGCGGTGATCTGTGGAGGGGCGGTGCAGCGTAGCGCCACGAGGTCGCTGAAGGTGCGCCGGGCGAGGTGCTCGGCGGCCGTCCGGTGCTCGGCGTCGATCTAGGAGGCGTCGAGGATGACCGGCTCGCCGTGCCGGAGCAGCTTCTCGGCTCGAAACAGCAACTCGTCATAGGTGCGCTCGGTGCGCCGGCGATCGTAGATGCCCTCGCCGAAGGGGGCCGCCGCCGGTTGTTCCGGCGCGATGCCGGCGAGTTCCTTGCGAACGCGGTCGCTGTTCAGCAGCGTGTGTCCGAGGCGGTCGGCGAGGGCGGCGGCCAGGGTCGACTTGCCGGTTCCCGGACCTCCGCCGACGAGGACCAGGGAGATCGCCCCCGCTCGCAGGTGGCGAAGTGTGAGCTCGGCGAGTTGCCGGGCCTCCCGCGCCGAGCCGGACTCCTCCTGCCGTTGCCGCAGGCAGGCGACCTTGGCGCGGACGAAGGCTCGGTAGGCGACGTAGTGGTGCCAGAGCGAGGGCGGGGCGGGATCGGCGGTGAACTCGATGTAGTGGTGCAGGAAGGTCTCGGCCAGGCGAGGTGCCCCGAGCCGCTCCAGGTCCATGGCGAGGAAGGCCACGTCGTCAAGGCCGTCGAGAAAGCGGAGCCGTTCGTCGAACTCCAGGCAGTCCAGGATCCTCGGCCCGTCGTGCAGGCAGAAGATGTCTTCCGCGAGCAGGTCGCCGTGGCCGTCCACGATGCGGCCCTCCTCGACGCGGGCGGTGAGCAGGGGGTCGCGGCCGTCGAGGAAACGCAGCGTGAGCCGTTCGATCTCCGTGACGATCTCGGGGTCGAGAACCGCGTCGGGAAGCGCGCGGATCTGGTCGAAGCTCGCGTTCCAGCGGGACCGCAGTGCCTGTCTCTCCCCGCTCCGGTCGATGCGCGGGCTGTGGGGGGATCGGGCGTGCATGCTCGCGATCATCCGTGCGATGCTTCGCAGGGGCTCCTCGACCGGTTGGCCCAGACGGACCATGACGGCGAGGCGGCGTTCCTCCGGCATGCGCCGCATCACGACGAGATGATCGCAGACCTCTCCGTCCGGGCCCAGTACGTCGGCGACCCCCTCGTAGACGTCCGGGGCGAGCCGCCGGTTGAGTTCCACCTCCCGCAGGCAGGCGGCCCGCCGGGCCTCACGGGTGGTGAAGTCCAGGAAGCCGAGGTCCACCGGCTTCTTGAGCTTGAAAACACGATCTCCGAGCAGGAGCACGACGGCGATGTGCGTCTCCTTGATCTGCGCCCACGGTCCCATCGGCAATGCCTTCCACGCTCAGCTCCACCCCTCGGATGACCGAAACCCCGGTTGAACGGCCGGATCCGCCGTTGAGGTGGTCTCGGGCGGGTGGGCGGACTCCCCATCTCCCGGTCCTTCCCCTGGTCGCGACCTGTGACGCGGCCGCCGATGATCGGTCAGGGCGGCACAGGGAGGCAGCGAAGGCCATCAAAGAGCACCAAAGGGCGCAGAGGGGGGCAGAGGTGCGAGGGGGCGCGGGGAAACACGGTGTGGACAGGACGGATGTGTCTGCCGCTCGCCTTGCTCGCGGCCTACCCAAAAAGGATTTATGTCCTGATTTCGGGTCTTTAGACCCTGCACGATCCCTGCCGGGTGGCTGAAAACTGGCAGGTGAGGGGCATATCTGGGAGGCCAGGTGGTGATCACGCGAATCCGGCCGCATGGCCGGCACAGTCGGCACATGACCGGTAAGGCGAAGCCCGGGCCGCCGAACGAGCCGCCACCGACGCCCCCTTCGTCGTCTCCGCCGCCCACCGGCTGGCGGCGCTGGCTGCCGACGATCGGCATGCTGATCGTCGCGCTGTGGCTGCTGGTGCCCCTGCTGTTCACCGGGCCGTCGAGCGCGTCGTACCCCTACAGCGATTTCGTCGCCAAGGTGAGCACGGGACAGGTCAAGGCGGTGACGATCGACGATCAGGGCACGGTGTCGGGCACGCTGAACAACGGCGCCACCTTCACCAGCCAGATCCCCACCGCGCTCAACGCCACCCGGCTGGAGGACCAGCTTCGCTCCAATCACGTCCAGATCACCGCGACGCGGGCGGAGAACTCCCTGATCTCGCTCCTGGTCGGCTTTCTGCCGCTGGTGCTGCTCATCGCCCTGTTCGGCTGGATGGGAAGAAAGGCGCAGCAGTCCATGGCCGGTGGGATGGGAGGTTTCGGCCGGTCGAAGGCGAAGATCATCGAGGCCCAGCGGCCGGCGACCCGGTTCGGCGACATCGCCGGCTACGACGGCGTCAAGCAGGAGATCAGCGAGATGGTGGAATTCCTGCGCGCCCCTGATCGGTACGCGGCCGCGGGCGCGAAACCACCCCGGGGAGTGATCATGGTCGGTCCTCCGGGAACGGGCAAGACGCTCATCGCCCGGGCGGTGGCCGGAGAGGCGGCCGTGCCGTTCCTGTCGGTCACCGGCTCGGCGTTCGTGGAGATGTTCGTCGGCGTGGGCGCCTCACGAGTCCGCGACCTCTTCGACGAGGCGCGTAAACGCGCCCCCTCGATCGTCTTCATCGACGAGATCGACGCCATCGGCGGCCGGCGTGGCAGGGCGATCGCCGGCAACGACGAACGCGAGCAGACGCTCAACCAGCTGCTGGCGGAGATGGACGGCTTCGACCAGAGCAGCGGGATCGTCGTCCTGGCCGCGACGAACCGGCCGGAGACCCTTGACCCCGCTCTGCTGCGTCCCGGCCGTTTCGACCGGCAGGTCACCGTCCCGCTGCCCAACCAGGTCGAACGCGCGGCGATACTGGCCGTTCACGCGGCCGGCAAGCATCTGGCCCCGGACGTCGACCTCGGCGTGATCGCCCGTGCCACTCCGGGATTCTCCGGCGCCGACCTGGCCAACCTCGTCAACGAGGCCGCGATCAACGCGGTCAGGGCCGGCCGCACGACCATCAACGCCAGGGACCTCGACGCGGCACGCGAGCGGGTGCTGCTGGGACGGCGGGAGACGACCAACGCGCTGCTTCCCCAGGAACGCCACTCGGTGGCCGTGCACGAGTCCGGGCACGCCCTGCTCGCCACGCTGTGCGAGCAGGCCGACCCGGTCGCGAAGGTGACCATCCTGCCCGCCGGCCTGACACTCGGCGTCACCGAGCAACTGCCCGAGGCCGAACGGCATCTCTACAGCGAGACCTACCTCACCGATCTGCTCACCGTGCGGCTGGGCGGCCGGGCCGCGGAACTGGTCGTCTTCGGTGAGGGCTCCACCGGCGCCGCCAACGATCTCGCGGCCGCCACGCAGATCGCCACCCGCATGGTGCGCGACTTCGGCCTGTCACCCGCGCTCGGTCCGGTCGGCTACTCTCCCGCAGGCCCTCAGTTCCTCGGCGAGGACGGTGAGGAGCTCCAGCGCAGGCCGTACTCGGAGCGGACGCAGCAGGTCATCGACGAGGAGGTCGCCCGCCTGATCCGCGAGGCCGAGAAACGCGCGGTCGACCTGCTGAGGGTGCACCGTGGCGCCCTGGACCGGCTCGCCGCGATCCTGGTCGAGAAGGAGACGGTCGACGGTGCCGTCGTCGGCGGCGTGCTGCGCGACGAGCGGCAGGCACATCCGGACCTGAACACCGCCGACGACGTCACCGTCTGATCACTGTCTGAGAGGGGGACGTTTCCCGCACACAGGGAGGTGAATCGGGGCCTTCAGCCCTGTCGCCGGCATGATTCTTCCATCGACGCTGGTGAACGGGGGTGTGGTTTCGCGGATTGCGAGGTGGACGGGGTGTTCGTCGATCGCCATGAGGCGGGAATGCGGCTGGCCGAGCGACTGCGCGGGCTCGTCGATGTCAAGAACGCCGGGAACACCGGTAACACCGGGAACGCCGGGGACACAGTCGTCGTGGGACTGCCCAGAGGGGGAGTGCCGGTGGCGTTCGAGGTGGCCAAGGCCCTCGGCGCTCCGCTGGATGTGATCATCGTCCGCAAGCTCGGGGTGCCGTTCCAGCCGGAGGTCGGGTTCGGTGCCCTCGGGGAGGGAGGGGTACGCGTCGTCGATCGCGACATCGTGTGGCGCGCGAATCTGACCGAGGAGGAGATGGCCGCGGTGGAGGAGCGGGAGCGCGCCGAGCTCCTGCGCCGCGGTCGCCACCTGCGCGGTGAGCGCGCCCCGGCGGATCTGACGGGCCGTACGGTGATCGTGGTGGACGACGGTGTCGCCACCGGCGGAACGGCTCGTGCCGCCTGCCAGGTTGCTCGGGCGCGCGGGGCCTCCCGAGTGGTGCTGGCGGTTCCGGTCGGAGCGCCGGGAACGATCGAGAGCCTGCGTGAGGTCGCCGACGAGGTGGTCTGCCTGCGAACACCGCACGCCTTCTACGCGATCGGTGCCTGGTACCTCGATTTCAGCCAGGGTACCGATGACGAAGTGGTCGAGTTGCTGCGGCGGGCCGAAGCCTGGGGCGGCAGGGGTGAGAGGCACGCGGGGGGAGGCGACCCTCCCGGCCCCGCCGAGGAGGTCTGGGTGGACGCCGGCCGGGTCCGGCTGCCCGGCAGGCTCGTCGTTCCCGAGAACCGCGCGGGGGTGGTCGTGTTCGTGCACGGCAGCGGCAGTAGCCGCCACAGCCCGCGCAACCGGTACGTGGCCTCGACATTCAACCGCGCGGGTCTGGCGACGCTGCTGTTCGACCTGCTCACCCCCGAGGAGGAGTTCGACCGGGGCAACGTGTTCGACATCGGGTTGCTGGCGGAAAGACTTGTCCGGGTCACCGGCCGGCTGGGGGATCGGCCTGAGGTGGCGGGCGTCCCGATCGGTTATTTCGGGGCCAGCACCGGAGCCGCGGCCGCGCTGTGGGCGGCGGCGGAGCCGGGCTGCGAGGTCGCCGCCGTCGTCTGCCGGGGTGGGCGGCCCGATCTGGCCGATCCGCGACTTCCCGCGGTGCGGGCGGCGACCCTGCTGATCGTGGGAGGTCACGACGAGGCGGTGATCGACCTCAACAGGGCGGCACAGGAACGGTTGCGTTGCGAGAACCTGCTCCGGATCGTCCCCGGCGCCGGTCACCTGTTCGAAGAGCCTGGAACGCTTGAGAGCGTCGCGGCTCTCGCGCAGGAGTGGTTCGCCCGCCACTTCGGCCCACCGGTGAGCTGAGAGGCGTCGCAGCCACCTCGCCGAGGCGCGCCGTGCCGCTCGGCGTGCCCCGGCCCGGATGCCTGAGGGATCTTGGCCTCTAACGCGCCGGCGGCGCGAGCGCCCAGGGGGACCTCGCCCGCAAGGAACGCGGCTCCAACCGGCGGCGTAAAGCGGTGGCGCGGGTCGCCGCCCCGCACGGAACGGTCCGCCGTCAACGCCTCGACGGCGCGCACAAGGCCGCACTTGCGTTGGTCGGCGACTACGACGTCATCGGCGGGTGGTGCGGCGGCTCAGGCCCCGCCCCAGATGACCGAGAGAGGTACGACGTCGTCCTGCCGCCAGGTGAGCTCGTTGGTCACCTTGACGACCCCGTTGAGGTTTCGTGCCTTCTGCGCGAGGGTGACGGCCTGGCTGTGCTCGTCCACCTGCCCCGAGAGCCGCACGAGGCCGCCTCGGACCTCGATCCCGACGCCTGCGGGATCCATCCCCAGCTCGTGGACGACGAGGTTCTCGCGGATGCGGCGCCCGATCTCGTCGTCGCTGCGGACGAAGACCTTGATCAGGTCCCGGCGGCTGACGATACCGGCCAGCCTGCCGTCGGCGCGTACGACCGGCAGTCGTCTCACCCCGTGCAGGTCCATCACGCGAGCGGCGAGCAGCACGGGGGAGTCGGCGGTGATGACGACGGCGGGGTGGCTCATCAGCTCGCCGGCGGTCTCACCCGCGGCCTTCCTCCGCAGGCCGCTCTCGCCGCTCATGCGGTGACGCAGCCACGCGCGAAGCGGCGGCCGGTAGTGCTCGCAGTGGTAACGCTGTTTGAACTCCTCCTTGCGCAGCAGGTCGGTCTCGGAGACGACGCCGAGTACGCGGTCGTCCTCGTCCACCACCGGTACCCCGCCGACGTCGGTGGCGATGAGGATCTCGGCGACCTCGCGGAACGCGGTGTTCTCCCGCACCGTGATGACCCCGGTGCTCATGACATCCTGAACAGTCATTTTCATGACAAACCCCCGCATATTTCTAAATTTCCACGCTATGGATTTCTAAATTTCCACGCTATGGAGTGCCTGGGGCTCGTGAGCAGAGCCGAAAGTCCTTCACGGCGTGGCCGGACGGCCCGAGTCACCGGCGGGACGCCTGGCCAGGGGCCTGAGACCCGAGGTCTCTCCCCCAGGAAACCCGGGGAGAGGATCGGGCACCCGCCGACGGCGAGCCTTGCCGGGACGAAAGTCCTTTCTGGCCCGGGCGGAAGGCTCTGCCGCGACGGCGGGGACCGCGAGAACCTGTGGGGACCGCCGTCGCCGCTCCCGGCGCCGGTGCGAGGCGATATGGGGGCCGATGAACGACCCGGACCGCCGACGGCGTGATCGCACCTTCGAGGCGGTGGTGTTCGACCGGTGCGCCACCGAGGTGCCGCACGGGGCTCGCGACGGGCGGGTTCCCCGGGTGGACGACGATCCTGCGTGGACGATCCGCGAGACGGGCACCGATCCGTCGCGGCACCGGGTGACCGAGACGCTCTTCACCCTCGGCGCCGGAGGTTTCGCCACCCGCGGATCGGTGGAGGAGTCCGCTCCCGGATCGGTTCCGCTGGTGCTCGCCGAGGGGATCTACACCGGGACCGGATCGGGGCAGCACCTGCTGCCGGGTCCTCAGTGGACCGGGCTCGTCCTGCGCCCGCCTCCCGAGGAGGACCTGCGCGTGCTCGACCTGCGCGCCGGCGTACTGGTCCGGGAGGAGATCGGCCACACCTGTCCGGTACGGACGCTGCGGTTCGCGTGCGTGAGCCGGCCGGGGGTGGTGGCGATGCGCGCCGAGGCGGGCGCCGGGCGGCTGCGGGCGGGGCCGGCCCTGCGATCGCCCTCGGAGGGCCAGGTCACCGAGGGCCGGCTCGACGGCCACACCTGGTCGCGCGTCACCGCCGACCACGCGGGCATGGCCGCCGTGGCGACGCAGCGTACGGGCCGCGACGGCGAGGTACGCACCCTGGAGCGGATCGTCGCCTACACGGCCGACCCCGCTCGCCGGCCGGTGCCGCGCGACGCCGTTGCGGCGCTGGAGGCGGCCAGAGAGCTCGGCTTCGACCGGCTGCTCGCCGAGCAGCGGGCGGCGTGGGCCGCACGCTGGGAGGCCGTGGACGTCCGCATCCCCGATGACCCCCAGGCGCAGCTCGCCGTCCGGTTCGCGCTGTTCCACCTGTGGAGCGTCGCCGGGCGCGGTGAGGAACTGGCCGTCGGCGCGCGAGGGCTCTCCGGTGGCGGCTACGCCGGTCATGTCTTCTGGGACGCCGACGTGTTCGTCCTGCCCGCCCTGGTGAGCATTCATCCGGCCGCGGCCAGGGCGATGGTCGTCTACCGGATCCGCCGCCTGGCCGCGGCGCGGGCCCGCGCCGCGGCCCTGGGCCTTTCCGGCGCGCGCTTTCCCTGGGAGTCCGCCGCCACCGGAGAGGAGGTGACCCCCGCCCGGGGGTGTCTGGGCTGCGAGCCCCTCGCCATCCTCACCGGGCGGATGGAGGAGCACATCACCGCCGACGTCGCCTGGGCCGCCGCCCACTACGCGCGCTGGAGCGGCGACGGCGCCTTCCTGACCGGACCCGCGCGCCCTCTCGTGATCGAGACCGCCCGCTACTGGGCGTCGCGCTGCCGGGTGGACGAGGAGGGGCGGGCCCACATCGGGGAGGTGATCGGGCCGGACGAATACCACGAGGCGGTGACGGACAACGCGTTCACCAACGTGATGGCCCGGTGGAACCTGCGGCAGGCGGCCGATCTCGTCGCCCCGGGCTGCGAGGAGGGCCGCCGGTGGCGCGCGCTCGCCGACCGCCTGGTGGACGGCTACGATCCCACCTCGGGAAGATATGAGCAGTTCGCTGGATATTTCCGGCTGGAGCCGCTCACGATGGAGGGAATCGCCGTCCCGCCGGTCGCCGCCGACCTGCTGCTCGGCCACGAACGGCTCGCCGCCACCCAGATCATCAAACAGCCCGATGTCCTCATGCTCCACCACCTGGTGCCCGAGGAGGCCGAGGCGGGCTCGCTGGAGGCGAACCTCGACTTCTACGGTCCCCGTACCGCCCATGGCTCGTCGCTCTCACCGGCGATCACCGCCTGCCTGCTGGCCAGGGCGGGCCGCCCGGAGGAGGCGCTCGGCCTGCTGCGCACCGCGCTGGTCCTGGATCTGGACGACCTCACCGGGACCACGGCCACCGGCCTGCACATGGCCACGTTCGGGGGCGTGTGGCAGGCGCTGCTCACCGGCTTCGCAGGAGCGAGCGTAAGCGGAGGGATCCTGTGCCTGGATCCCCGGCTTCCCGCGTCGTGGGGAAGCCTGGGCGTGCGATTTCGGTGCCTGGGCCGCCGGGTGCGGCTGGACATCACCCCGGAGGCGGTCGACGTGCGGACCGACGGGGCGCTGCGGGTGCGGCTGGGCGCGGACGACCCGCGGGAGGTGATCGGCTCCGCCCGCCTGCCGCTGGGCCGATGACGCGGAGAAAAGGGAGAGGAGTGGACGAAGTGAACATGGCGGACGTGCTGGCCGTGGTCGACGACGGCGGCGACGAGGATGAGGCCGCGGCCGTGACCGGCGTCGCCCGGGCGGTGGCGGAAATTCTCCGCACGGGCATTCGAGAGATCCACCTCGTCCCCGGCTCCGGGGCACGGGAGACCGCGACGACGGTGCTCCGCGAACTGGAGCGGGCGAGCACGCTTCTCGGCGTCCTCGCCGACGGCGCCCCGCCCGGGGTCATGTCCTGGTGGGTCGTGCGCCGCTGCACCAAGCCGGTCGTCCTGCTGCCTCCCTCACCGGTGCCTGTGATGCCTCCGGCGACACCGGTGGCGCGAGGGACGCCGCTGACACCTCACCACGTCATCTCCCGGGTGCTCCTGCCGCTGGACGGATCCTTCGAGGCCGCGGCGGCCGTCATCGAGACCGCGCGGCTTTTCACCCGCACCGGCGTCGATCTGGTGGTCCTGCACGTCTTCGACGAGGTGACCGTTCCCCGCTTCTGGGATCAGGCCGCACACGCCAGACAGGCGTGGGAGCAGGAGTTCCTGGCCCGTCACTGCGCGTGTCCCGGGGTACGCCTGGAGCTTCGCAGCGGAGTCGCCGGAGAGCAGGTGGTGAGCGTGGCGGCGGCCGAACACGTGGATCTCATCGCACTGGGATGGTCACAGCACCTCGACGAGGGAAGGGCACGGACCGTACGCGAAACCCTGGCCGACGCCCGCGTCCCGGTGATGCTGATCCCGGTGGCCCGGCACGAGGAGACCTCGTCCGGCGAAAGCGGGCCGCGAGAGCGGCCGGTCCGATGATCGGACCCGCGGGCGACGGGCCGGCGGCGTTTCGCGCGGCGGGTCGGAAGTCCCTGACGGACGGGCCTTTGGCCCGCTGCGCGAAACGCCGCCGGCCGGTCGAATGGAAGCAGAACCCAAGGAGGTCGACATGGCAGCGCACACAGTGGTGGGCGTGGACGGCTCATCTCCCTCGGACGTCGCGGTCGAATGGGCCGCCGACGACGCGGTCCGGCGCGGATGCGCCTTGAAGATCGTTTATGCGTGCGAGGCGTGGCCCGGCGACATCCCGCTGCAGACCCCTCCGGGTTTTCGTGACTCCGTCGCCGAGTACGGCCTCCGGACGCTGGAACGCGCGGCCGCACTCGCCCGGGAGCGCGCCCCGCACCTGGAGGTGGACACCCTGCTGGGGACGGGCCCGGTGATCGAGGTCCTGCGGCGGGAGGCCGAGGACGCCGAGCAGGTCGTGCTGGGCAGCCGAGGGCTGGGCGGATTCACCGGGCTGCTGCTCGGATCGGTCTCGCTGGCCCTGGCCGGGCATGCCGCCGCCCCCGTCGTGGTCGTCAGGACCGTCCCCGAGCGGACCTACGGCCGCATCGTCGTGGGCTTCGACGGCTCCGACCACTCGGCGGTGGCGCTGGAGTACGCCTTCGAGGAGGCCGCCCGCCGCGGCGCCGGGCTGCGGGCGATCCACACCTGGCAGATGCCCGTGGTGGGACCGGGCGCCCTCGTCTACACCCCGCTGGTCGAGGACATCCTCGCCGCCCAGCAGAACCTCTGCACGGACACGCTCACCGCCTGGCGGGAGAAGTACCCGCGGGTCGAGGTCGAACAGACACTCGTCTGCGGGCATCCGGTCGGCGTCATCTGCGAGTCCTCGGCCACCGCCGACCTGGTCGTCGTCGGTTCCCGGGGACTGGGCAGGGCCGGTTCGGCCCTGCTGGGCTCGGTCGGTCACGGAGTCCTGCACCACGCCCGCTGCCCCGTCGCCGTCGTCCAGGCCCGAGGGGAGGCGTGATGGACACCGGTAACCTCACGGTGGCGCAGGTGATGAGCCGGACGCTGGTCGCCGTCGACCTCGGGGAGTCCCCGCTCATGGCCTGGGAGATCATGCAGCGAGCGGGGGTCCACCACCTGCCGGTCGTCGACGGGCACGGCCGCCTGCGCGGGATCCTGACCCGGGAGGACCTCACCGCCCACTGGTCCGGCGGCCCGATCGAACAGTCACGCGTGCCGGTCCACGCGTTGCTGGCCGACCGACGCCGGCCGCACGCCACACCCGACACGCCTCTGACCGACGCCGCCGCCGCGATGATCGACGCCGGCGTCGACGCGATCGGGGTCATGGGGAGAAATCACCGGCTGGTGGGGATGATGACCGCCACCGACGTGCTGCGAGCCGTGGCCGGCCGCGTCACCGAGCAACCGGAGCCGCCGGAGCTGATGACGGGGATGTTCCGCCTGGTCCCGGTGCTGCCGTCCCAGGTCCCCGCGGGATGAGCCGGACGCCGCGCGTCGGCTCCCGCCGCCGACGTCCGTCCGCGGTCCCGGAGCCCTGACCGAAGCAGACCTCCGTCCCCGGGCCGGGACGGCCACCGGTTCGGCGCCTGGTTCCTGCCCCTCACGCTCCTGCTGGCGGGAGCCGCCTGGCTGCTGTCCGGCCAGCCGGTACGGGCTGTGGCCGTACTGGTCGTGGCCACCCCCTGCCCGCTGCTGCTCGCCGCACCGGCGGCCATCGCCTCAGGACTGTCGCGTACGGCGCGGCACGGCGTGGTGGTGAAGGGCGGGGCGGCGCTGGAAAGGCTGAGACAGGCCCGCACCCTCATCGTGGACAAGACCGGAATGCTCACCGCGGGACGCCCCCAGGTCGTCGACGTCGTGGCCGCGCCCGGCGTCCGCGCCGACGACGTGCTGCGCTGGGCGGCGGCGGTGGATCAGATGTCCTCCCACGTCCTGGCCGCCGCGATCGTCGAGGCCGCCCGGTCCCGCCGGGCCGAGCTTTCGAGGCCGACCGAGGTTCTGGAGCGGCCGGGAATCGGTACCGAGGGGGTGGTGGAGGGCCGCCGGACAGCGGTCGGCAAGGCGACGGCATCCCCTGCCGCGGACTCCCCGGGGTGGGAGCGGGCCCAGCGGGCGCGGGCCGCACTGGACGGGGCCATCACGGTCTGGGTGACCGTGGACGGCGAGACGGCGGGCGTGATCCTGCTCCGCGACGCCGTACGGGCGGACGCGGCACGGACCCTGCGGCGGCTGCGCACCGCCGGCATCGAGCGAGTGATCATGCTCACCGGGGACCGGGCCGAGGTCGCCGAGAGCGTGGGCACGGTGCTCGGCGTCGACCGGGTACTTGCCGAAGGCGTCCATCGTCCGGCGCCTCCGTCCGGCGGGGCGGTTCATCACTCGCTTAGTGCTGCTTTAGCAGGCGTCATTAGCGTTCCGACGAGGAAGGCCGACGTGGGATCCGCGACGCCACCTCGGGAGTACCGGACCGCCTGGCGACGACACGCGTGACGCGGACACGGCTCGATGGAGGAGCAGCATGGGGGAAAGCCCGATACGAGTTCTGTCCGTGGGGACGGCCCTTCCCGGGCCCCCCGTCGACACCGCCGCACTGGCCGAGCGCTTCGGAATGGACGACCTCTGGCGGCAGTGGGTCGACACCTTCATCGGCACACGGACCCGGCACCTCGCGATCGACCTGAAATCGGGCGAGCGCCACCACGACCTGGCCGATCTCGGCGAGCGCGCGGCGGTTCAGGCCCTCGACCGAGCGGGGATCTCCGCCGCGGAGATCGACGTGGTGGTGCTCGGTACCGCCACCCCGGACACGCTGATGCCGACCACCGTGAACGTGATCGCCGACCGGCTGCGTATCGACGGCGTGCCGACCTTCCAGCTCCAGTCGGGCTGCTCGGGGGCCGTGCAGACCTTCGACGTGGCGGCCGCGCTGCTGGGCACCGGCCGGTACCGGACCGCGCTGGTGATCGGCGGGGACGTCATCGCCAAGCACTACGACCTCAAGGCCGACCTGGCCGCGTTGCCGCCCGACGAGGTCGTCAACTACCTGCTGTTCGGTGACGGAGCCGGAGCCGCGGTGCTCAGCACCGAGGACCACCCCCGGGCGCCGGTGGTCCGCTCTGTGCTCACCAGGCTGTCGGGCCTGGACCGCGCCCCCGGCCAGACCCTGCGGTGGTACGGCCTGGCGGACCGCGACACCGCCGAGGCGCCGGCGAGTGAGGACTACAAGGCCATCGAGAAGCTCGTGCCCGTCCTGGCCGAGGAGGTCGCAGAAGAACTCCTGGACGACCTCGGCTGGGAGCGGGACCAGGTCGACTATCTGCTGCCTCCCCAGCTGTCCGTCACCATGACCGACAAGATCGCCAAGCGGCTGGACTTCTCGTCGGCCAAGGAGATCTCCTGCGTCGGCGAGACCGGCAACAACGGCAACGCCCTGCTGTTCTTCCAGCTCGACCGCCTGCTGCCGGAGATGGCGACACCGTCGCGCGCGGTCGCCGTGGCGATCGAGTCGAGCAAGTGGATCAGAGCGGGCCTCGCACTGGAGCGTGACCGATGACGGCCGGGATCTCGCGGGCGGAGTTCGTGGACCTGCTCCAGGACGAGATCGGGCTCGACGTCGACGCGGAGAACCTGGAGCGGGCCTTCGACGATCTTCCCGGCTGGGATTCGGTACGGCTCCTGGCGATGCTCGTCCTGCTGGAGAAGCACCTGGGAAAGCCGTTGTCGCTCCCCGACTTCCTGGAGGCGGCGAACCTCGAATCGATCTACGAGGTGGTGAACCGTTGACCGAGCAGCCTTTCGCCGACCAGCGCCGCCACACCCTGTTCTTCCTCGACCAGATCCGTGACTTCTCGCCGGTCTTCCTCGACACCGAGATCGACGCGACGGCGATCGTCGCGGGACGCGAGCGGGCGCGGCGAGCGGGGGAGCGCCGCTCGGTGGTCTCCTACGTCGTGCACGCGGCCGCGGGCGTGCTGCGCAAGCACCCCGAGGCGAACACGGCGATCCAGGGCCGCCTGGACCCGGTCGTCGCCACGTACGACACCGTCGCCGCCAAGGTCACCCTCGACAAGACGCTGGACGGCCGCAGGGTCGTGCTGGCGACGGTGATCCCCCGCCTGGAGAACGCGAGCCTCGCCGACGTCCAGGCGCACCTGGACCGGGCGATCGAGGCCGATCCCGACACCGCAGAGGAGTTCGCCGGTATCCGGGCCCTGCGGCTGCTTCCCTGGCAGGTGGCGCTCGACCGGTTCCGGGAGGCCGCGGGACTGCTGGAGCGGCGCCCCGCCGTCACCGGGACGTTCAGCGTCACCTCGCTCGGCCACCGGGCGGTCGACGGCTTCCACTCCGTCGGCGGCACCACGATCACCCTGGGGGTCGGCCGGATCGCCGACCGCCCGGTCGTCAGGGACGGCGAGATCGTGATCGCCCCGGTCATGCGGCTCTCCATGGCGTTCGACCACCGCGTGATCGACGGAGCGGAGGGCGCCGACGTACTCACCGAGATCAAGGACGCGCTGGAGGGATACGCCGAATGAACGACCTGGCCGAGCTCAAACGGTTCGTGGTGGCGCACGCGATCTCCCAGAACCTGCCCACCGGCCACTACGCGAGCCCGCTGGAGCGGATCACCTCCGACAGCGGTGACGAGCCGGGCTCGTGGCCGTATGAGTGGATCCGCGCGGGGGAGGAGGCGGAGGCTACGGGTGAGACGCTGGCGGCCTGCCAGTACTACAACCTGGGACGGTTCCCGTTCGTCGACGGCCCAGGCCGCAAGCGGGCGCTCGCGCGCTGCGTCGAGGCGTTCGAACGCTGGCGGCGGGAGTGGCCGGGGATCGAAGCGGTCACCGTCGAGGTCGATGGGCTGCCCGTCAAGGTGTGGGCCACGGGCCTGTCCGCCGAGGAGCCGCGCCCGCTGCTGGTGATGACCGGCGGCATCGTGAGCCCCAAGGAGCAGTGGGCCCCGGTGCTGCCGCAGATCGCGGCCTTCGGGATGGCCGGGGTCGTGGCCGAACTCCCCGGCGTCGGCGAGAACCCCCTGCGCTACGGTCCGGACGGCTGGCGGCTGTTCACCGCGATACTGGACGCCCTGGCCGGGCGGGCGAAGGTGTCCGAGACATATCTGCTCGCGCTGAGCTTCGGCGGTCATCTGGCGCTCACCGCCGCGCTGCGCGATCGGCGGATCCGCGGCCTGGTCGGCAACGGAACGCCGATCCACGACTTCTTCACCGACACCGCCTGGCAGGCGCGGGTGCCGACGATCACCAGGGACACCCTGGCGCATCTGGTGGGTGTGCCGCCCCAGGCGGTGTTCGCGCGTATCCGGGACTGGGCGCTCGACGACGAGAGCCTGCGCGACCTGGAGGTCCCGTTCGCCACCGTGACCGCGACCAGGGACGAGATAATCCCGCCTGGCGACACCGAGCGGCTCAAACGCTCCGTGCGCGACCTGAGGCTGATCGAGCACTCCGACGTGCACGGCGCCCCGTCGCACCTGGCGGAGACCCGGGCGTGGAGCCTGCTCGCGATACAGGAGATGCGGCCCGACGCCGACCCCCGGGTCACGGCGGCGCTCGGCGCCGCCCTTGAGGCGGCCCGCGCGGGGACGGGCCGATGACCGCGACGGGAACGGCGGCGAGGAGCGACTGGCTGCGGCAGTTCGCCCCGGCCGACGCCGACGCCCCCTGCGTGGTGGTGTTCCCCCACGCCGGTGGGTCGGCCGCCTTCTTCACCCCGCTGGCCCAGGAGCTCTCACCGGCGGTGCGCGTGCTCGCCGTCCAGTACCCGGGCCGCCTGGACCGGCGCGGCGAACCGGCCGTCGAGGACCTGCGGGAACTCGCCCGCAGGATCGCCGCGGTGATCGCCGAGGAGCGGCCGGCCGCGCCCCTCGCCTTCTTCGGGCACAGCATGGGCGCCCTGGTGGCCTTCGAGGCCGCGCTGCTCGGCGAAAAGGGCTTCGGTGCCGTACCCGACCTGCTCTTCGTCTCCGGCGGGCGTGCCCCGGCCCTGACCCGGGTCGACCCGCGGATCCTGCGAGACGACCGCTCCCTGATCGAGGAGGTCGTGCGCCTCGGCGGGACCTCCCGGCGGGTACTGGAGGACGAGACCCTGCGCGACCTCGTCCTTCCCGCGCTGCGCAGCGACTACCGCGCCCTGCGGGCGTACGTCCCGGCACCGGGCGCGCGGGTCGGCTGCCCGATCGTGGCGCTGACCGGGGACCGTGACCCGCTCGCGGCCGTCGTCGAGGTGGAGCGGTGGCGCGAGAACACCTCCGGCAGGTTCCGGCTCAGGGCCTTTCCCGGGGACCACTTCTACCTGACCCCGCGGTCGCGGGACGTGGCGGAGACGGTGTGGCTGGCGCTCACCGGCCGGGACTGAGCTCGCGTACCTCCCACCACGACATCAAACCCACGACACCGCCACGACACCGGTACGACACCACACCCACGGCCTCGCACGGCCCTGCCGTCATGCCGTCACGAGCGAGAGTGAGGCAGCAGTTGAGCAGCAACGACCAGCGGGTGTCCCGGCCGATCGCGGTGATCGGAGCAGCGTGCCGTCTCCCCGGGGCATCGGACCCGCGCGCTTTCTGGCGGTTGCTCGACGAGGGGCGCGGTGCCGTTCGGGAGATCCCCGCTCATCGGGGCCTCTCCGCCGTCCCGGCCGAGCTCGCCCAGGACAATCCGGGCCTCCGCTACGGCGGCTATCTCGACGACATCGCCGGGTTCGATCCCGAGTTCTTCGGGGTCTCACCGCGCGAGGCCGCCGCGATGGACCCGCAGCAACGGCTCGTACTGGAGCTGGCCTGGGAGGTGCTGGAGGACGCCGGGCTGGTCCCCGCCACGCTCCGCGACAGCGCGACCGGCGTGTTCGTCGGCTCCATCGCCGACGAGTACGCCGCGCTGTCACGCGCCTCGGCGATCGGGCGTCACACGCTCACGGGAACGACCCGGGGCATCATCGCCAACCGGGTGTCCTACGCCCTCGGCCTGCGGGGGCCGAGCATCGCGGTGGACACCGCCCAGTCGTCGTCGCTGGTCGCCGTGCACCTGGCCGTCGAGAGCCTGCGGCGCGGCGAGAGCCGGCTCGCGCTCGCCGGTGGAGTGAATCTCATCGTGGACCCCGCCGGCACCGCCGCGGTCGCGCGCTTCGGCGGGCTGTCCCCTGACGGGCGCTGCCACACCTTCGACCGCCGGGCCAACGGCTACGTTCGCGGTGAGGGCGCCGGGCTGGTGCTGCTCAAGCCGCTGGACGCGGCGGTCGAGGACGGCGACCGCGTCTACGCGGTGCTGCTCGGGAGCGCCGTCAACAACGACGGCACGACCGACGGGCTCACCGTGCCGAACGCGCGGGCGCAGGCCGAGGTGATCGGGAAGGCGTGGGCGGCGGCCGGGGTGTCACCGTCTGATGTGCAGTACGTCGAGCTGCACGGCACCGGCACGCGGGTCGGGGACCCGGTGGAGGCCAGAGCCCTCGGCCTCGCCCGGGACGGCGGCCCCGTGCTGCACGTCGGCTCCGTCAAGACCAACATCGGCCACCTGGAGGGCGCGGCCGGGATCGCCGGCCTGCTGAAGACCGTTCTCAGCGTCAGCGAGCGCCGGCTGCCCGCGAGCCTCAACTACTCCGAGCCGAACCCGGACATCGATCTGGACGCCTGGCGCCTGACGGTACGCGACCAGGGCGGCGTCTGGCCCCGAGAGGACGAGAGGCTCGTCGCCGGTGTCAGCTCGTTCGGCATGGGCGGGACCAACTGCCACATCGTGGTGGCCGAGGCGCCCGAGCCGCACGGACATTCCACGCTGCACGGACATTCCACGGTGCCGGGACCTTCTCGGGAGCCGGACGTCCGCGCGCCGCGGACCCCGCTGGTCCTCAGTGCCAGGACCGAGCCCGCGCTGAGGGAGCAGGCGGCGCGGCTGCGAGACCTCGTCGCCGAACACGGTGAGATCCCTCCGGGGCTGCCGCGGAGCCTCGCCACCACACGGACCGCGTTCGAGTGGCGCGCCGCCGTCACCGGTGACGCGCCGGCCGGGCTGGAGGCGCTGGCCGACGGCCGTCCCGCGGCCGGGGTCGTGACGGGACGGGCAGGGAGCGCGCCGGTCGCGGTGCTGTTCCCCGGGCAGGGCAGCCAGCGGCTCGGCATGGGACGCCGGGCACACCGGGACTTTCCCGTCTGGCGGTCGGCGTTCGACGAGGTGGCCGCCGCTCTGGACGATCGGCTGTCACGCCCGATCAAGGACATCGTCTGGGCAGAGCCCGGCAGTGCCGAGGCCCGGCTGCTCGACCGGACCGCCTTCACCCAGCCCGCGATCTTCGCGGTCGAGGTGGCGACCTTCCGCCTGCTCGCCTCCCTGGGGGTCGAGCCGTCCTTCGTGGCCGGTCACTCCATCGGAGAGGTGGCCGCCGCACACGTCTCGGGCATCCTCGACCTGCCCTCCGCCGCGGAACTGATCGTCGCCAGGGGCCGGCTCATGGAGTCGCTGCCCGCGGGCGGCGGCATGCTCGCCGTGAGCGCGGGGGAGGCGGACGCCGCGGAGCTGCTCGCCCTGGCCGGCGGAACCGCGGTGATCGCCGCCGTCAACGGCCCGGAGTCCGTGGTCGTCGCGGGCGGGACGCGCACGCTGGAGGAGGTCGCCGCGCTCGGTACCGCTCGGGGGTACCGCACGCGCAGGCTCCCGGTGAGCCACGCGTTCCACTCCCCGCTGATGGACCCGGTGCTCGACGACTTCCGGGAGGTGCTCGCCGGGATCTCGTTCGGCGGATCCCGCATCCCGTTCGTGTCCACCGTGACCGGTGAGCTCGTCGAGAGCACCGATCCGGAGTACTGGGTGGAGCACGCCCGCCGACCGGTGCGGTTCGCCGACGGGCTCACCCGGCTCCGCGAGCTGGGTGCCGGGATCTTCGTGGAGGCGGGACCCGGGGCGACCCTGAGCGGGCTCGGCCGGGAGGCGGAGGGCAGGAAAGCGGCATTCGTGCCGGTCCTCGGCAGGCACGACGAGGTGGAGGTCGCCGTCGGCGGGCTGTTCACCGCCGGTGTACCGATGGACTGGGACGCGGTCTTCCCACCCGGCGGCCCTCGCCTCGCCCTGCCCACCTATCCGTTCCAGCGCGAGCACCACTGGCTGGACGCCGTTCCCGGCGGGGAACCGGCTGTCGCCGAGGTCCCGGTTTCCGGCAGGGGACCCGTCTCCGCCGCCCCCGCCCTCTCCACCGGGAAGGCCGACGTGGGGCGCCGCGTCCTCGGTGAGGTGGCGGCGGTGCTGGGCTTCTCGGATCCGGCCCGCGTCGACCAGGAGGCCACCTTCAAGGACCTGGGCCTGGACTCGCTGGGCATGGTCGAGCTGCGCGACAGGGTCGGTGCCGCCCTCGAGGTCGACCTGCCCGCGGCCACCCTGTTCGGATATCCCACCACCGCCGCCCTGGTCAGGCACCTGACCGCCGATACGGCCCCGGACGCGCCGGCCCCCATCACCGGTCACCGCGACGACCCGGTGGTGATCGTGGGGATGGGGTGCCGGTTTCCCGGTGGGGTGGCCTCGCCCGAGGATTTGTGGGAGCTGGTGGCGTCGGGGACGGACGCGATCGGGGAGTTTCCCGCCGATCGCGGCTGGGACCTGGAGGCCCTCTACCACCCCGACCCCGAGCGTCCCGGCACCTCCTATACCCGGCAGGGCGGTTTCCTGAGCGGTGCCGGTGAGTTCGACGCCGGGTTTTTCGGGATGAGTCCGAGGGAGGCGTTGGCGACCGATCCGCAGCAGCGTCTGTTGTTGCAGGTGGCGTGGGAGGCGTTGGAGCGGGCGGGCATCGATCCGCTGTCGTTGAAGGAGAGCGACACGGGCGTGTTCATCGGCGCGACCGCGTCGGACTACACCCCCCGCCTCCACGAGGGCGACGGCGCGTCCGACGGCTACCTCCTCACCGGAGGCAGCATCAGTGTGGCGTCGGGTCGGATCGCGTATGTGCTGGGGTTACGGGGGCCGGCGTTGACGGTGGATACGGCGTGTTCGTCGTCGTTGGTGGCGTTGGATCTGGCGGTGCGGTCGGTGCGGTCGGGGGAGTGTTCGCT